>NZ_CP051294.1 GCF_013170805.1 Mesorhizobium sp. NZP2077 | reverse complement strand
TCTCGTCAAAACCCGAATTGGCGCTTTTTGTGAGCTATGCCCTCAACAAGCGCCATTAAGCTCCGATTCGCGACTACCGGCAAGAAATTTTGAGTTAACAAAAGGTTAACGCCTTGCCCGGCCTCCGTCGCCAAGGCCTGTCTACTGGACACCCACGAAGCTAACGGCGATAAACGGCCACGCTGGACGCGCCACCCTAAATGCGTGTTTTCGCTGTGATAAGTGTCGATATTTACGGCAGTAAATTTCGCCGCCGGCGAGCGCTCGCATGAGAGGGAGGGGCATCAACCGGCACCGTCTTCAACGGCAGAGGCGCAGGCCAGGCAGCGACAACGCTTTGAAAAGGCCCAGCGGGTCAGCGACAGAGTGAAACACCGTAAAGGCGCTGTGTGCCGGATGGAGCGGGTGGTAGGGGACAGAGAGCCAGGCGAAAGCCGATCCGCCAAATTCGGCCAGCGTTTTCGCAAGGATATGAAGCGGCACTGCCTCGACGTCATGTTTCAATGGGAAGCGCTCTGCTCCTGGATAGACCACGAGGCGACGGCTCGGATCTACGTCCTCGCACGCCAGATAAGGCCCTTCTCCACTTTCGGCGTCAGGCTGCGCTTGATTCCGATCGCCCAAGGCTGGCTGGCTGGAGGGGTCAAGAGGAGGTCAATCCCGGCGCCGCGGATGTGCGATAGAAGTTGGCTTCTGTGCCCGATGGTGCGATCGCAATCAATGTCTCACTGACAAAACCTTCCTAACTGGTGCCGGCCACGGGATGGGCGAGAACGTCCTCAAGGGTTGTCAGTCCAAGCAGCGTATGTGTAATGCCACTGTCGCGCACGTACACCCGCGGCGACTTGACCAGACGCTTTCCGACATTGGCATGCCACGGCTCGAACCTTCGCACCAGCAGCAGATCGACCAGCAGGTCGAGGTACGAGGCAATTGTCTTGGGATCGACTCCGACGGCCCGGACGAAGTCGGCAGCGTTGAGGAGGGCGGATTGATGATATGCCAGCATGGTCCAGAAGCGGCGCAGCGTTTCGGGCCGGAATGCGAGGCCCGAGCAGTGGGATATCGCGTTCGAGGTAGGTGCGGATGAAGTCCTGCCGCCACCGCTGACTTGCGCGGTCGCTTGCCGTCAGAAAGCTGTCGGGAAAGCCTCCGAGGGATGCATTTCAAGATAGGCGATACGGCCGGCGAGCGTCTCGCCAGTCTGCCTGAGGAGGTCGATGGAAGCGGACGCCAGCAGCCGAAAGCGCCCGGTCTTCTTCCCGCTGCGGCGACCGCGGTCGATCAAGCCACGAAGATTTTGGAAGAGGTCTGGAAGCCGATGGACCTCATCGAGGATCACCAACTCGTCTTCGTGCGCGGCAAGGTAGAGCTCCGGTTCCGCGAGCTTGGCTCTGTCCTTATCGGACTCAAGATCGAGATAGATCGACGGCCGTGTCTCGGCTATTCGAGCGCAAGCGTGGTCTTGCTGACCTGGCGCGGCCCAATTACGCCCACCGCTGGGGATGGTGTTTATAAGTCGGCGAGTTGCGTTTCGATCCGGCGCTTTATCATCCTAGCAATTATGGAGTGCAATTCCTGATTTGCAAGGACGGACCAGCGAGATCGGGGCAACCTTAAGCCATTCGCGCGCACGGCCGAATCTGGAAGAGGTATGCCAGATTGTCGGGGGAGGGGCTTCGTCCTCTACAATCCCGACGCCTTGGTGAGGTTGACGCGAAAACGGTCTCGCCGGCGTTGGTATCGGCGTGTCATCTCGGCCGAGGCGTGGCCAAGCTGCTTCTGCACATAGCGTTCATCAACTTCGGCGGAGGAAGCCAGGCCGGCGCGCAGCGAATGGCCAGAAAACTTTTGGCCACGCTCGCCTTGCGAGAGGTCGCCGCGTACGCCGGCGGCGAGTGCCGCACGCTTGACGAGGCGGGCGACTTCCTGATCGTTCAACCGATCAGTTCCCACTGTCTTGCCTTGACCGGTGACGCGTCGAAACAGCGGGCCGTGGGCGACGCGGGCAAGCTTCAGCCAAGTCTCCAGCGCCACCACTGGGCAGGTGGCGTCGGACGAGCCGCGACCGATCTCGACCTCACGCCAGCCGGTCTTGCCGCGCAGGGTGACGAGAAGCCCTTTTTCCAGGATCTCGACCCAGCCACGACTATCCTCGGTTTGATCCCTGGCCACGTCGAGGCCGACGATTTCCGAGCGGCGCAGGCCGCCCGCGAAGCCGAGCAGCAGCATGGCACGGTCGCGCAAACCGCGTAGGGTGCCGCGGGGAAGCGTCTCAAGCATGGCAATCAAATCCTCGGGCAGGATCGCTTCCTTCTGCCGGGGAGGGGACGCGTGGGTGTTGCGGATACCGGCCATAACGGTGGCGATATGCCGGTCCTTGCGGTTGAGCGGCTGGCCGCGCTGCGCATAGTTCCAGGCCAGGGAGGAAAGTCGGCGTTCGATGGTCGACACCGAGTTTGGCTTCTTGTCGCCGGTCGCCTTGCCGGAGGCGCAAGCGGTGATGTAGAGGCCGACGACCTGCGGATCGGGCGGAAACATCTCGACGCCCTGGCGCCGGCACCAGCCGGCAAAATGCTTCCAATCCGAGCTATAGGCGCGGCGGGTGTTGGCGGAACTCGCCGCCTCGACATAGTCGCGGGCGCGATCGGCGAGGTGCTCAAGGTGGCCGGGCAAGCGCGGCCGGTCGACAGGATTTTGCTCCGGCAGGGCAGGGGAGGGACCATTCCTGGCGGCCGTCAACCGCGCATTTGACTCTTCAGCGGTATCTCGCCCCACGGCGTGGACGATCTCCACGATATCAGGCAGGTCATCTTGTTCGGGCAATCTCGCGGATCCTCAACTATGATTCGCAACATATCATGTCGGGGACGATTGGCTGGAATGTCAGCGCCGAACATGCCCTGGTCAGATCGCGGCGGTCTGTACGATGTTCAACGGCTTTCATTTTCGTTGAAGATGGTCTATGTTCTATGTACGCCTTTAAGACACATATCTTTGACAGCGAGCCGGGATCCAGCTACACTGCGACCGTCAACTCAATGAAAATAGCCAAGGAGTGAAGAAGGATATTATGCCTCGGGCAGCGATTGAAGCGAATGAACGGATGAACCTGCGGGTAGCCGCGCATCAGAAGGCCACGCTGATGCGGGCAGCCGCGCTCGTGCATGCCGATTTGACGGAGTTCGTCACCCGCGCGGCCTTGCGCGAGGCCGAAGCGGTGATCAAGAACGCCGAGAAGATAGAGGTTTCGGAGCGGGATTTTCTGCGCATTCTGGAGCTACTGGACAACCCGCCGCCGCCGAACGAAAAGCTGCGCGCCGCCATCGCCGCCTTGCCGCGTGATCGATGAGCCTTCCGGCCTGGCACGAGGAGCCGATCTCGAAGGCGCACGATCGCAGCGGCTTCGATTGCGGCGACGCGGACATGAATGTGTTTCTGGCTCGCTATGCGCGCCAGAGTCATGAGCAGAACGCCGCCAAGACCTACTGTGCGATAGAGACCGGACGGCCCGGGCGGATCCTTGGATTCTATTCGATCGCACCCGCGGCCGTAGACCATGCAGTCGTGCCGGCGCGCATGACCAAGGGGCTGGCGCGTCACGACGTGCCGGGTTTTCTGCTCGCGCGCATCGCCACGGACAGGTCGGTAGCGGGGCAGGGGCTGGGCGGTCAGCTGCTGGCGGCCGCGGCCAGGCGGTGTCTGCGGCTGGTGACGGAGGGCGGCGGTATCCTTTTGATCATCGACGCCAAGAGCGAACGCGCGGCCGATTGGTACGCCTCTTTCGGCGCCGAGCGGCTACAACGCCAGCCGCAAGGTCAGCCGCTTCGGCTGGCGATCCATCTGGCGACATTCGCGGCGGCTTTGCGGGCTGCGGGCCATCTCTGAGCATGTTTCTCAATAACGAACGATAATGCAAGATTATCATTCGTTTTATCTCCGCGACAGGCTGTGCGTTTTTGGTGCGAAATTCATGGCACAAAGCGCACGAGCGCTTTACCCTCGAAACTATGATTCGCCTCGATCCCGCGACCGCCAATCCCGCGCCACCGCCGGCCGTCCCCGCTTGGGCGCTCGCCGCCGGCGACGCGTCCAGCGACGCTGATGCCGCCTTCCAGGCCGGCGCCGCCTTGGGCACGCTCGACATGCTCGCCCGGGCGCAGCCTGCCTGGGCCGGGGCTTGGCGTCAGCGGCTGGCGCTGAAATGTGCCACCGCCAGCATGCGGCTGGCTGGCCGCGCCGAGGACGAAGCCGCGTTGCGCGATGCCTGGTACCTGCGTCCGACCGGCGCCGATCCCGGACCCGCCGGCGCGATCCTTGGTGCCTGGCGACAGTTGGCCGGGCAGCCGCCGGCCGCCACCCCCGATCGGCTGGCCAAGATTGTCGAATTGCTCGGGTTCGCCTGGGACGGCGCCGCGCTTGCGGCGCTCTGCACGGAGATCGAAGAACTGGCGCGCTCGGGCCGGCCGGCACCGTTCGCCGCCGCGGCGATCGCCGCCCACATCGTCGCCACTCGCCCCGATGCCGAGCTTTTGGCCTGGTGGGTTGCCGACCTGGTGCTGGCGCAAAGCCTGCGCTGGCCGCGGCCGCTGCCGCTGTTGATGGCGCAGGTTTTTGCTCCGGCCTTCCGCGCCGAGGCCGGCGGCGGCAAGCGCATCCGGCCCTCGGAGAGAGATTTTGAGCGAGCGGTCTGCGTGGCGTCTGTTCAAGCGGCGGCGCAGGCCTGCCGGCTGGCTGGCGAGCTGTCGCGCCGCGCCGAAAAGCTCCTGGCGGTGGCGCCGAAATTGCGCGCCAAGGGTGCCGGCGAGGTAATCTTCCTGCTGCTCAACGAAGACGCCGTCTCTGGATCGCTGACGACGAAGGATCTGTCGCGCTTTGCATCGCGGCGGCTGTTCGAGCGGCTGCAGCAACTGGAGGCCGTGCGCGAGCTCTCCGGCCGTCCCATCTTCCGGCTGTTTGGACTCTAGCGATGAGCGAAGCCTCTGCCCGCCACAAGCCGAACGATCAGCCGGCGCTGCTTGACACCGAGCTCGATCACCTGCCGCCGGAACTGCGCTGGCGTGAGTGGATGGGCCGCGTCGAAGCGGTCATTTTTGCGGCCAGCGAACCGGTGACACGTAGTGTCGTCGCGCGGGTGGTGGGAAGGAACTGCAACATTGACCTGATCATCGACGACATCCGCATCGAGCTCGCCGGCCGCCCCTACGAGCTGGTGTCCGTCGCCGGCGGCTGGCAGCACCGGACTAAAAAGGTTTTTGCCGACGTCATCCACGCTGCGTTTGGCACGCCGGGGAAGGGGGCAAAAGAACTGTCGCAGTCGGAGGCGCTCGTGCTGATGTGCATTGCCTATTTCCAGCCGATCACACGTGGCGAGCTGTCGTCCTTCTTCGGCAAGGAGGTGTCGCGGGATCTGATTGGTGTGTTGCGCGCGCAGGAGCTGATCGCCTCGGGGCCGCGCTCGCCGCAGCCGGGCGCGCCTTACACCTATGTGACGACGAAGACTTTTCTCACGCAGTTCGGGCTCGAGACGCTGCGTCAGCTGCCGGATTTCGAGGCGCTCGAGGACGCCGGACTACTGTCCAAGGAGAAGCTGCTGGCCGGCGACATAGTGCCCGACTTTTCTTCCAATCACCAAAACGCCGACCTAGGGATCGAGGATTAACTGGCCGCTGGCGCGTAAGAGCCGCTGGCAGTTGCGTGTCCGAAATGTAGAGGCGGTTTTCGGACAAGGAGCAGTTCCGGACAGAGGCGCTCAATCTGGTCGGCGATCTCGGCCTACGCGAGATGATCGGAAGGGGCAGGCTCGGCGCCCGTGGGATCTTTTGAAGCAAACCCAACTCAGCGACAAATCAGTCTGGGAGAGTTAGCGCAAGCTATCAAACCTTGTAGGATGCGTGAGTCTGGGAAGCGGGGGTGAACAACACGATTGTTGGGCGCTGACAACGCCCAAGCCGCCGTGCCTGTTGACGGAAAACGGGATCAGCTGTCTTTGGCGCGGCACAATATGGCGAAGAAGAACGCTCCGCCTCCCAAACATCCATGAGGCTTGAATTCTTTGGGGATGCGATCGCCCCAAGTGATCGCTCGCCCCTTCGATCCGCAATTTTCGAGGTCGAAGATCGGACCTCGCGGCCGGTTACAATCTAAAGCTTTGGTGAAAAACCAACACCCATGTGACGATGATTCGCGACAGCTGTGTATGAAATGCGGCGGGTGCAGCGCCTGATGTCATATGCGGCGCTCGGGATGTGATCGTCGACATCATTGAATTTGTCGAAGACGCGGACGGGTGCTTGTCCCAATAATGGAGGCTTTCGGAAGTCCGGGCAGGGCTGCTAGACGGCGCTCAACCCTGCGACGCTACCGCCGGCGGGGAGGGGGCCGACCTGCAGCCAACTAAATCTGTGGGGAGCTTGCGGTCGAAGGCCGCCAGCAGCTACCGCGTCGATCGCCAGCCATGGCAGACTGACGGGATCTGGTTCAAGGATCTGACAATGGGCAAGAGGCGCCCGGCTCACTGTGCATTATGCGGAGAACTGCGACTGGTCACCCGGGAGCACGTGGTGCCGCGCGGACTTTATCCGGCGACCAAGGCGGAAAGCCGTTTCCAACGCATCGTGATCCCAACCTGCAAGACTTGCAACAACGGGACCTCCGACGATGACGCGCATTTTCGGAACGTCATCACTGTTGCCGGCGATGCGAACGCGGCGGTCAAGGAGCTTTGGGAGGGCCCGATCGGGCGCAGTCTCGATCATCGATGGTCGCAGGCGGGCGATTGACATGTATGCTCTGATGCAGCCGGCGGCCGACGAGGGCGAGGATCGCTTCAAAATCTATCCTGGGCGCGATCCGAGGATTCTGGGCACACTGCGCAAGATCATCAGGGGGCTGAGCCACCACCATGGCTTACGGTCGGCGGTGCCCGACGACCACTTGTTCGTGGACGTTCTGAAGGTTGATTTGCCTGAAGACGTTCTTCTGCGCTTGCAACCTGCCCACGCCGAGCCTGACATCCTCGATTACCGCTATGGCCGGATTGACGACACGCCAGGAATGGAGTCGGCTTGGCTGCTGCGGTTCTATGAGCGGACGATGTTCATCGGCCTTGTCTTCGAAAGTGCCGAGATCAAGGAATGGCTGGAGGCCGCCGGCGGGCTCCCACGGTTAGAGACTCCGGGTGTGCCAGGGGGAGAGGTGGCTTGACTGTCGAACATCCGGACGTTTCCTTCTATGAGGGCAAGCCGCATGGGCCTATTGAGCTGACCGACACGGTCGTTGCCATCATGATGGATGGCAAGACTTTTGAGTTCCGCGATGCGGTGCTGCAACTCGATGAGCACCTGGATATCCAGCTGACATGGACAGGGAGCCTTAATTCCGGGTTTAGAAAAATAGACCAGGACGTCAAGTCACTTTCGAGGGTGGCACCACGGCCGCATTCCTGATGATCGGGCATCGGTATCATGTTCGAGGGCATGAAGATTTTACTGCGCTTGCCGGCCTTTCACCCTTGGATTTGGCGGGCAAATCGAAGGCCTCTGCGGAGGCCGTCATTCTGAACGGCCCATCCATTCATCCCAAGCCCGTCAATATCGAGCTTCAAGACGGGAACTTGGCTGCTATCCTGGGACCGTTTGATCACTTCCAGTCCGCAATGGGCGCAGGCACCCGTCCGCCGCTGATCCGAACCATCTCGCACCGCGTCAGGCTGCGGTCGCTGGATGGCAGGCCCCTGACAGCCAAGAAACTCTATGACTTCCTAAGCCACGTCTGCGATTTCTTGGGTTCATTAAAGGCACGAGGGTCGGGTTCGGCGAAGTCCGAAACGCCGCCATGGGCGGTTTCCGGTCTCTGGGTTTCTCCCGTGCCGATCGACTGGAAGCGCCAAAAAACTGGTACCATTGGGAAATTATCGACAACCTGCCGGCACTCTTTTCCGGCTACATGGCGGCCGTTCAGCCACCCGAAGCCCATCACGGCATCGGGCGGGCTCTGGCCTACTACAAGATTGCGAACCTTTCCCGCGCCGACGCCGCCGAAACTGCGGTCATCATGTCTGCAGCCGCACTGGAAACACTGGCGGCCTATGTGTTGAGCACGTCGGAAGGCTGGACGCAGTCGATGCTCGGAACGTTAGCCTAGCGGAGCAAATCCGGGCCTGTACCCGCTTGCTCAAGATCGAGGGGGATCCGACGGACTGCTCGGAACGGCTGCGCAAGCGCCTGAAATCCAAGCAGGGACAGCCCACCCGCGACGGGTTTTCACTGCTGACCGACTTTCGCAATGGCGTCACGCATTCGACCCCCTTCAAGTATGATCTCGACATCTACGATGTGGTTCAGACCCGAACTTTGACCCACCGCCGACTGTCATCAAGAATTTGATTCTGCTTGCAAAATTCTATCTACTGAGGGACCAGAACCGGCGCCGTTCGGCGCAAATTCACATCCAGAGCGCAGCGACGAAAGAAAGGCGCTTTCTTGACAACTAAAACTAGTGGAATTGGCTGCTGATAGATAGACCATTAGGAGAAGAGTTGTAGTGTGTTCCCTACTAAGCCGTGGGGCAGGGGAAGCAATTGGTCAACGCTGGCAAGCATGAAATCGTCGCTGTCGATCAGATTGAACTCGACCGATCCAATCCTCGCATTCGCAAGTTCCTCGAAATGTACGGTGACAACCCGACGCCCGAGGCGATCTTTCTGGCACTTGGTGCTGGCAACGACGATGATGTTGGCGGCTCGACCAGCACGACATTCGAAAAGCTGAAGCAGTCGATTATCAGCAATGGCGGCATTATCCAGCCAGTTATCCTCAACCGTAGAGCGGACGGCAGCTTGGTCTGCGTCGAAGGCAATACGCGCGTTGCCCTCTATAAGCACTTTATCGACACACAGGTGAAAGGTAGCTGGACACACATCCCCGCTCTCGTTCACGACGAGATCGATGATGCCTCGGTGCACGCCATTCGTCTGCAAATCCACCTGGTCGGAACGCGGCCCTGGGATCCGTACTCCAAGGCAAAATACCTTTACGAGCTACGCACCCAAGACCATTTGCCATTCGCAACGATCGTCGACTATTGCGGCGGTCGGCAGTCCGAAGTCGTGGAGAGCATCAACGCTTATTCCGACATGGAACAGTTCTACAGGCCCGCAATCGGAGAGGATGGCGATTTCGATACGACCCGCTTCAGCGGTTTCGTTGAGCTTCAAAAACCCGGGATCAAGCAGGCAATCACGGCTGCCGGTTTCGACTGCATAGATTTCGCGCGCTGGATCCATGACGGCAAGCTGTTCCCATTGCAGAAAGTCCGCGTGCTTCCTCGAATCTTGCGAAATGAAAAAGCCAGGGAAATCTTCCTCAAACATGGGGCACGCAAGGCGGAAGCCGTGCTTGAGAAGCCGGACCTCAACAAGACACTGCTGGAAGCCGAAATTGGGCAGCTGGCCCGCGCCCTTGTCGGCCGTATCGCCGCTCTCCAATATGATGAACAACAGCGGATCCAGTCGGAACCGGGCGGCGATACCGCGCAGGCGCTGACGGATGCCCAGGCCGAACTCACAAAGCTGTTGAAATGGCTGGGGCTGAGTTCCTGAGATGCCGGAATCTGCGTCTCACGCGTCGCTCGTGGCCGCCCTTGTCGGGTTCGCAGAAAGGGAACTGGGCGCACTTGCGAGTCTTGCCATCAGGGATGACGCGGTCAGGCCCATCCGCGGCGAACGACCGCCACGCGTCAATGGCTATGTGCCAGATCTCTACGCCACGGATGTCCCCACCACCGCCACACTGATCGGGGAAGCGAAAACAACGGCAGATCTCGAGACGAACCACACACGGGACCAGATTACCGCGTTCCTGGCCTATCTCTCGCAGACGCCGAATGGGATTTTTGCGCTGAGCGTCCCGCTGACCGCCGGCGCCACTGCCCGGCGGATGCTCTCACAGCTGAAATCACCGTTCGCTGATTGCGATACTCGAACCGTTGTCCTTGACGGGCTCGGAGTGACTGCATGCTAAAACTTCAAAAGGCCGCGAGCCTCGATGCAAAACAATCTGCGTTTCCGCATCAAATCGAAGCGCTCTCGGCCATCCGCGACATGCCTTACGCAGCAATCTTCCACGAGCAGGGTCTGGGAAAGACAAAGATCGGCCTTGACCTGGCGCTGTCATGGCTTTCGAGAGATATAGCGGACTCGGTGCTCATCATTACGAAGAAGAGCCTGATCGAAAACTGGCGGGTCGAAATCGCTAGCCACAGCCACCTGCGACCTCGGATCCTTGGTCAGGACCGAAACGCAAACTTTTTTGCCTTCAACAGCCCGGCACGGATTTACCTGGCGCATTACGAGGTCGTCCTTTCCGAGAGAAAGCGGCTGGAACTTTTCGTGAAAACGCGCAAGGTCGGGGCCGTTCTCGACGAGGCGCATAAAATCAAGAACCCCGATGCGGAGGTCAGCCAGGCACTTCACGGCCTCGGGCCAAGCTTCGTGCGTAAGGTGATCATGACCGGCACGCCGGTTGCGAACCGACCATATGACCTTTGGTCCCAAATCAAGTTTCTCGATCAAGGCGAAAGCCTTGGAGACGACTTCACCTCCTTCAAGCGAAATCTCGACCTGACGAATGACCTCGGCCATGACGAGACCCGTGCCGCCGCCTTTGCGGGAGAGCTTGAGCAGCTCTTTGAAAAAATCCGTCCGTTCACCGTGAGAGAAACAAAGAAGACGGCGGGCCTTCAATTGCCCGACAAGACGGTTCGAAACGTCGAGTGCCAGCTCGAGCCGCGACAGGCTGAGATCTACGGACAGTTCCGCAATGAGCTTGCGGCAATTGTTGTCACGCAGGGTCGCCCGGTGCTCGATGATGCCGAGGAAATCCTCAAGCGTCTGCTGCGACTGGTGCAGGTTGCCTCCAATCCTGCAATGATCGATCAGTCCTACAAGGCGACGCCCGGGAAAATGGGGGCCCTCGACGACCTCGTCCACGACGCCATCGACGCTAATGAAAAGATTATCGTCTGGACCAATTTCACCAAAAACGCCGAGCTTTTACGCCGGCATCTCGATGAATTCGGGGCTGTTGTGGTTCACGGCGGCCTCACCATAGCTATACGGGAAGAGGCGCTGTCTGCGTTCAAGACAGATCAAAGCGTGCGGGTGCTGGTCGCGACGCCAGGGGCTGCGAAGGAAGGCCTCACGCTCACCGTCGCCAACCATGCCGTATTTTACGATCGCAGCTTCAGTCTAGACGATTATCTTCAGGCGCAGGACCGTATCCACCGAATTTCCCAGAATCGGCCCTGTTTCGTTACCAATCTGATTGCATCGGAAACCGTCGATGCATGGGTGGATGCGCTTCTTTCGGCAAAGCACCTCGCAGGGCAACTGGGCCAAGGCGATATCAGTCGGGCCGACTACGATAAACTTGCAGACTATGCGTTCGGGGAAATGGTCCGCGACGTGCTGCGCCTCGGCAAGCGGGAGGAAGAATGAACACGGCCCAAGAATCCGCGAAAGCAACGGGAGAAACGCTTCTGATCCGCGGCGTCGAAGTCCCCGTGGTCACCAGTACCATCGCGCAGAAGGACCTTCGATTTTTCGTCGACAATCCACGTGTCTACTCGATCTTGCGTGTCGACGGCGAGGAGCCGAGCCAAGCGGATATCGAGCGCAAGCTGTTGGAGATGGATCACGTCAAAACCCTGATCCAGGACATCAAGCGGGATGGTGGGTTGACCGACCCGGTCGTGGTGCGCGCTCAGTCCTTGGAGGTTTTGGAGGGAAATAGTCGCCTGGCCGCCTACCGAGGACTGGCGAAGACCGATCCGGTCAAATGGGGCCGTATGAAGGTTCGTCTTCTTCCGGCGGACATTGACGAGTCACTCATTTTTGCGTTGCTCGGCCAGTATCACATCAAGGGCAAGAAAGACTGGGCGCCGTTTGAGCAGGCGGGCTTTCTCTACCGTCGGTCAAAAGCGCATGACATCGACTCTTCGAAACTCGCGTTGGAAATCGGCCTTTCCAAACGGAAGGTGGAACACCTCATCGCGGTTTATCAGTTCATGCTCGACAATGGCGACCCAGACACCTCGAAATGGAGCTACTATGACGAGTACTTGAAGTCTTCGACGATCCGCAAGGCCAGGCTTTCTCAACAGGGTTTCGACAATCTGGTCGTTGAAAAGATCAAGTCCGGTGAAATTGCCCGCGCCGTCGATGTCCGGGACCGTCTACCCGTGATCTGTTCGGCCTCAAAAGCGCTCCAGAAGTTTTCAACTCGGACCTACGGTTTCGAGGATGCGCATGAGCATGCCGTTGAGGCGGGTGCCGACAGCACCCCTTACAAAAAACTTGCCAAGTTCCGTCAATGGCTTGCACGTCCCGAGGTCGAATCCGCGCTCAGTCATGCGCAAGGTGAGACGCGCAAGAAAATTCACTTCGAACTCGATAAGCTGGCTGGCCGGATAGAGGCCGTAAGCGCCAAGCTCAATCCCAAAAAATAGCATGATGTGCCTGTCTCTCGCTCGTAGTCAAAGCTTGACTTGCAGTGCTTCGTGCACGAAAGTGCATCCGGGGAATGCAAATTGTGCGACCGGGGGATATCATGTCTGCTCCATTAACGATTCATTGCACGATCGGCGCCTCGGCTGGCCGTCAAGTTTTGCTTGGCTTTGCCCCCGCAAAACTTCTCCATTCTCTGAGTTTTGCCGATATCCTCAACGAAGATACGAAGACGGGATACCAGCGCCGGTTTAATTCCCAACACAGTCTGGATTTCCGTCGCTACATCCGCCAGCCAGACGCGTCCACCATTCCGCTCACGCTCAATCTCCGGCCAAGCGATACGGCCTGGCGCCTTGTCGAAACCGGGCAAGGGCAAGCTCGCCTCGAGATTGACCCCGCTGCCGGCAAAGTCATGGCTCAGGTCGATTGCCAGCACCGCCTAGGCCACCTCAATGACGTCGACATCTCCTTGCCGTTCATGTGCTTTCTGGGCCTCACGGTTCGCGAGGAGATGGAGGTTTTCAACACGATCAACAGCAAGGCGAAAGGGCTCAGCACCAGCCTTCTCGACTTTCATGATGCCCATCTGGCGGGCGATCTTGCAAACGACAGGCCTGAACTGTTCATTGCCCTGCACTTGAACAACGATGTCGAGTCGCCTTGGTGCCGCCAGCTTGACCTTGGCGGCAACAGCACATCCGGATTGAAGCGGCGTGCGTCGCTTCGGACCATGCAGAAGGCGATCAAGCGGTTTTTGACTGCGACACGCATCCTCAAGACGCGGTCGCCGGAGCATGCCGCTCTTGTGGTCCTGGCATTTTGGAAAGCTGTCGCTGACGTCCTTCCCGATCAATGGTCGAACCATCGGAAACACATCTTGAACAAAGGCGTGGGGGTTTACGCACTAATGGACATCGCCGCTGATCTTTACAATGAAACCAAGGGCGTGGTCGACGCCGACCGAAGTTACTTTGTCAACATGCTCGCCGATTTCGGGCTCCATGTTGACTGGTCAACCAATGGCCAACTCAAGGGAGTGGGCGGTGAGGGCGGTGTCCGCAAGGCCGTCGATTACATCCGCGATGTCCGAAAGCGCGCGCATTTGAAGGTCGTCAGCAATGGCTAACAAGAACATCCTCCTGATCGAGCCAGGGTACAAGAACAAGTACCCGCCATTGGGCCTGATGAAAATCGCCCAATACCATGGCCCCCGTGGCAAACGGGACCGTGTCCGTTTCATAAAGGGCGAGGATCGCTCGGTCATGAATGAGGCGTGGGACCGGATTTATGTAACGACGCTTTTTTCCTTCGAGTATCCGAAGATCTCCCAATCGATCGATTTTGCTCTTGAGGTCGCCAACGGCCAGGCTGACAAGGTTTTTGTCGGCGGCATTGCTGCGTCTCTTATGCATGAACGCTTTCTGGACGAGCGTCGCTGGCACGGCGTTAGGTTTATCAAAGGATTGCTCTCGGACTCACCTGCCGTGTCTTTGCAGCTCGACGAATTTGCTGAAGAACTTTATTCCAGCGACACGACAGGACGACCGATTGAGGATCTCGTTCCGGATTACGATATCCTCTCTCAGATCGATTACCGCTATCCGGTGCGAGACGCCTATTTTGCCTACACCTCCCGCGGTTGCATTCGCAAATGTCATTTTTGCGGTGTGCCAAAGCTGGAGGGGATGCAACGCGATACCGAGTCCTTGACCGATCTGGTCCGGGCAATCGACGAGCATTATGGTCCTAAAAAGGACCTGATCCTCATGGACAACAACGTTGTCGCATCCGCAAGGTTTAAGGAAATCATTGCGGAAATCCGCGATCTGGGCTTTGTACCCGGAGCCAAGCTCATGAGACCTGGTGCAAAAGTCGCGGTTCAGCGCCGGGTCGACTTCAATCAGGGCGTCGATGCACGGATCTTATGCAAGGATCCGATGTATCTGCGGGAATTGGCAACCATTTGCCTGAAACCCCTGCGGATCGCTTTCGACCATCTCGGCGTCAAGAAGCCGTACGAACAGGCCGTACGCTATGCGGCAGAGTACGGTCTGACCGAGCTGTCGAACTATATGCTTTATAATTTCCATGACGGTCCGGAGGATCTGTTCGAGCGCATGCGCTTGAACGTGACTTTGAACGAGGAGCTCGGGATCCGCATTTGGTCATTTCCGATGCGGTACCAGCCGACCAACCGCCCGAACCGTGGTCATATCGGAGAGAAGTGGTCCCGTTACCAACTTCGGTCGATGCAGATTGTACTGCAGGCGACGCACGGTATCGTCAGCGGGGCGCCGGCCTTCTTCAAGCACGCGTTTGGAGACACCTTCGAGGATTATGCGCGCATCCTGATGATGCCGCACGATTTCATCTTCAATCGTACCTGGTACGAGCGATACGATCAGGATCAGAAGCTCTACGAATTTCAGGCCGAGTTCGCCTCGCTCGACAGCTACGAGCGGGCAGAGCTCATGGAGCTGCTCTCGTCCCGCGACCCCCGCGAATTCGTGATGCTAAGCGACTTTGCTGCCAACGATAAAGTTCGGCAAATTTTGCGGTTCTATATTCCGGCATCTAAGGACGAACTGACAACAATATGGGCCACGCAAAAGGAACTGGTCCGCCTGGAATCGATGTCTGACCTTGGGCTCGCCGAAGACGAGCGGGTTGAAGACGCTGGTTTGGACTATGAGGAAGAGAGCATCGCTATCACCGCAGAGCTCGCACCAAAGCAAAGGGCTGTTGCATGACGACGGAAGCCACAACACGGATAAACCGGTCGGCGCTCCATGCCGCAAAAGCCGGAGGCCAGAGTGAGCCTCTTGAGGAGATCACCATTGGTCGGGACGTATTGGAACTGGTTTCCAGCGCGATGTACATCGACCCGATGACGGTCTATCGCGAGTACGTGCAGAACTCTGCCGATGCCATCGACGACGCGCACAGCCGCGGGCTGCTTTCCGGGGATGAAGCTGGGAAGGTCGCCATCACAATTGATGCGACGACGAGAACCATACGCATTCGCGACAATGGTGCCGGTCTGTCAAACGCCGATTTCGCCCGCAAGATGGCCGCCTTGGGTGCAAGCGGCAAGCGTGGCACGTCAGCCCGAGGTTTCAGAGGCGTCGGTCGCCTTGCGGGCCTGGGCTATGCGCAGGAACTCGTTTTCCGCTCTAGAACAGCGTCAGATTCGTCTGTTGCCGAATTGACGTGGGACTGCCGGCGATTGAAGTCGGCCTTGCGCGAAACCGATGGCGACATTCAAAGCTTGATACGTTCTGTTGCGACGCTCAGGAAAAAGCCGTCCGGTGACTATCCGGAGCGGTTCTTCGAAGTTGAATTGCGGGGGGTCGTTCGCCTACGCAGTGACAAGTTGATGAGCCCCGTGGCTGTCGACGAATATTTGGGCCAAGTCGCTCCCGTTCCGTTCGCGTCGGAATTCCAATTTGGTGCCGAGATCCGTAAAGCGCTTGCCCAGGTCGTCGCGCTTGGAGAACTGAATATTCGCATCGAGGGCAACGACCGGCCCGTCTTACGGCCGCATCGTGACGTGCTAACGCCGCCTGGCCACAATCCAATCCGTTTCAGCCGACTTTCCGTCAACGAAATCTCATCAATCGACGGTGAACTTGCCGCGATTGTCTGGGTTCTTCATCACGACTACGAGGGGGCGCTGCCGAATGGCGCCGGCGTGAAGGGATTGAGGCTTCGTGCTGGAAATGTGCAGATTGGCGAGCACAACCTACTCGAAGAATTGTTTCCCGAACTTCGATTTAACGCTTGGGCCGTCGGTGAAATTCACGTTGTCGATCGGAAAATCGTCCCAAATGGGCGCCGTGATCACTTCGAACAGAACGCCCACTACCACAATCTCACCAATCAGCTTGCCCCGCTTGCCAGAGAAATCGCGCACCTATGCAGGACGAGTTCGATCAAACGCAATTGGCTACGAGAAACAGAACTTCAGCTCAAGATCGCTAACGAGACGCTCGATATTCTTGCGCAGGGGGTCCTGGGTGAGTCAGAATATGCGAACTGGTGGGCTAAGGGCCGTGATGCTTGCCAGAAGGCAAAGAAAGCGCTCTCGCAGACGGTGCTCCAGAATGAGGACCTTTCTGGCTATACCGAAAAAGTGATAGAAGTCGAGAAATCCCTTGAGCTCTCGACGCAGCCGAAAATAGCAGAAATCAAAGGTGTCGCGGACAATGAGCGAATGGCTTTCGAGCGATTTTGCGAGGTACTTTATCAGGTATCATCTAGCCAGAGCGTCGCAAAGGCATTGGTCGACAAGGTTATGGCGAAGCTCGGTGACGGCAACCTGATTTCTTGACGCCAAAGTATTATCGCCCTGCAGCTTTCGGTTGACGACTACTTCCGCCTGCATGAATATCGGCAGGTAATTGAAATCCCTGGGGCAACAATCCAGTTGAAAAATCGTTCATCTCCTGTTCGCGCTCGGGGCGCCGGCGCTACGCGCGGCCATCAGCCTGAATATGAAAAATTGGCGCAATTTCTCCTGCCGCTGACAGGCGTGCCTGCCGAGGATCTTGCAGCAGAAGGTGCCGACCTCCTTCAGGCGCCGCGCACGTTTGTCTATGTCGACACTTCCTTCCTCATGTGGATGACCAGAATTGGAACCAAATCGCGTGGGGAGCTGGTCGCGTGGCTTTCTGATTACTGCGGCACGCGCCTTGCTGTACCAGCTTGGTCTGCCCACGAATATTACCGTCATTTGAAAGACCGAACCGTTCTCGATGAGCTAACGTCGCATCTTGCCGGGATAAGGAATATCGCCGAGCACAGTTTTGATTTTCTCTACCCGTTCCTTGACGAGCCCCTTGGAGGCGCCTCGGACAACACGAAACAGCTTGTACGCACGCGTGAGGTGTTAAGTTCACTCGGGGGGCTTACCGATATGCTAAGTGGTTGCAGCGAGCAATTCCAAGCAAATTCGCGCGAAGTAGCAACCTTTGCGAATGCGCATGCTCTTCGCGAAAGCGAACTCTTTGGTTATTTCGAAAGCCTCGATGCGGTCGCGTCCGCACGATACGAAGGCAGGATGCCGCCCGGCTACCAGGATCGAAAAAAGAAGCCTCTCAAGGTCGAGACCGACGGAGAGACTGCAGAAGAGGGCCGCAACCGTTGGGGGGACCTGATTTTCTGGCGGGAGATTTTGGATCATGCCCGCTCGAAGCGGGCGAAAGCAATCGTTGTCCTGACGCGCGACGGTAAATCAGATTGGCAGATGGCCCCGTTGCCTGGTGACGACGCTTCAATTGAACGGCCCGCTCATCCCAGTCTTGGCTTCGAAGCGTGGAGGAGCGCGGGGGCAGAGAAATTGCGTCTCTACGACAACCGTCGACTTGCGCTTATCGCGAAAGCCGCGGGACGAGCACCTGCGTTCGTCAGCGTGTCGACATTACCGGGAATGCCGAAGCCGAAATCAGAAAAGGACCATCAGAAAGAGGAGATCGAGAAGCGTGAAAGAGCGGTTTCGATAGCAAGGGCCGAGATCACCACTCGGACTGGCTTTCGTTTCCTTGATGTTAACGGCCTCACTCTTTCTGATCCGAAGCTCAAGCGCGCCATGCTCTCGTCGCGCGATCTTACGGTGGCCTCAACTGCTGCTGTTGGCAAGGCCGAAACTATACTGACCAATGCGATCAAAAGCGATTGTACAATAGAGGATCTTTTGACAGCGGATGTGCTGGGCAGCATGTCGTCCGACGAGCTCGTGATCTTCGCCCGAAAATTCGGAACAAGCGCGATACATCATAGTCAGACGGCGTTGTTGCTATCTGACTTCCTGGACCTGTTCCAGGCGATCCCTCCAGTGACATCGAGCTATCTGTATTTCGGGCTTATCCTGTCGATGTACCTTGCTGAGGGCAATCAAGCTGCGCGCCTGGGTCCATCGTTTCCGGTTGGCGCGCGTTTGATAGACTTTCAAACGCAAGGTTTTGCAAAATTTCCGTTAGCGGTTCTCGATGGCAAGATGGTCACGCTTCCCAAACGACCCATTTATATCGCGACACCTCAACCGAAAGCGATGCGCGCAAAATTTGTACTCAATACGGAACTCAAGCCACCAAACCAGCTAATCGGGCTGTGGATAGCGAAACAGCAACTGGTCTTGGAAGAGCAGGCAGAGCCGGAACTAAAATTACGCAGGCTCCTTGGAAGTTCTCCCGCCACCGTGAATGAGATTTTGAACAGGGCGAGCGAGATCTACTGTCTACCCCGCAATCTGATTTCTCCCACAATGGACGACGACTACGTCTTCGAGATCGGAGAGCACACCGGACTGAAGAATCCCTCTGAAGTCTGGCTGAATGAACTGGAGAATGGCAATGACTAGTGTCTCGGTCGGCGTCGAGCCGTATTTTGGTGCCTTCATCCTGGAAACGCTGACTGTCGGAATGTACGGGGAATCTCGTAACGCGATACGAGAATATGTCCAAAACGGCTTCGACTCGATACAGCGAGCAGTGGAAGATCTCGATATCCTCCCGGCTGGGGCGGGCAAGGTTACTGTCAGTTTCCACGATAATTTCGTGGGTCTCACCATTCGCGACAATGGAGCGGGGCTTTCGGTTGACATCGCTGCGTCCACCCTTGCTTCCATCGGAGCTTCCCGGAAAGATTATCGGACGGACGCGGGTTTTCGAGGCATTGGCCGATTGGCCGGCATCGTTTTTGCCAACACCTTGACGTTCCGGACAAAGGCAACCGGCGAGCCAAAGCAGACGACCGTTACCTTCAAAGCCGCTAAAATGCGCGAGCTGATGTCGCCTGCAATGGGCAGCACGCTTACCGCAGATGCGCTGCTGAGACAGTGCGTCACGGTTGAGATCGAGGATGTCGATAAAACGCTGCCATCGTTCTTCGAGGTCGTGCTTGATGGCTTTACCTCGCCTCCTGAGGAATGCTTGAAATCGGACCTAATGGCTCGCTTCCTGTCGCAAGTGGCTCCCGTTCCGTTCGCGCCTGACTTTCCATTCGTGGCGCAGATCCTCGACCATGCGGCAGAAGGAGGGATCGGTATTCCGCAGGTCAACGTGATACTTGAGGAACCGGGTGAGGAGCCAAAGCTGATCTACAAACCTTACGGCAAGACGTACAGCGTTGAAGGCGGTGCCGACCTCACACCTCTGGTGAAGGTCACGCCGTTTTTCTCCTCATCGAAGACTTGGTGGGCATGGGTTGGCTTCAAAGACGTGCCCGGCTCTTATCTGGAGGCAGAGTACCGAGGCCTGCGTGTACGCGCCAAGAATATTCAGATCGACGGTACCGACGTCGTTCGCCAAATTTTTCAGCAAAGGGCGAAGTCCAACGCTCGATATCAGGACTGGTTCGTGGGCGAAATCTATGTCGACCTCAAAGCCGTGATCCCGAACGCACGGCGTGATGGTTTTGAGGAAACGAAAAGTTGGCAGGACATGCAGAAGGAAATCGCAAACTCCGTCTGTAAGGACCTGGGTTCCGCGGCGCAGGAAATTTCCAATGAAGCACAGTTGACCCTGCAAAAGCTGACCGAGAAGGCAGAAGGGTATTTTGAGAGCTATGAAAGTTTAAAAGCGGCATCGTTCAAAAACAAAGACAAGGTGATAACGCTATCAGCGGAAATCACCAAAATCCAAGGGCAGATTGCGCGGGCATCGAGAAACGCTGATACACCGACGCTTGCCTCTTTCCGCCACCTTGGATCGCGTCTCGCCGATGCCAAAACCGAAGCGATATCCCAGCTGGCCGAGCCAGCGCCGGTGTTCGATGTCGAACAGCGCGAACAAGAGATTCAGGAAAGAGTCCTCGAGGAATTGATGGTGGTATTCGCTGAACGTTTGGCCACGCCGTGCCTGAACTCAGTTCGCGCTTTGGTTAAAGATGTGTTCGACTGGTCGCCTTCGTGAAAGAAGTTGAAAATGGCGGCGGCTTACTAGCCTTCCAGCCGCAGGATTGTTGATATGACGTAGGACGAGTTGCCCTCTGAGGGAACACCAATGCGTGGTCCCAGGGTCGGCTCTGAATATTCAAAGAGACTCATATCCGCAATTTCCGCAATCCGAAACGGCCCATGTTCAAGAAGGGCTTTCAACTCATCAACTGTCGAGGTACGGACGCGTATTTCCCTGCTTGCGATCGCGCGCTGCGCGATGTGAAGAATGCCGCCAGGCGAAAAAATCGCGCCAGCAAGATCCAATACAGCAAGGTCGTTGGCCATGCGATGGTGCATGTCGCTGGTGATCGCCAATTCGCTAATGATATTGTCGTATTGTCTGCCAGGATGGATTCCAGTGAACCAAAAGGTTACCGCGTCAAAAGGGCGCTGCTTCACTATCCAGGCCTCGAACTCATCGTCTGGCCGAAGGACGTCGGCTTGCATGAGGACAATTGACCCCGCCTTGGGCGTTCGTCCGGCAACAATTTGCACATCGTAGTTTCTGGTCGGGCCCGGCGAATGGAATAGCCGCTGCTGAGGGGCTTCAATGCTAAGGCGTGTCGCTGCTGCAGCCAGGCCCTCCGGGTTCTCGTCTATACCGACCGCCAATCCGGTTTGATGATTGACGTGCTTCGCGAGTTCCGCCACAGCCAGCGCTGGCGAGGACCATGAAACCGTCGACCAGGGAGGCGTTCGACCGTGGCGTTCTCGAAGGCGGCTTTTCCCTTCATTGGGGCCGGAACAAGATTTGCTTTCCCAGACACGCTAAGGTCGAACGAAGCACGAACATCTGTTTGTCCCCTGGATAAGATTACCAACTCGATTGCGATCGATCTTGCAGCGACCATAAGCTCGGCTCCTTCATAGCGAGGAGCGAACGAATGGGCCGAAGAAGGCTGGTCAATGCGGCGGAGGCAAAGGTTCTTTTTGGCTTCCCGGCTGACGAGGATAATCTGCTCCGGCACTATACTCTCGATCCAATTGACAGGTTGGAATGTGAGGTGCGTCGCCGCGCGCATAATAAACTGGGCTTCGCCATCCAGCTTTGCGTCATGCGGCATACTGGGCGTCTCTTGGGAGAAGACGAGCAGCCTCATGCGACGGTCATCCGCTACTTGGCCGACCAGCTCACCGTAGACTCGCGTGATTACGCCATCTATGCGCGTCGGGTGCAGACACGTTTCGAGCACAGGCGTTTCCTGACCGAACATCTCAGCCTTCACATAGCCAACAAGAACGACCGGCGTGCAGCACTTCTGGCTGCTATCGACGCAGCGGCTGCCGGGGATAAGGGGCACCCGATCGTCACGGCGGTGATATCTGCGTTTCGGCAGCGCGGTGCGCTACTCCCTTCTCAGGCGGCGATCGAGACGATCGGATTGGCCGGTCGCGCCATTGCACGCCGACGCGCAGAAATCACACTCCTCGAAGATATCGCCGCCGAGAAGTTGGAAGCGCTCGACGCTCTGCTCCACGTCGATCCGGCTATTGGTCAAACGCGATTCCATTGGCTGCGATCAGCGCCAGACGCGCCCGGTGCTTCGAACCTAATTGGACTGACCGAACGAATTGCCTTCCTGCACACGCTCGAAATCGATCCTCAATTGCAGGCGCGTATTTCATCTGGACGCTGGGACCAGCTCATTCGGGAGGGCGACGCCACTCCTGCGTGGCTCGCCACAGATTTCGGTGCAAATCGCCGGCGTTCGACGATCGTGGCGCAGATCATCAAGCTCGGTAAGAAACTCACCGACGATGCCGTAACGATGTTCATCAAGCTGATGGGTCGGTTGTTCTCGCAAGCCAACAATCGCAAAAAACAGCGGCACATGGACGCTCGGCCGGAGACCTCAAAGATTCTGCGGATGTTCCTCGATACGATATCCGCCCTCCAGGCGGCGAATGATAATGGCGATGATGCGATCGAGACACTCGACCGCGAAGTTGGCTGGCCTCGACTGCTTCGGATGAAGCCCGAGCTTGCCGCTATGGTCGAAGACAACGAGGCTTCACCTCTGGCCTTAGCAGCCGAGCAGTATGCGACCGTCCACAAATATGCGGGTGCGTTCCTGCAGGCGTTGACGTTCCGCTCGACCCGCCGACACGATCCACTTCTTGCGGCGGTCGGTGTGCTGAAACGCCTCTACTCGGAGAGGCGCCGGACACTCCCGGAGCGCGTCCCGATCACGCACCTCCGCCAAGCCGATCGGAAACTCATCTTCGGACAGGAAAAGCCCGATCGGCGTCTTTATGAAATTGCAACACTCGCCACATTGCGAGACAGGCTTCGTTCGGTCGATGTCTGGGTCGACGGCAGCCGCTCGTTCCGCCCGATCGATGAGCACCTCATGCCTCGACCAACTTTCACTGCAATGAAGGAAGAAGACCGACTCGGCCTTGGCGTACAAGTTGATGGAGCGGCCTGGTTGGCTGAAGCTCGCCAAATGCTGGACTTCAACCTCAAACGCCTTGCCTATCGGGCACGAGCCGGAAAGCTCGAAGGGGTTCGTCTTGAAGGCGGGACGCTGATCGTTTCGCCGACCGTCGGCGAGGTTCCTTCCGCTGCAGAAGATTTGAACGCCGAAATAAGTGACATGTTTCCGCAAATCGAGGTGCCCGATCTGCTGAGAGAAGTGCATGAATGGACCGGGTTCGCCGACCAGTTCACCCACGTCCGAACTGGGGATGCGCCGCAGAACGTATCCGCCATGCTGGCCGGCGTTCTGGCTGACGCGACCAACCTCGGTCCGAAGCGGATGGCCAGTGCTTCAAAGGGCATCAGCGCTCATCGGATCGGCTGGATGCGCACCTTCCACGCTCGATCAGAGACGTATCGCGCAGCGCAAGCCTGCGTGACAGATACACACAGCCGCCATCCGTACTCTCGTCTGTGGGGCAACGGAACGACAGCTTCATCCGACGGGCAGTTCTTCCGGGCAAGTGATCGAGCCGCCAAACGCGGTGACGTCAATCTACATTACGGCAGCGAGCCGGGATCGAAGTTCTACAGCCACCTGTCTGACCAGTATGGCTACTTCAGCATCTTGCCCATCAGCCCGACGGAAAGCGAGGCTGCCTATGTGCTCGACGGCCTGTTCGATCAGGACACGATCCTCGATATCCAGGAGCATTTCACCGACACAGGCGGCGCAAGCGATCACGTGTTCGGGTTGTTCGCTCTGATCGGCAAGCGGTTCGCGCCTCGGCTACGCAATCTGAGGGATCGGAAGTTTCACACATTCGAGAAAGGCGACGCCTATCCTGCGCTAACCAATCACATCGGTGCGCCGATCAACACGACATTGATCCTCGATCACTGGGATGATCTGCTTCATCTTGCGGCGTCGATCACCACCCGCGCCGTTGTGCCCTCGACAATTCTGAAGAAGCTCTCGGCGTCTCCGAAGGAAAGCCAACTCGCGAGGGCTCTGGGGGAACTGGGCCGCATCGAGCGATCGTTGTTCATGATCGAGTGGTACTCGAGCCCGGCACTGCGACGGCGCTGTCAGGCTGGCCTCAACAAGGGCGAGGCTGCGCACAAACTCAAGCGCCCCGTGTTCTTCCATGAGCGAGGCGAAATCCGTGACCGATCGTTCGAAAGCCAGGCCTTCCGCGCATCCGGCCTCAATCTCGTCGTCAGCGCGATCGTGCACTGGAATACGGTCTATCTCGACCGTGCTGTCGCGCATCTGAAGCAAGCGGGCAAAAACATTCCCGACACGCTGCTGAAGCACATCTCGCCGCTCAGTTGGGAACACATCAATCTTACAGGCATCTATGCCTGGGATACCGAGCGTCAAATGCCCGAAGGCTTCCGGTTGCTCAGACTGCCTGCGCGCCGACTTCGCGCAGCTTGATGTTCATGCTTCGTTCGGTCTTAGCGTGTCTGGGAAAGCAGATCTTGTTCCGACCCCTCAAAGGAGAAGGGGAGGAGCACAAGGAGGCGACAGCCGGCCAAATGACCATTTGTTTGATCGCGAGCTGGATCATCTGCCGCCGGAGGCGCGCTGGCGCGAATGGATGCAGCGCGTCGAGGCCACCATCTTCGCCGCCAGTGACCCGGTCGGCCGCGAGACGCTGGCGCGCGTCGTCGGAAAAAGCTGCAGCATCGACCTGTTGATCGACGATATCCGTGAAGAGCTGCGCGGCCGGCCATACGATCTGGTCGCTGTCGCCGGCGGCTGGAAGCACCTGACGCGGCCGGCCTACGCCGACGCCATCCGCAGCGCATTTGGCACAGCGGGCGGCGGCAGTGGGCGTGCCAAAGACCTCACGCAGTCAGAGGTGCTGGTGCTGATGTGCATCGGCTACTTCCAGCCGATCACGCGGGGAGAATTGTCGTCGTTTTTCGGCAAGGAGATCAGTCGCGATTTTATTGGTCATCTCCGCAGTGCCGGCTTGATCGCTTCCGGTCCGCGCAGCCCGACGTCGGGCGCGCCCTACACCTACGTCACGACGAAAGAATTTCTGCTGGAGTTCGGGCTCGACACGCTGCGAGACCTGCCGGATTTCGAGGCACTTGAAGATGCCGGATTGCTGTCGAAGGAAAAGCTGCTGGCTGGAGATATTCCGACCGGGCTGAGCAGCGGGGAGGGCGACGGCGACGAGGAAGATGCAAGCGTTAATAGCGAGGGTATCGGGCTTGGTACCTGAGAGAGGGGATCCTTGACGGAGTCTGGGCGGTTCTGTTGCAAACGTTCCGGCTTGGCTTGGTGGACGGGACGGGCTCCGCCGAGCGGGCGACGCAGCCCGAAAACATAAGGCCTATCGTCAAGACTATAAATTCTCTGAACAAACAAAGAACATGCTTGGTTGGTCAAGCAAAACCACGTTAATATAGCCGGTTCCCAATGGAGATTGATTCTTGGCGCGCAAAACGACGCCCTCGGCCAAACAGGCATATAAGCCTCCCTTCCGGGTCCTCTGTATTGAGGGCGGCGGCATGCGCGGCATTTACAGCGCGTCCTATCTGGACGCGTTGATGACCAGGTATTCCGATACGCGCAAGGTCACGCATATTGACCTTGGCAAAGCATTTCAGCTGATCTGCGGCACCAGCACTGGGGCGATCCTGGCTTGCGCCTTGGCGGCGGATGTCCGCATGAGCAAGGTGATCGATCTCTATCGGAACGAGGGGCCTAAAATCTTCCCGGAGAAGGTGCCTTCGGCGCTTGCCAAGATCCTTTGGCAATTCGGCAGGCGTGCGGCGTTGAACAGAGCAGGGGCGGCAGCCCTCAAGGTGGCGCTAACCGCACAACTCAAAGCGATGAAGCTGATCGACATCTGGAATGACCGCGGCATAGGGCTTGCCATCCCTGCGGTCGAGATGTCACGCCACCGATCGTGGGTCTTCAAAACCCCGCACCTTGAAAACAGCAAGCACCGCGACGACGACTACACACTTGTCGACGTCTGCATGGCGACCACGGCGGCGCCGGTGTTTCGATCGGTGGCCTGGCTGCCCAATCCCAAGATGCAGGGCGGGCATGCCTTCGTAGATGGTGGCCTTTGGGCCAACAATCCGATCCTAGTCGGACTGACCGACGCCCTTGAGCTCACACAACCCGGTGATGCCATTGAAATCTTTTGCCTAGGAACCTGTCCGCCGCCTTCCGGCGATCAGATCACGCCGGCTCTGGTTGATCGGGGCTTCAAGGAGTGGCGCTTTGGCGCGGACGCGGCTGCGGTCAGCATCAGCGCGCAACAATACGCCTTCGACCATATCGCCCATATGATGGGCAAACATACCGGCCGTGAGCTGTCGATCGTCCGCTTCCCGCATGGCGACATTGCAGGGGCGATGCTGGGCCATCTTGACCTGGATGAGACCTCCAAGGCATCGATGGATGCCTTGGTTCAACAGGGCCAGACCGATGCCTATGAGGCGCTAAGCGCCTGCGGAGACGAAAAATCTGAAATCGGTCGAGCAATCGACAGGCTTCTGCGCCAAGCGCCGGAGAGCAAAGCCAAGCGAGGGAAAGATGTTTGATTGCCACGACGATATGACGGCGTTCCACAACACCGAAGTGCAGTTGCCGAAGGACGAACGCGACACGATGCGCGACCGGCGCAACACGAACCGCAAACGGTTGAAAGACGGGCTGAAGAGAGATGAGGAACCTTCACCGGTCGGATGCCGGACTCAAGGGTCCTATGCGATGCGCACGATGACCCAGCATGCCGAGCTCGATTATGACATCGATGATGGGGTCTATTTCGATAAGGATAAGCTGGTTGGACCGCGCGGTGCCGACAAGACAGCAGCCGACGCGAAGGAAATGGTGCGTAAGGCGGTCCATGACGACAAGTTCAAAAAGGCCCCGGAGGTGCTGAAGAACTGCGTTCGCATCTACTACGATCTTGGCTACCACGTTGACGTTCCTGTCTACCGACGCTTCGAGGAGAACCAGGAGTATGTCTACGAGCTGGCTAGCACGGATTGGAAAAAGTCCGATCCGATGGCTGTGACGGCTTGGTTCAAAGACGAAAACAAGGCGCAGAGCCCCGACCAGCTCAACGGTGGGCAGATGCGCCGCGTCGTCAAGCTCATGAAGGCGTTTGCCCGTAGCCGGGAATCGTGGCGTAGCCAGATTGCCCCCGGGTTCATGATCACCAAGCTTGTCACCGAGCGGTTTTCCAAGAACTCTGACCACGACGACGTCTCGCTGCGACGGACGATGGAAAACGTCCATTCCCGGCTTGAAGGTAGCCTCGAGGTCGACCACCCCGTCGTTTATGGGGCCAAGCTCACACGCGGTCCAGACGACAGCCGTGCCAAGCTGCTGCGCGACAAACTCAAATGGGCGATCGACGAATTGGCTGTTCTCGACGATGCCGATTGCAGTCAAGCAGATGCGCGCAAGGCTTGGGACAAGGTCTTCAAGACAGAATTCTTCACTGACCGCGGCGCCACCAAGAAGGCCGAGGCCGTGGTGACGTCCGCGGCGATCCTGCGCGGAGATTACGCCGAGGCGGGCAGGGAAGCGGTCGATAAGCGCGGTGGCGGACGGTATGGCTGAAGCCCGTCCGCTGCTGGCGGAGCTGCATGATCAGGCCCTTGTGGCCCTCGATGCATATTTTCAGGCTTTCAGTGCCACGCGGATGGATGCGGCTCAGCTCACGGCGATCCAGTCGCTTGTGGCTGCGGCCGGCTGGCAGTTCTCAGTTTCCTTCGACGATGGCCGGATATTGAAGCTGGCGATCGTGGTTCCGGCGGCATTTCCGTTCGCGCCGCCCCGGTTGTTTGTCGTTGATGGGCCAGGCCTTTTGCAATGGCCGCACCTGGAGGAAAACGGGCTGCTTTGCGTCTATCCTTCGCAAACCTCGTTCAGCACCGAGCGGCCGGTCGCTGTAGTCCACGCCTTGCTCCAAGAAGGCGTGGCTATGATCGAGCAGAACCTTGCCGGCAATACCGCTGCCGATTTTCGTGCCGAATTCGTATCCTACTGGAACCGCAGTGTGGAAACCGCGCCGCGTGTCTTGAGTCTGGTCGAGGCCAGGGGGGATTCTCGCGCGGTCTATATTTGGAAAGGCCAGAAAGACCATGTCGTCGCGGACAGCGAGGCCGAGCTGCGGCGATGGCTTGGTCACCGGTTTGGCTCATCCGCCAAGGCGGCCAAATATGATGCAACCAAGGCCCTTTTGTTGTGGTTGCCGGCTGTGCCGCTGCCAGCGGATTTCCCGAAGAACGGGGCTGACATAAGGCGTCTCGTCGCCGGAGACGCAGCCGCGCTGGAACTCTTGGGCAAAGCCATTGTGGATGAAACCATTGATGAGGTGCTGCTTGGTGTGAAGACGGCAACCGGCACCGGATTCGGCAGCGTCAAACTGATGATGCCCCCAAAGCAGGACGGCGTGGGACGCAAACACGATCCGATCAACCGGGGGTTTCGACCGGGGCGGTTGCCGCTGAAGTTTGCCCTTCAACGCGGACTGGCGCCTGCCAGCAAAGTTAGGCGCTACCTGGTCCAGCGCGTTGACCACGAGTGGATACATGGGCGCGATCATGATGCCCGCCAGACGGTCTTGAAGGGCAAGCGCGTCGTGATCATCGGCAACGGCTCGCTGGGCAGCACGCTGGCCGAGCTTGTTGCCAAGGCCGGTATCGGGAATCTCCATCTCATCGATGGTGAAGTGGTTGAATGGGAGAACATTGGCCGCCATGTTTTGGGAGCCCAGTCCGTCGGTACGTTCAAGAGTGTTCAGCTGGCAGGTTACGTGAGGGCGAACCTGCCACATCTTCAGGCGGTCGAGGCAAGCCCGGAGGTGGCTGAGGCGATTGACGTCGAACGCCTGCGTGACGCCGACATGATTGTCGCGACGACGGGTGTCTGGCAAGTCGACAGTCTGCTCAACCATCTCCAGCAGAGCCAAGGGCTCCCGCCTGTTCTTTACGGTTGGCTTGAGCCCAATGCGGCGGCCGCGCATGCCGTATACATTCCGGGGCAGGGCGGTTGTTTGCGCTGTGGCATGTCGGACACAGGCACTCCCCACCTCGCAGTCACCCGCTGGCCGGACGACGGTATTGTCGCTGTCCCGGCTTGCGGCGGTGCGTTCACGCCCTATGGCCCTGCCGAGCTTGCCTGGGCCCATGCGCTTCTCAGCGGCGAGACAATCCGCTGTTTGTTGGAGCCGCCGGGCAAGCCACATCACAAGATATGGATCGGCCAGACTGCCAACTGGGTCGCTCAAGGCGGCGAGGTCGATCCGCGCTGGTTGGATGTGATGGGTGATCCCGGCGCGGGCGGGATGATCCGTGACCGCGACTGGCCCGCGGCTGCGGATTGCCCGGTCTGCCGCAAGCTTGCCAAGGCCGCATGATGAAATACCTGGCTGCGTCTGGCGAGCAGGAGTTGATCCTTGCCACCGCCGTCCTCGATCATTTTGCCCCCCACCGCCAGATCGGGTGGCGTGACCGCGAAGCCGGTGGGCAACTTTTTGCGCGTTTCGAGGGACAACGCATCATTGTCGAAGCAGCGACGGGCCCGCGCGCCATCGACAGGCGGTCTCGGTTTCTTTTCATTCCCAACAAATGGGCTGATCGGGCCGAAATCCGGCGACTGCACAAGCAAGGCCTGCATTACCTGGGAGACTGGCACACCCACCCGGAACGGGTCCCCACGCCGTCACCGGTCGACCGGGCGAGCATGCATGACATGTTTGCCAAATCGCGCCATGATCTTGCGGGCTTCTTGATGATCATTGTCGGGACCGAACCCCCACCGGACGGGCTGTTTGTGGCAATTTTCGGTGCCGAAAGCTGGGCTCAGCTGAGACCTGTCGCGGAATAAGCCTAACCCCGGCCGGAGCCGGGTCAGGTACCTCATGTGCGGATGGCGCCGTGGCGCTGGGCGTGGTCCACTTAGGCCGACAGCGTCTGATAAGGCCGGAAGTGATCGACCGACAATCCCAACTTGGGGAGCATGAGGATTTGTGGGGCATGCCTAAACAAAGTATGCCGTCGTCATTGAATTTCGATGGGATCGGCGGGTGTGAAGAGTGCAAAACGGGGAGCAAGGAAAACTGTCGGAGAGGCGGCAGCCTCGGAGGATGAGGTTTTCATCCTGCAGTTCCGCGTCTGGTTAAAGGATGTGAACCCGATGGTGTGGCGTCGGATTCAGGTTGCCTCGACGATGACGCTGCGCGAGTTTCATGGCGTCCTTCAGGTCGCGACGGGATGGGAAGGCATCCACCTTTACCAGTTCATCATTTACACGGCGCGGTACGGCTCGTGGGAGACAGGTGCCCGTTCCCCGGCCATGACGCTTGGCGAATTGAAGCTGCGCAAAGGCAGCCGGTTCCTGTACGAATACGACCTCAACATTCCCTGGGAGCACGAGATCCGGCTAGAGGAGCGCCAGTCAGTCAAACCGGGCGCTCACTATCCAGCATGCACGGGAGGAGACGGCGACTGTCCGCAGGAAGACTGCGGCGGGCCGGAAGCCTGGATCTGGCGGCAGGACAACGCCTTCGGCTACGAGACGATGGACGACCTGGAGATCACGACGGAGTTTCTGCAGGAAGTTGCCGAAACGAAATCCCTTGCCGTGCTGGACGATCCTGATCGTGCGGAGGAACTGCGCGCTGCATTGGATAGACTGAAGGAGCGTGCAAGCTGGCTGGGAAACCGCTTCGAACGCCGGAAAACGAATGAACGCCTGCAACAGGGTGAACATCTCAACCTTATGCATCAGCAGATGTGAGGGTTCTGGCGTCTCGATCTTTCGAAAGTAGGTCGACCGCCAGGAGGGCCACGTCATCACCGCGATCGTGCCGGATCCCCCTAAGCAACGCTCGTGCGGCCGGATCCGCGGCCTGGCCGAAATTCCAGGAGCACGGCGGTAACCCGTATTCGATATCACTGTCTCCAGCACGGCCGAAGGGCGCAAACGGATGTTTTGCAAGCATCAGGTTTTCCACTCCGGCCATTCTGGAAAACTCGATCTTGGAGTGATGACATGCGGGCGCGACTGGTATTGCAGATGATGAATGATGGTGGAGAGACCATCGCGACCGAAACGGTCGCCGATCTGGTGAAAGTGACGAAAGGGGCCGAGGACCTCGGTCTGTCGCTGTCGGAGGCGAAGATCCTGCTGGCGAAGCTGCAGCAGGCGATGGTGGAGACGCAGGTGGAATTGTGGCTCCAGGAGAACCGCCATCTTGATGGCCGCCGTCTGCGCAGCAAGGGAAGTTATCCCGTCACCTTCCATACCCTGTTCGGCGACGTGCGCCTGAAGAGCCCGCGTTATTGCCTGCCACGAATTGACGGCGCGAACGGCCCTGCAACAATCTCACCATTGCGCACACTGATCCCCGACCACATCGCGCCCGAACGCCTCTATCTGGAGACCCGGTGGGCCTCACTCGTGCCCTATGCTGCCGCCGCCGAGCTGTTGGCCGACGTGCTGCCGATCGCTTGCGGGGCCAACGCCACGACGGTCCGGCAGCATGCGTTGCGCGCGGCCCGCCGTATTGAGCGGGAACTAACGGAAGAAAAAGTTTCCTTCATGCAGGATGCTTGCCCGCGCGACTGGATGAATCTGCCTATTCCTGATGCCGCATCGTCATCGGCCTGGATGGCGGCTACATCCGTGACCGCAACGACCGGAAGAGGAACTTTGAGCTGATCGTCGGGCGTTCGCTGCCCGAAGACGGTGATCCGCGCTATATCGGTTTCGTCCACGGCTACGACCGCAAGCCGCAACGGCGCATCCTCGATCATCTCAAGAAGCAGGGTGTTCAGGCCAACCAAGATATCACCTTCATCACGGATGGCGGCGAAGAGGTCCGCTCGCTCGCCGAAATGATCGCGCCGGCCAGCGAGCATGTCCTCGACTGGTTCCATATAACCATGCGCATCACGGTCCTTCGCCAGTTCGCGCAAGGGCTCGAAAACCATGACGAGCAGGCTGGACAGGACATGCTTGAAGCTCTGCGCAAGATCAAATGGTATCTCTGGCATGGCAATAGCTGTCGTGCCCGTGACGAAATCGCCGACCTGCAATTCGATGCGGAAGGTCTGGAAACAGGCTATCCGAACATGCGCAAGTTCCTGACTGCCATCGGCGACTTCCAAGCCTACATCGCCGCCAACAGCGCGAGCCTGATCAATTACGGCGAGCGCTATCGGTCCGGCGAGCGGATATCCTCGGCCTTCGTCGAGGCCACCGTCAACGCCGTCATCAGCAAGCGCTTCGCCAAAAAGCAACAGATGCAATGGAGCCGGACCGGCGCGCATCTTTTGCTGCAAACCCGCACGCAGACCCTCGACGGCTCCCTGCGCTTGACCTTCCGGCAATGGTATCCCGGCATGGCCAACGACAATCACGAGCACAGAGAAACGGCCAGCGCCGCATGACCGCCCCACAAATCCTCATGCTCCCCATCATCGACGACACAAACGCTGGTCTCTCGCTGCGACACATCCAATCCGACATATTGCTTCACTGCGGCCTCCTTGATCTCAATGGTCGGCGGCTTTTGCCGTCAGCCGAATCTTCGTTCAAAGGAGCGACGGCAGCAATTACGTCATCGTTTCCAAAACTGACCCCGGGTCGGCATCCAATTTTTGCACGCCGATTCACACCCGACCCGCTGCGTAGCGCTCAGGGACACGCCATCAAGCCGTTGGCAAGAGACGGCCAGCACACTCGATTGCATCGACGGGCTACGCGTGCCGCTGAGCCCCCACTGAAATCGTCCCTCGCCATAGCCGAGAAGCCCTCCAACAAGATCTGATCGGCTTTGAGCCATCTTCGTTCGAAAAAGCGGAATCTTTGATGTTGCGCCATGCCACAACAATGATATAGTGCAATGAGTAAATGACATAAGACAATCAGGGAACCAGACCTATGTTGCGCTCCGCAGTCCCGATCGCACTTGATCCGGATTATTCGCATGGAGGGCCTCGAGCGCGTATCACTCAAGCGCGACAGACCTCGGGCAAGCCCAATACAGACCCGGTGGTTGGCTTGGCTCCCATGAAGGGTTGGTTCGAAGGCCGCGACGGCGCTCGTGGATCGGAAGAATGGTCTCGAAGATTCCCAATTGACAAGCCCATGCGGTCTTCGCAGGGCCGCGGCATCCTGACCTACGGTAGGTTTGTGCCGCCAGATGGTTGCCTGAAATCCAGGCCGGTGTTGGTCGGGAGCTAACCGAGGCGCAAGTTCAAGTCAGCCGCGGAAGGAAAAGAAGAAAATGCCGATGTGTCGCGCGCAACACTCCCGTCGTCGCTACACAATGAAAACGCAATCGGGAGTAGACCCATCAAAATCAGGGGAATGACCAATGAAAATTCCAACTATGAAGTTTGCAGTTAGTGTGGCCCTTCTGTTGGCAGCGCTGCCATCCGTCGCACTATCAGACGAAATTCCCGACAATCTCAAGGGGACGGGCGAGCTCGTTACCACAACTGGCGGCGGAGGAGCATTTGACGACGCCCGCAAAAAGGCGTGGTTCGAACCATTTTCGCGAGATACCGGCATTAAGGTAGTGATCGTTCCCACTACAAATGCGAAGCTCTTGGCCTCAGTAAAGGTAGGACAGCCTGAAGCTGACCTCTCGTTTGCCAGCGGCGGCGAGGTTCAAGACTGGATCGACAAAGGATTTCTCGACAAGATTGATTATAGTTATTTCTCGAAGGAAACGCTAGCCGGCATCCCGGAAGATGTGAGAAAGGAATATTTTTTCCGCTCACATACTTACTCTGTTGTCCCTACTTATAGCACAAAAAAATATCCGAAAGGCACTAAGCATCCCGAAAACTGGGCCGATATATATGACGTGGCCAAGTTCCCTGGGAAGCGGGCGCTTCCGAATTGCGCAAACACTCTCTACGGCGGTTTGCTCGAAGGAGCGCTTCTTGGCGACGGGGTTCCGATGGACAAGCTTTACCCGCTCGACTTTGACCGTGCTTTTGCGAAATTGAAGCAAATTGCGCCAAATGTTGGACGCTGGTGGGGACCGGACGAGGGTGGTTTGGCCCCGCAGAGCCTGATCGACGGCGAAGCCGATATGGGATCCGCTTGGAATGGCCGAATTGCCAATCTGAAGCAGCAAGGAGCGCCGGTTGATCTGTCATGGGATCAGTCTCTTCTGCAATACGACAATTGGGTCGTCGTGAAGGGCTCTCAGAATCAAGTCAACGCGGCTAAGTTCCTCGCTTATATCGCCCGCCCCGAAGCGCAGGCCGCCTTTGCTAAGGCCATTCCTTATGGCATTGTGAACAAGGACGCGTACAAAATCCTTCCGAAAGAGTTCGCCGAGAACTTGCCGGGCGCCCCCGGAATCGCAGAGAAGCAGATCACCCAAGACTATGCTTGGTGGTCGCAGGCGAGGCCCGACGGTAAGACAAACCTCGATTACGCAATCGAACGTTGCCAAGCGGAGTTGGCAAAATAGTCGGTCTGTCGGTGCGGCAAGGAAAGCTGAAATGCATTCCGAGGCAGGTGCTAATTGCCAGCACGGCAGAACTGGTCGAAAGCTGACCACTCTCGTTCGATAAAATGCGAGATTCCAAGTGGCGGTACGATGGAGACGTCGGCCGCCACTTGAGGCAAATTAAAATCCATGTGGCGCTGTTGACAGATTGCTAAGCTCGAAGACGGGATCAGTCCTCGCGCATAACACAAACATCGATTCCAGAAGTTGCTTCTGTACTGTCGGTCACTGTTAACAGGAATTTGAACCGGCCATGAGCGACTTAAGGGAGGAGCAAAAGAGGATGACCACTCTCCTGGCAAAAGAAAAGGCCGCAGATGCGGCAGTCGTAAGTGTGCCCAGGAGCCATGATCTCCTGAACGCGCTATTAGCACGCCGATGGATTCGCGGCGCGATCATCGCCACGCCAATTTCAGTGCTTTTAGTTGGGTTCCTCGTCATCCCGCTAACAATTGTTATTTGGGGCAGCGTCGAAGGTAGCAAACTAACCTTTTCGCACTATGCGCGCATATTCTCCGACGACACGAACTTCAGCGTCATGCTCCAAACACTGGAAGTCGGGTTCGCTGTAACGCTTCTGTCGTTGGTGGCCGCTTATCCCGTTGCTTACCTGCTGACTCAGATTAAGTCGCGCGCTTTGTCGATTGTGACTTTGTTCATCCTCGTTCCGCTGTTCACAGCCTTCCTCATTCGAACGTACGCTTGGATGATCATCCTCGGGCGCCAAGGGCCTATAAATAACGCATTGATCTGGCTCGGACTCATCAGTGAGCCCCTACCACTTCTCAACACGACCTTTGGCGTTATTGTAGGGATGGTACACGTGCTGATGCCGATGGCAATCTTCACGATGTACTCTTCTATGGTGCGGATAGACCACAATGTGGCGCGCGCCGCACAAATACTAGGCGCCAAGCCGGTACAGGCCTTCCTGCGCGTCTATTTCCCTATGTCGCTACCAGGCGTCTTTTCTGCCGGGATATTGATGTTTATCATCGCTATTGGCTTCTACATTACTCCTGCTCTCCTTGGTGGGCCACGCGATGCAATGATAACGCAGCTGATTGTCACGCAAATGACGACGCTGTTAAACTTCGAACTTAGCTTTGCGTCGTCAATTCTCCTCCTCCTAGTCACGATTGGAATTCTGTTCTTCGCGAGTCTGTTCATTCCGCTCGAAATGATTTGGTCTTCTTCAACTGTCGAAAGTCCAGCTCCAAAGCCACGCTCGAAATCTCATTTATTCACGAATGCGAAACGGGCAATGCATCCGGCTCTAAACGCTGTAGAGACGCTGATCCATCTGACAACAAAACCGTTCTTGACACGTAAAGCGCGCTGGCTTTGGGGTTATACAATCCTCGTTCTTCTGTTTTTGACAGCCCCCCTGATCGTCGTCTTCATGCTTTCGTTCAGTTCGTCCCCGTTTGTCGTATTTCCTCCTCCAGGTGTTTCGCTGCAGTGGTGGGTGAAGTTGCTACACGCCTCTGATTGGCACGAGTCATTCCTATTCTCTGTCAAGCTCGGGGCGGTCTCTGCAATCTTTGCCACGATCATTGGGACCATGGGCGCCTTCTGGTTGGTGCGTACCACGCTGCCAATCAAGAGAGCATTGTTCCTGTTCTCACTGTCGCCCCTCATGGTACCCGCTATCGTTATCGCGACGGCTCTTTACATGTTCGAGGCACGAATCCATTTGCTCGGAAGCTTCGCCGGACTGGTCGTTGGCCATGTCCTTCTGTCGGTACCCTATGTTGTTGTCATAATGGCAGCTGCACTGCGTGGTTTTGACCAGTCGCTAGAAGCAGCAGCCGCTATTCATGGCGCACGGCCAATGCAGGTTCTGCGTTTAGTTACATTGCCGCTCCTCAAGCCGGCGCTGCTGACAGCGGGTTTGCTTGCATTCCTAACTTCGTTCGACGAACTGCTCATTACAATGTTCATGATCGGAAGGCAGACGCTGACGCTACCTTTCAAATTCTGGAACGATATCAAATACGAACTCAATCCGCTGCTCAGTGCGGCCTCGTCGTTTATCGTCCTGCTTGTGATGGTAGCAATTCTGACAACGCAGTTGATAAGGGTGCGGCACGACAGGCGCACCTCTGCCAGCAACGGTCAATGAAAGGAAGGGAATAATGTCCACCAGTCTTGAAATGAAGAAAATCCAAAAGTGGTACGGCCCTCTTCACGTTGTGCGCGACTTCGATCTCTACGTTGAGCCGGGCGAATTCGTTTCGTTTCTCGGCCCATCCGGGTCCGGCAAGACGACCGCGCTAAAGATGATCGCCGGCTTCGAGCAGCCTAGCGGCGGCGACATGATGCTGGGCAGTCGTTCGATCGTGGACGTCCCGCCTTATGAACGTGGTATCGGCATGGTGTTCCAAAACTATGCGCTGTTTCCGCACATGACAGTGGCTGAAAATGTTGCCTTCCCGCTCAAAGTTCGCAGCGTTGCAAGGGCTGAAACAGAGCAGAAAGTACGCCGCGCATTGGAACTCGTGAAGATGGGTGAGTATCGCGATCGCTTTCCTAATCAGCTCTCTGGCGGACAGCAGCAACGAATTGCACTGGCCCGTGCCATCGTCTTCGACCCGAGCCTCCTGCTCATGGACGAACCACTTGGTGCTCTCGACCGCAATTTGCGTGAACACATGAAAATTGAGATCATGCGCATCCAAAAAGAGTTGAACATGACGGTCATCTTCGTCACCCATGACCAAGACGAAGCGCTTGTTATGTCCGATCGAATTGCTGTGATCAACGAAGGCAGGCTCGTTCAAGTCGCGGATAGCAAGAACCTCTACTACAATCCAACGAACCGCTTCGTTGCATCTTTTGTCGGCGAATCTAATCTTCTGCCGTGTCGCATCGACCAGATAGAAAATGGAGCCGGAAAGGTGACTATTGGCGATCGCGATTCTGGAGTAGCTCGCTTAAACGGACAGTCATGTGGTGACGCCGGTTGGCTCTTTGTACGACCGGAGCATATCGATATCAGCCCGCGAGGCGCGACTGCTGACGTCGGAAATACCCTTGATGGAGTTATCGAAAATGCACTGTTTTTAGGCGAGTTGACCCGGTACGTGGTTCGCTGCGGAAACGAAAGCATAACCGTCAAGCAACAAAACCGAGGGCAGGCGCAATTTGCGAACGGAAGTCCCGTGTCAGTATCATGGAATATGGGGAACTCTACCGTTTTGAATTGATGCTCAATCAAATCGGAGTCGTGGGTGTCCTCGTCGAGAGTTCAACGGGCCGAACTATCGCCTTTCGCCAAGGATTCCAACAGGCAAGCCCGTTTACGAGTGCCAGCCTACCGTGCGTGTTGGACTCGATTTGTAGAACTCGAATCATCCTGCAATGCTTTGCATTGGTGTCATTGCATTCGATCGCGCTCGATGCCGCCAGGGAACGATGAAAAATCGCTCACCCGGCGCCCAAGTGTGATCACGGCGGCAACAGATCGGGATTGGAAAACCTCAAGGAGATATTGATGCTCAAGCCAGCGTTTCAAGCTTTTTCGGAAGCAGAGCATAGATTCAGGCTCAAGCGTGCTCGTGAAGAACTTGCCACGGCGGGTTATGGCGGGAGTATTATTGTCGCCCCGGAAAACATCTTTTACCTCACTGGTTACGATTCAATCTGCGCCAACATTTGCCCACAAGCTCTGGTACTGAGCGTCGATGAAAGTCGGGATCCGACATTGTTGGTCCGCAACCTGGACCTTCCACTGGTAAAGGAGACTTCCTGGTTGGCGGACGTCCGGACGTATCAACTTTTCGTAGACGATGTGGCTAAGGTCGTTGGCCAAATTGCTAACGATCAGGGGATAGCGAAGGGTCGCCTAGGATTGGACATGCAGTCACCGGCGGTCACCGGGAGCTATATGCGGGCTCTCGAAACTGCACTGAACTTACAAATTGGTGATGTAAGTCACTTGTTGAACAAGCTTCAGCTCATAAAGTCGCCGGCTGAAATTGACTTCATGAAGGAAGCCGCACGCTATGCAAATCTCGGCGTAGAAGCAGCCCGTAGAAGCCTTCAGCCTGGTATTAGTGAGATCGCGCTTTGCGCAGCTGTGGAACGGGCAGCTCGGGAAGCTGGCAGTGACTATCCAGCGCTTCCGATTGAATGTGGGAGTGGGGCGCGCTCAGCAAGCGGCCACGCAGCCCCTTTGCTAAAGATTATTGGCAAAAATGAACTTGTTCACCTTGAGTTTGCCGGCGTGGCCCGCCGATATCATAGTGTGGGGATGACAACTTTGGCCACGGGCGAACCGGGCGAGGGCGCGCGCAAACTGTATGATGTAGCGCGGGAATCGCTAGTGGCCGGTCTGGAGGAATGCCGTCCTGGCGCTCATGTCGCTGACATCGACAACGGTTCGCGTAAACCGATCGATCGCGCTGGTTTGGGCGACGCTGCGCAGATGCGTTTTGGTGTCGGCATTGGTATTGCCTATCCCCCTATTTGGTTGAGTTCCCTCCAGCTCGATAGATTTTCTACCGGCACATTAGTGCCCGGTATGACCTTTTATGTCCATTCTTGGCTATCACTCCCACGCGACGGGTTGGGTGTGATGTTGGGTGGCACTTACTTGGTCACCGAGACCGGCATCGAAGCACTCTCCGGGGCTGGGCCTGTCGACCTGTTCACCGTCTGAAAAGGGCGAAAGGACTCGCTCCCCCAGCAGACGTGACGCTGCTGAATTGCAAACCGCCGGTATACGGGAACTTCGATTTGAGTTCCGTCTTCGAACAGGAGGAAGTAGGTGGAGACCATATTGCCAAGCGTGTTCCCGTCGATGGACTCAGCAGACGGATTGTCCACTGGGGCTACCTTCCCGAATCCAGGAGGAACCTCGTGCGCGCCCGCGTCGAGCTATGTCAATGCGGCGGCAGTGAGTGGTCAGCGTCGTCTGGCTCGGTCTTAAACGTTCGCGACGAGGTTAACGACCCGCGAGAAGGGGGCTCCAAATGTTTGAGCGTCGCACCGTGGCTATCATTGGTGGAGGTGTCGTCGGCGCAAGTTGTGCGCTAATGCTAGCCCGCGAGGGGCATCAGGTTACGGTGTTCGAAAAAGACCGTGTTGGCTACGGGTGCTCCTGGGGCAACGGGGCACAGTATAATGCAGGCTCGTCCCTGCCAATGGCGTATCCAGGCGTTATGCGGCAAGCCATGCGGTGGCTCACCGACAAGAATGGTCCGGTACGTCTGGCGCCGCGAGAACTTCCTCGCACCTTCCCGTGGTTGCTTCGGTTCCTTAGCACCGGACGCTTGGAGAATTGGAGGCCTGCTTACGATGCGCTTCACGCTCTGAATGCTCAATGCGCCGGTCTCTATAAAGACATGCTCGGAGAAGCTGGTTGGAACCGGCATTTTCGACCGAATGGCGCACTGCATGTTTACAGAGTCGATTCATTAGGGCCTTTGGATCACATCGTTGACTCGATGCGAAATGAGAAGGGGGTTCGATTTCAAAGAATCTCATTCGACGAGGTTTTAGAACTAGAGCCTCAATTGTCTCGCTCTTATCGACGCGGCATCTTCTTTCCAGACAGCGGCCATGTCACGTCCCCACTAGGCCTTGTGCAGGGATTAATGGACAGGGCGGCTTCGCTAGGGGCAACGATACAGGCAGCGGCTGTCGTGGCTATCGACCCAGAGGCGGACCGAGTGAAACTCCGGACGCATTCGGGCGTTCACGGATTTGATTCTGTTGTCATTGCCGCTGGGATCGCAAGCCGAGATCTGGGGCGTTCGCTCGGGGTCACTTTGTCCTTAGCCAGCGAGCGCGGCTATCACATCACTATGCCGGGGGCTGAGAGCGCTATAAGCCGGCCGGTTACAGACGCCGCTTCAGCAATCGTGGCGACGCCCCTAGGTGAAGGTCTCCGTATCGTCGGCATCGCGGAGTTCGAGGCACCTGATGCTGCGCCGACCAAGGGGCAGAATAGGAAGTTGCGGGTATCCGCTCAAGCGATGCTGCCGGATCTCGCGGTCGGTCAAGTGACCGAGTGGATGGGCGTGCGACCATCAACACCTGACAGTCTGCCCATCATCGATCGCCATCCTCGCTATGCCTCCGTGTTCTTTGCCACTGGGCACGGACACATGGGCATCAGCGGCGCGCCGATGACAGCAGCACTCATCTCCGATCTCGTCGCGGCGCGTACGCCTCGACTCTCGTGCACACCTTATCGCCTCAGATAGAGTGAAGAAACCGAGACCTGGGTGCTACGGGCTGATCAATCCGCGATCATAAGGCGAAAAACGCGGAGCGCTGATGCCGCTTGGACTGGTTACACGCACCGCATACGCGAAAGAGGAGAAATTGTGTTGGGAACCCTCGAAATCAACGGACATCACTATCTCGACGGTCGCGCATCCGATCCCCGAGAGCTCGGTTGGATGCGTGGGGCGCCTGCGCCAAGCGACAAGCGGATCACGTTTGAGGGTGGGACATTCCGTGACTTTCCACAAATCCGCTGGTCGTTCTCGCATATGCGTGAGCTGATGCCTACAGTTAACGTGTGGCGCGGACAGGGCACACCCGTCCAATTCGACCGCGGCGAGGGGGGCGATGAAATTGACCAGCTATCTTTCGCAGACCTGAACGGTGTCGTTAGACGCTTCGGTGAGGCGCTGATCGACACTTACGTTGACGGCGTCGTGGTATTACATCGCGGAAAAATTGTTTACGAGCGCTACTTCGGTGCACTCGAGCCCCACCTGCCGCATGAGTGCCAGTCGTGCACGAAGTCGTACACCGGCACGCTCGCGGCGGCGCTCATTCACGAAGGCGTGCTGGACGACTCTCAGACCATCTCGCACTATCTGCCGGAGTTGCGAACCACGGCATGGGAAGCTGCCACTATCCGTCAGGTAATGGATATGCGGACCAGCATTACATTCAGGGAGGGCTACGACGAGCACTCTGACATCTGGCAGTACAGATGGGCATTTGGGCGACTACCGCGACCGGTTGGCTACAACGGCCCCCGGACCTCATGCGATTACCTAAGGACCGTGCGCAAGCACGGAGTGCACGGACGATTCGCTTATCAGAGCCTGAACACCCAAGTGCTGGCTTGGGTCATGATGCGCGTTACCGGTCGTTCTTTCGCTCAATTGTTGCACGAACGCCTGTGGGCGCCGCTTGGCTGCGAAGAGGACGGTTGTCTAGAGATCGATCCGGGTGGCATGCCGCTGGCTGAAAGTGGCCTGAGCGCTACGCTTCGAGACTTTGCGCGTTTTGGCGAGCTGATGCGGTGCGAAGGACGATGGAATGGAAAGCAGCTTATTCCCGCATCTGTCGTGCATGACGTGCAAAGAGGTGGGAAGCGAGCAAACGTTGAAGCTGGCTACACATATCGCAGTCAGTGGTGGGTCTCGGACAACGAGTTGGGGGCGTTCGAAGCACGTGGCATTCACGGCCAGCGCCTCTATGTGGCGCCGAAGGCGGAGATGGTCGTGGCAATTTTTGCCTCCCACCCGGTCGCCGAAGGCGCCGGCTGCAGGATCACATCTCCGCAGTTGCTGACACTTGGAAGAATGCTGCGGGCAAAGTGAGCAGTGGCGTATGTCGCTGAGCTAACTCTTGATGAGCCTGAGTTTTGCCTTGCTGTGTCCGCTCAAGCGGGCCCCACAGAAAACGAAATCATGAATGTCATTTCACGATGACGACCTAGGACATCGTAGGGCCGGAGGAGATAGTGCACCTCTGTGATGTCCAGGTGAGCGTCACCAGGTCGTCGCCGTTACGCTCCTTCTTCACGTGATGCCGTGGGAGTATCTCGCTCTGATCGACTGGAGCCGCGGCCGAAACAGATGGTAAGACCTACGGCCTCGACTTTTCCCACCTACATTGCTGGGCGGCGATATGCCGACCTCGTACTGAGCTTCTTTGCTGGCGGCTCACGGTATCTCGTCGGCCAATCCACTCTGTTACCGCTCCTAGGCAAGGCGAACAGCTGATGACCGCCTAGATCACAAACATCCCGCGGTGCATCCATGAGTTGAGATACCTGGGAGTCAAAATGGCGGCATAAGATTAATGTTGCGCGTCGCAAACTAAATGATATAGTGCAATACATAAATGATATATTCCAATTCGCCCGAGGAGGTTCCAATCGTTCATTTTGTCGGCGCAATGGTCGTGACTGCATTTAGCGTCGCCGCATTGAGCGGGCTGGCGTCAGTGCCAACGACGGCTGAACACCCTTCGTCCGCCTTCCAGCGCGTAGCAAGCGGCGCTGTGACGGAAGGGCGGGGCTACATCTCGGATACATGCACCAACCTGAACGAGTGAAACACCTTGGAGCAGTGGCGCTGCGGGTTTTCAAGTTGATCGTGCCGATCTCCCGGGCGGATTGCCTCCCATTCCGTGCCGCGATCTTGGAAGTATTCCGAGGTTTGTCGTTTTCGACGAACGCTTTGTGGAACTTGCCCACCCTAACCCAATCGCACCGCCGGCATTTGCACCTTCAAAAAGTATCTTCTAACAAAGGATCGTGGATTATGACGAATGTAAACTGGAGCGGTATCTTTCCTGTTCTCGTAACTCCCTTCGGAGCAGACGGCTCGATCAATGAAACTCGCTATAAAGAGCTCATTGATGATGCAATCGCCGACGGCGCGCAGGGCGTGGTGGCGGCTGGAAGCACAGGCGAATTCTATGCTCTCACCAAAGCAGAGCGTGCCCATCTTTACAAAGTAACGGTCGATCATGTGGCTGGCCGTGTGCCAGTTTTGGCGGGCGTAGCAGATCTGCGCGTCGAAGATGTGCTGGAAGCATGCCAGTCGGCTGTCGCAGCGGGTTGCGCTGGCGGCATGATACTGCCGCCAATCTATGCCATGCCGAGCCCGCGCGAGATCGTCGCGTTCTTCGAGTACATTTCTCGGAACACCTCGCTTCCGCTTATGCTCTACAATAGCCCGCGCCGGGCTGGAATCGACATTACGCCGGCTCTCGTTGAGCAGCTTTCCGAACTACCCACCGTGGTGGCTATCAAGGACAGTTCGGGTGTGATCACCCAAGTCAGCGAGCTCGTACAACGCGTGGGTGATAAGCTTCAAGTATTCGTTGGATATGAGACCATGATCGTTCCGGCTCGTGCCGTTGGCGCTCATGGTGTTGTCGCAATGGCGCACCAAATCGCCGGCCCCCTCATCCGCGACTATTGGGATAAGGCTCTCACCGGAGAGAAGGTGGTAGCTGAGCTTGGGCGCGACGTCTTTGCTTTCTATCGTTGCTTCCAGTCCGGCGCGTATTACGCGGCCATCAAAGAGACCATGGATCAGCTTGGCCGAAGTGCCGGCGGTCCACGACTTCCCCTCCTGCCTTTGGCAGATGAACAGAAAGCAAACATTGCAAAGATCATCTCTGATGCGGGTCTTGCGCGCTGGGCGAAGCCTTAAAGAGGCTTCCGTACGGGTACCAAAGCCGGTCAAGAACGCTCTGGCTTACTAGGGCGTCTCCTTTCTTACCTAAGGAATAGATATGTATACGAAACTTGCACTCCTCATTGACGGCGAATGGATAGAGGAAACCAAAGCTGGAGGCGAAACCGTCCTCAATCCGGCTACTGAACAGTCGCTCGGTAATCTGCCGCACGCAGGCAAGCCCGAGCTTGATCGAGCTCTCGCGGCTGCAAGCCGCGCCTTTGAGAGCTGGAAGCGTACTTCGCCCTTCGAGCGGGCGCAGATCTTGCGCCGCGCCGCGGATCTGATGCGCGACCGTCTCGATCATATCGCGACTGTGCTAACGTTGGAGGAAGGGAAAACTTTGGCTGAGGCCAAGGGCGAGATCACAGCTGCGGCGGAATTCTTTGATTGGTTCGCAGAAGAGGGAAGACGCAGCTATGGACGTGTCATTCCTGCGCGACTTGCCGATATGCGTCAAACTGTGACGCAGGAGCCTATTGGTCCAGTAGCCTGCTTCACCCCTTGGAACTTCCCGGCCGTAACTCCAGCACGCAAGATCGCGCCTGCTCTCGCTGCTGGGTGCACCTGCATTATCAAGCCGGCCGAGGAAACGCCAGGCACCACCCTCGAGATAGCACGTGCTCTTACCGATGCCGGCCTGCCAAAGGGCGTACTTAACGTTGTGTTCGGGGTGCCGAGTGAAGTATCTGAGTATCTCATTCGGTCGCCGATCATCCGCAAAATCTCGTTCACCGGATCCACACCGGTTGGGCGCCACCTCGCTCGGCTTGCCGGAGAGACCTTAACCCTTGCTACTATGGAGCTTGGCGGTCACGCACCCGTGATTGTCGCAAAGGATGCTGATGTCCAGCGTGCAGCAGAGCTTTCGATGGCTATCAAACTTCGAAACACCGGCCAGGTCTGCACGTCGCCGACCCGATTTTTTGTAGAGCGTCCAATTTACGAAGAGTATCTGGAACATGCGCGGGCCTTCGTAAAGAAACAAGTCGTGGGCGACGGCTTGCAATCGGGCACAACCGTGGGACCAATGGCCAACACCCGCCGTATCGCAGCCATGGACGATCTCATCGCGGACGCCTTGTCCCATCAAGCGCGGCTAATCACGGGGGGCGAGCGCATCAACGCTTCAGGCCTGATGTACATGCCGACGATCCTGGCGGACATTCCCGACCAGGCGAGGGCTATGACCGAGGAGCCGTTTGGGCCACTTGCGTTGGTTCAATCTGTGGATGATATAGAACAGGGGCTCGCGCGAGCGAATGCATTGCCTTATGGTTTGGCTGGGTACGCCTTCACCCGCTCCGCGGCGACTGCTAATCGTATATCGGAGGCCATGGAGGTAGGTGTAATCGGCATTAACCAGATGGTGGTAACGATCCCGGAGACTCCGTTCGGCGGCATTGGCGATAGTGGCTGGGGTCGAGAGGGCGGTATCGAAGGTTTGGAGTCTTACACCGTCAGAAAATACGTCGGTCATCTTCATGTATTGTAGGGGATGAGACAAATAGCAAAAGAGGCGCGGGACATGACCTTGGACGAGACGTTATCAGGCTGGCGGCCGCGGCTGCTAAGCGCTGAGGGCCCGCGCTATCTTGCACTAGTTAATGCTTTAGAAGAGGACATCGCAGACGGTTTGCTGTCGGAAGGCGACCGTTTGCCAGCTCATCGTGACCTGGCACGAGAACTTGGTCTTTCCGTTGGTACGGTCAGCAAGGCTTACCAGGAGGCCGAACAGCGCGGTGTCGTGAGCGGTCACGTCGGACAGGGCACATTCGTGCGCAAGCGCGCAGGTATCCGATCGGAAACTGTGGCAAGACACGAGCCAGTGAATTTAGCATTGAATATGCCCGCGGATGGTAAGGAAACGAAGATCCTATCGGCACTCCTAGGCGACGTGATCCGCGAAGATGATCTTGCTCCCCTGCTCCGCTACCACCCGCACGCGGGCATATGGAGGCACCGCGAGATCATCGCCGCCTCACTATCCGACGACTCCTACAATATCGAACCATCGCGGTTGTTTTTGTGTAATGGAGCCCAGCACGCCATCGATATGACGTTGCGCTTGGTCGCCAAGCCCGGCGATAGCGTTCTGGTCGACGACCTAACCTACTCTGGTTTCAAAGCAGTTGCGGCGGCCAGCAACCTGACTTTAGTTCCAGTTGAGATGGACGAAGAGGGTATGGTTCCGAACTCTCTGAAAGAGGCCTGCCAGAAGACAAAGGCAAGGGTGCTTTACTGCATGCCAACGTTGCACAGTCCCACCGCCCGGACAATGACGGCTGCCCGGCGACATCAGATCGCCGAGTTGGCAGACGAGTTCGATCTGGCTTTGATTGAGGATGATGTCTATGGCTTTTTCTTCCCTGAACGCCCGCTCCCGCTTGCATCCCTGGCTCCAACCCGAACCTTCTACATCACGTCATATTCTAAATGCATCGCTCCCGGTTTCCGGCTTGGAACTTTGACGGTCCCCGCATCCTATGTGGCGCAAATCGAGCTTCTTTTGCATGCTTCTGCTTGGTTTGTCGCTCCAATGTTGGGCGAAGCCGTCGTGCGCCTGATTGCCAGCGGGAAGTTCGATGAACTGTTGCTGGAGCGGCGACGAGATGCTTTGGAGCGCTACCGCCTTCTGCTGGAAGCCTTCCCTGACGTTGCGAGGATTCCGAGTCCAGCGTTTTATGGCTGGTTGCCTTTGCCCCGCGAGTGGTCCTCAGATCAATTTGTGTCCGCTGCGCGGGCTCGTGGGATCCTTGTAACGCCCCCGATCGCTTCGGCCGTGAGAGAAGCTGAGCCAGGTGCGGTCCGCATATGTTTGGGTGCTCCGAAAAATCCTAGCGAACTACACAGTGTTCTTCGGGTCCTCCGCGACATTTTGAAGCGACATCCAGTGAACGTTGCTTCGGTAGCCTAGCGAAACTTGACCATCTTGAAGGCCTGTGTAGCAGCAAAGGTCGTATGCGACTGACACCTGCAAAAGTCTTGACGGCGGCTCACAAGAAAGTAGTCGCCAACCCAGTCGGCGCGGAAGATCGAGGCCATGGCGGGCAAAGATCTGCGACTGCCGATAGAGCGGTGTTTGGTCGCAATATTTGCTGACCAGCACCTGCGCCGGCGTCGCCAGGCCGCCGGCGTCGGCCGCTCCGGAGCTGGCGCCTGCAGCACCGTCGCGCAGGTCCGGCAGGCGTATTTGGCCCAATCGGCCCGAAGCTGCGATTTTGGCCAAGATCAGGAACGTCTCGGGAACATCAAGTCTGAGCTTGTGCCCGCAGCAGCATGACGACGTTTTCGGCGGTGAACTTGAAGCCGCGCCTGTCGGGAATGCGTTCGGCGGAGATGGGGTATTTTGGCCGCTTCGGATGAGACCGGTAATTTTTCTGGGGTTGAGCACGGATTGTTAGGCCCGAGCAGGTCATCACCGTCGCTTTGTTCGGAGAAGCAACGATGGCGGTGGAATGGACGATCACGATCGAGGGCAGGAACGAATTTGGCGACACCTGCCGGAAGGAGGTCCGCATCGACAAGAGCTGGAAGGGCTTGTCCGACGGCGATATCGGCTTGTCGATCGCCGATGGAAAGAAAATCATGGCGGCCCTGCAGATCGCGGTCGTCAGCCACGAGGCGGAGACCTACTCGCTCTTTCGCCGCGTCTGCCCTGATTGCCACACGTTCCGGCCGGTCAAGGGCTATACGACGCGCAAAATCAGAACTGTCTTCGGCACGGTGGAGGTCCGCAATCCCCGGTGGATGCTCTGCCGGGATTGCCATCCTGGCATGGTCGCTGCCTTCGCACCACTCAACGAGATCTGCCCTGATCGAGCCACGCCTGAACTGTTTGAACTGACGGCGCGATTGGGAAGCATGATGCCGTATCGGCAGGCAGCAAAGGTGCTTGGCGAATTTCTGCCGATTGAACCCACCGAGACGTACGCGACCGTGCGCAAGCGGACCATCAGGGTCGGTGAACGGCTCGATGAACAGAACGCGAAGGAAGAAAGGCGCGCGCGAGCTCAAAGGGACGATCGAAGCCAGCTTGAAATGCAGCTTCCCGGCGGCCGACGCAAAGAGTTCGTCATCAGCATCGATACGGCACATGTTCGCAGCGCCGATCCCAATTCCGCGCGAAACTTCGAACTCGTTGTAGCTCGATGCGGCCGCGGCGGTCGGGGTGATGTCGGTGGCCGCTACTTCGTGACCAGCAACACCGACCAGGCTGCAATCCGGGATCGAGCCCTCCACGCACTTCAGCAAGAAGGATATTGCGACTTTGGCAACGTCACCGTGATCTCGGACGGCGCCGAAATCCTGAAGCGGCTGCCCCGCGCCATGCTCAAGCCGACAGCCCACATCATCGACTGGTTCCACATTGCCATGAAGATCCAGCCCATGCAGCAGATCGCCGATCACATCGTGCGATCCCAGTCCGACCCTTTTGAAGTGCTTCCAACCATCGACAGGGACATCAGATCCGTGAAGTGGCGTCTCTGGCACGGGCGAGTCGATGGCGCGATCCGCGGCCTGCAGCCACTCCTGGCGAGACTGAAAGACTCGCAAAGCGCCGGCGAGTTCTCAATCGCACGGCTTTATAGCCTCGCCTCGCAGCTCCTGACCTATGTTCATTCAAATCGCGGCGCGATCGTCAACTATGGAAAGCGCTATCGGGCTGGGCTTCGCGTTGCCTCCGCTTTGGCCGAGTGTCAATCGGCCCGCAATTGGGGCTCTGACTCAGTTTTGATGACATTGTGACGTCGGCTGGCACTGGTTTCACAAAAGGAATCAATGCCATGGGCCAGGCCCTCCGACCATCGACTCTCGTCCCTCGCGGCTTTGTTGTTGAAGATGCCGCCAGTGCGGTCGACGCGACGCTCATCACGATCCGACCTTTGAGCATGGCGAGTGCCTGTCCGGGCTGCGGAACGAGATCGGAGCGGATCCACAGCCGGTATCAGCGGCGCTTGGCGGATCTGCCGTTGGCTGGAAAGCCTGTTCGGCTGGTCGTCCTGGTGCGCCGGTTCCACTGCGACGCGGTTCTGTGCGGCCGGCGAATCTTCGCCGAGCGCTTTGACGAGGGCGTCCTGGCGCCATGGGCGCGGCGAACCGCTCGCCTCGACGATATCGTTCATCATCTTGGGCTTGTTCTGGGCGGGCGCCCGGCAGCGGGCTTCGCCCGGAGACTGATGCTGCCAGTGAGCAACGACACCCTGCTGCGCGTCGTGCGGCGGCGCGGCAGCCCGCGCTTCGTTCCGCCAGCCGTGATCGGGATCGACGACTGGGCGTGGCGACGCAACCAGCGCTATGGAACCCTCATCTGCGATCTGGAGCGGCGCAAGACCATCGCATTGCTGCCTGACCGGGAACCAGCGACGGCTCAGGCCTGGCTCTCTGACCAGCCTCAGATCGGCATCGTCGCCCGCGACCGTGGCGGTGGCTACGCAATGGCTGCAGCCAAGGCTCTGCCGAAGGCGATCCAGGTGGCCGACCGTTGGCACTTGATGGAGAACGCCAGCCGCGCCTTCCTCGACGCCGTGCGCAAATCCATGCGCCAGATTCGGTCCGCGATCGGCGCAGTCACGATCAATCCCGACCTGCTCACTGCCGCCGAGCGGATCCAATATGAGGGATATCTTCGCCGGGAAGACACCAACGCCGCCATTCTCGGCCTGGCCAAGACCGGGGTGACGATCAAGGAGATCGTTCGCCGGACCGGGTACAGCCGCGGCCTTGTCCGTCGCGTCATGCGCGGTCAACGCTCGGATATCTTCCGCGTCCGCGAGAACTCGCTCGAACTGCACCTGCCATGGCTCGACGCCCAGTGGTCGGCCGGACGGCGGAACGGCGCCGAGCTATGGCGACGGCTCAAAGGCCAAGGGTTCCGTGGTAGTCTTCGGGTTGTCACCGAGTGGGCTACGCGCCGTCGGAAGGCGGAAAAGGTCGATGGTGGCGCCTTGAGCCGGGCGCCCTCGGCGCGGACCATAGCGCGGCTGATGACCGTCGGTCGCGACAACCTCTCCAAGTCCGAAACCGTCCTTGTCGCCGCGATTGAGGGCGGTGTGCCCCAGCTGGTCGATGCCCGAGGAATCATCGCCGCCTTCCAGGCCATGATCCGCAAGAAGTCTCTCGTCGATCTTGAGCCATGGCTGGAGCAAGCTCGATCGGGCCTTGTTGCCCCCTTCGCCAACGGCATCGTCAAGGACCGAGCGGCTGTGAGCGCGGCGATCACATCTCCCTGGTCCAATGGCCAAACCGAGGGGCAGATCACCAAACTCAAGCTCGTGAAACGCCAAATGTACGGCCGAGGAAAACTCGACCTACTCCAGGCGCGCGTCATCGGCGCTGGGTAGGCTCCATCACCACCAAAAGTGCGTCAGAGCCCAATTGGGACCCTGGATCGGCTCGCAAAAGGGGCTCTGACTCAGTTTTGATGACATTGTGACGTCGGCTGGCACTGGTTTCACAAAAGGAATCAATGCCATGGGCCAGGCCCTCCGACCATCGACTCTCGTCCCTCGCGGCTTTGTTGTTGAAGATGCCGCCAGTGCGGTCGACGCGACGCTCATCACGATCCGACCTTTGAGCATGGCGAGTGCCTGTCCGGGCTGCGGAACGAGATCGGAGCGGATCCACAGCCGGTATCAGCGGCGCTTGGCGGATCTGCCGTTGGCTGGAAAGCCTGTTCGGCTGGTCGTCCTGGTGCGCCGGTTCCACTGCGACGCGGTTCTGTGCGGCCGGCGAATCTTCGCCGAGCGCTTTGACGAGGGCGTCCTGGCGCCATGGGCGCGGCGAACCGCTCGCCTCGACGATATCGTTCATCATCTTGGGCTTGTTCTGGGCGGGCGCCCGGCAGCGGGCTTCGCCCGGAGACTGATGCTGCCAGTGAGCAACGACACCCTGCTGCGCGTCGTGCGGCGGCGCGGCAGCCCGCGCTTCGTTCCGCCAGCCGTGATCGGGATCGACGACTGGGCGTGGCGACGCAACCAGCGCTATGGAACCCTCATCTGCGATCTGGAGCGGCGCAAGACCATCGCATTGCTGCCTGACCGGGAACCAGCGACGGCTCAGGCCTGGCTCTCTGACCAGCCTCAGATCGGCATCGTCGCCCGCGACCGTGGCGGTGGCTACGCAATGGCTGCAGCCAAGGCTCTGCCGAAGGCGATCCAGGTGGCCGACCGTTGGCACTTGATGGAGAACGCCAGCCGCGCCTTCCTCGACGCCGTGCGCAAATCCATGCGCCAGATTCGGTCCGCGATCGGCGCAGTCACGATCAATCCCGACCTGCTCACTGCCGCCGAGCGGATCCAATATGAGGGATATCTTCGCCGGGAAGACACCAACGCCGCCATTCTCGGCCTGGCCAAGACCGGGGTGACGATCAAGGAGATCGTTCGCCGGACCGGGTACAGCCGCGGCCTTGTCCGTCGCGTCATGCGCGGTCAACGCTCGGATATCTTCCGCGTCCGCGAGAACTCGCTCGAACTGCACCTGCCATGGCTCGACGCCCAGTGGTCGGCCGGACGGCGGAACGGCGCCGAGCTATGGCGACGGCTCAAAGGCCAAGGGTTCCGTGGTAGTCTTCGGGTTGTCACCGAGTGGGCTACGCGCCGTCGGAAGGCGGAAAAGGTCGATGGTGGCGCCTTGAGCCGGGCGCCCTCGGCGCGGACCATAGCGCGGCTGATGACCGTCGGTCGCGACAACCTCTCCAAGTCCGAAACCGTCCTTGTCGCCGCGATTGAGGGCGGTGTGCCCCAGCTGGTCGATGCCCGAGGAATCATCGCCGCCTTCCAGGCCATGATCCGCAAGAAGTCTCTCGTCGATCTTGAGCCATGGCTGGAGCAAGCTCGATCGGGCCTTGTTGCCCCCTTCGCCAACGGCATCGTCAAGGACCGAGCGGCTGTGAGCGCGGCGATCACATCTCCCTGGTCCAATGGCCAAACCGAGGGGCAGATCACCAAACTCAAGCTCGTGAAACGCCAAATGTACGGCCGAGGAAAACTCGACCTACTCCAGGCGCGCGTCATCGGCGCTGGGTAGGCTCCATCACCACCAAAAGTGCGTCAGAGCCCTTATTCCACGCCGAAACACAGTTGCCGACAGCGAGCGGAAATATCCCTGTGAAGACCACCCCAAAAAGCGCCATGGGTGTTGGCAGCGTGGTGCTCTCTACCATGAAATGAACAATTAAAGCGATAATTGACGAAACGGTCAGGCCAGCAATCAGGGCGTCCGGGGCATCAGGACCCTGCCATATCCTGTAGACGCAGAAGACAGCCCAGGCGAAGCCGCTTCCGAAGGCCAGCGCGATCCCTATCCAAGACCCGGCTGCGAGATCGGGACCAATCACCAAAACGGCTCCGGCGAGCGCGAGGAGCACAGAAAACAGGTGCCTTGGGGAAAAAGTTAGGAGGCCTAAACCTGTGGCAAGCAAGATGACGATGATTGGCCAGAGGTACACAATGATATTTGATTGCGCGGGTGAAATAAACTTGAGCGAGTATAGGAAAAGGACATTCCCGATCAAAAGGCCGAGTGCCACCATCAGGATAGGGACTAGCTGCTGGTTGATCAGCTGTGCCTTGGATGCACGCCTTCTGGAGAGAGCAAACAAGGTCGACGCGGCCACCGCATAGTTGATGGCGGAGAATTGAAACGTGGGCATGCTGTCAGCCGATATCACCGCCATAAGTGGCCAAAGAGCCCATAGCGGAACCGACATAAGGCCCACAAGGGTCCAAAAGCCTTTTCGCCGAGGCTTCAACGCATATGCACTGCCTTGGTTGATGGACATCAGCAGGATTTGCGACACGGACAATCTCGAGTTGTATCAGGCATTTCTGGGGGTGCGGGCAACAATGGCTTTCGATGCCTCAAATTCCAGGCGGGCCAACCTTCCAGACTGTTGCTCACATCTTCGACCAGAGTTTGCCGCCGGTTGCCCAGTTGTTCGGCTCATACTCGTCGAAGACTACGTGGATCTGCTCTGGCTTCAGGTTCATCTTGTCACAAAACAGCTTGGTGATTTCCCCGGCCAGTTCCGTCTTTTTCTCGTCGCTCGACTTAAAGGTTTCAATGTGAATTACAGGCATATGTGCTCCTCAGTGGCTGGTAAGGATAGGAGGTGGCGGTGCTCGGCATCGGTCGACAGGAATTGGCGGACCCAAGCAGGTGCTTCATATCCAGGCAGATAACGCGCTCAACTGGCAATCTTCAAATGAGTATTGCTGCGGTTGGTGATGACCCTGGGTTATGAGCTGCCAAGCTCCGGTCTTCGTGGGAACGCCTTGTTGCGTTCCTTCTTGGCTAGAGCAGCATGATACCCCAACCAGAATTATCCGAGCACGAAGCCGTTCCCCAATGGATCCTCTGGATCAACGACGAACTCGCTAAAGCCGGTAAGGAAAGGTCGGCAACTAATTTCCGGTATTACCGCAGGCAGGGGTCCAACCTTCGTTGTTTCCAGTATGCGCGCTTCAAAAAATGTCCGAATGGAGCTTTCGTGCCTGAAGCGCTCTTGGACCTTGAGCCGGCCCTTAGCATGCTCGACGGCCATGCGCGCGCACGTGCCGGTGCCGCAGGGCGATCGGTCTGCCTGGGCCTGGCCGAGGATGACGATGTTGCGCGCGTCCGTGGCATTGCTTGAGGCCGGAGCGGTCAACATCGCAAGGTCAATCCCGTCGATATGAGGCTGCTCGGGATGCTGGAACCGGTATTGCAGCCTTGCCGCTTGGCGCAACGCCACGCCGGCCTTGATCAGATCGGTGGTGTGTTCCGGGTCGATGGACTGGAAGCCCATGTCTGCGGCCTCGGCGATTACGAAAATATTCCCGCCATATCCAAAGTCAACGCGGACTCGGCCGTAGTTAGGGACCTCAACAAACTGATCCAGGGCAAAAGCAAAGGACGCGACGTCAATAAGGGATACCGCTTCCACGTCTCCCGCATCGCTGCTTGTAACCGATCCGACCACCAGCCCGGCAGGCGTATCTAACCGGACTTCTGTGGTGCGGCCAGTACGTGGTACCTGCCCGGTCTCAACGAGCATTCCGCAAAGCCCGAGCGAGGCATGCCCGCACATATTGTAAAACTGGCCGCCGTCCATATAGACCACACCTGCATGCGAAGTTGGGTTGACGGGGGGGACGATCACGCCGCCGAACATGTCGCGGTGGCCCCGCGGTTCATTCATGGTCACCCGGCGGATCCAGTCGTAATCGTTGATCAGGTTGCGCATCCGCTCGGCCATTGTCGAGCCAGGTATCGTTGGGAAACCTGAAACAACAAACCGGCTTGGCTCACCGGCAGTATGTGAATCGACGATCGACAATCTGTGGCTGAATCTCATGGTTTCCGCTTTGCGGTGTTGGCACCCTTCTAAACATATGCCGAGGTGCGCAGTAGAGGCGATGGGACGAGGCCGGGAAAAGGCTAAGTCCTTTGCTCCAGCCTTCAAATACCTACGATGCTTTGGTCTGGCGACGTAGAACAGCCGCGACAGGGACGTTGAATATCTGAGCGGCCGTCCTCGGCGGCGCGCCGCCTGTAGGTTCGATCAGCCGCTGTCCGGTCCGTTTCTTGCCAACGTGCGAAGCGTCCATTCTCGATAACTTTTAGGGTTACCGCGCATAACTTTTTATCCGGTTGTTTTAGTATTTGCAGGCTTCTAGCGTTCCTGAACTCCGCGCATGAGAGCCAGTTTGACGGCCATGTATAGCGCCGTCCTTGTCGAGTTGGGGGTGCCCACGCACCTTGCGCATGCAGGGCGAGCTCCACGGAACATTGTTGTCGATGTCATTGGGACACGAGGGAGAACTGAAGTGCTGAACAAAGTCGACTATGAGACCCAGGCCCAATCGCTCGGATTTCCAACCAGCATGATTGTGGATGGGGTGCAGACAGCCGCTCTATCGGGCAAAACCTTCAAGACACTGAACCCTGCGACAGGCGAGGTTTTGGCGGAGATTCCTGCGGGTTCGGCCGCAGATGTGGACCAGGCGGTTGCCGCCGCTCGGCATGCCCTCGAGGACGGCCGTTGGTCGAAACTCGCTCCAGCCGCCCGCAAAAAAGTTTTGCTCAGTCTTGCTTCACTCATCGAGGAGAACACGTCCGAACTTGCACTGATGGAAAGCCTAGACAGCGGCAAGACCATTGGCGACTGCACCAATATCGACGTCCCCGAGGCTGTAAACAGCCTGCGATGGCACGCGGAAGCCATTGACAAAATATATGATCAGGTCGCCCCCGCGAACGATGCAGCACTTGGTCTTATTGTGCGCGAGCCGATCGGGGTGGTGGGGATCGTCCTGCCGTGGAATTTCCCGCTTTTGACCTTGGCTTGGAAGATAGGCCCGGCCCTTGCAGCGGGGTGCACAATTGTCGTAAAGCCGGCCGAAGAAACGTCGCTGACGACCTTGCGGGTAGCGGAGCTTGCACTCGATGCCGGAGTGCCTGCCGGAGTTTTCAACGTTGTGACCGGTGACGGTCCTGACGTCGGCGAACCGATTGGACGCCACCCTGGCATTGATGCCATCTCGTTTACAGGCTCGACTGAGACTGGCCGGCGCTTCCTCAAGTACTCCTCTGAAAGCAACCTGAAGGAAGTTGTGCTTGAACTTGGAGGCAAGAACCCTTGCATCGTGATGGAAGACGCCTCGGATCTCGATGCCGTGGCTGCTCATATCGCAAACGGCGCCTTCTGGAATATGGGTCAGAACTGTTCGGCAATTTCACGTCTTTTCGTCCATGTGGATGTTAAGGATCGTCTGCTCGAGAAGCTTACCGCTGTAACCAAGACGTGGATCGTGGGTGACCCGCTGGACCCACAGACCCGCATCGGACCGCTCGTTTCTGCGACCCATTTTGAGAAGGTGAGCAGCTATCTCGAGCACGATGGCAAGGTGATTATCGGTGGGAATGCCGTCGATGGCACTACTATCGAGCCCACAATCATTGAATTCAAGCGTCACGAAGGCCGCCACGTCAAGGAAGAGATCTTCGGGCCGATCCTTTCGGTGATTGCTGTGAAATCCCTCGCGGAGGCGGTTTCTCTCGCTAATGAAACTGACTACGGCTTGGCGGCCTCGGTATTCAGTGGTGACGGCACGCGTGCGCTTCGCGCCGCCCGGGCAATCAATGCGGGCACAGTTACTGTGAACTCCTACGGGGAGGGCGACGCCGCAACCCCGTTCGGAGGTTACAAACAATCCGGTTTCGGTGGCCGCGACAAGTCCCTGCACGCACACGATCAGTATTGCCAGATAAAAACCCTGTGGGTTGACCTGAGCAGCTCTAACGGAGGTTTCTGAAATGTCGTCATTTGCTTTCCAAGGTCTCAATCTGGCAATCACAACTCCATTCGATGCCAAAGGTCGCCTCGACTTCAACCGCCTGGAGGAGCACGTCGAGCGATATCTGGCTGCAGGTGTTGATGGTTTCGTGTTCAGCTCCGGCACCGGTATGCACGTCTACCTCACGACGGACGAGTCTAAAGCCCTTATAGAACGGGGCACCCGTATCGTTGCGGGACGGGCGAAGGTCATTGCTCAAACCTCGGCTCTGCTGACCGCCGACGTAGTCGACAGGACCCAATTTGCGAAGGACTCCGGGGCCGACGGAGTCATGCTGCTTCCTCCGTTTTTCGAAGGTCCGTCGACCGACGACAGCGTTTTTGATTTTTATGCGGAAGTCGCCAAGGTCGGTTTGCCTATCATTGGCTACAATGTGCCTCAGGCAGTCGGTGTACGAATAACTCCCGACCTGCTCCGCAGGCTTTGCGAACTTCCGGAGTTCCGCGCAATCAAGGACAGTAGTGGAGATCTGACCTCGCAGGTTCAGTTGATCGGTACCGGCCTTGAAATCCTCAATGGTGCGGATCCACTCGTACCTTTCTCTCTGTTTGCAGGTTGTTCAGGACTGATCTGGGGCGGTGCGAACGTCACGCCTCGCGCCTGCGTGGCAATCGTCAAGGCGGCCAAGGAAAAGCGTTGGGACGACGTTCAGGCCCAGTGGCGCATCCTCGAGCCTATCATGTCGCTGCTTTGGCAGGGCGACTATGGCGGTTATGTTCCAAGTGCGTATGCAGCCGCAGAAATTACGGGCTACAGCAGCGGCGCAGTGAGGAAACCCTTCAGGCCGGTGCCCGCAGAACGTATTGCAGCTCTTAAAGCGGCCTTGGGGCCCTTGGTTGAAAAAGAAACAGCACGATGACCACTAAGACGTTCCACGCACGTCGTCTTCCTAACCACGGCGCGCAATCCGGCTGGACGGCATTGCTTCCTCCCAGGACCCCAACGCCCGCGCTAGATGGCGGCATCAACGCCGACGTCGTCATCATAGGCGCGGGCTTTGCGGGCCTTGCAGCCGCTGTGAGGCTATCGGAACTCGACCCAAATTTGTCGGTAGCCATCATCGATGCCGATCTGGTTGGCAATGGTGCCAGTGGCCGAAATTCTGGGTTTCTCATTGATCTGCCTCACGACATTGCCTCGGGAAATTTCGGGGTCGATGCGGCTGCTCAAAACCGCGACGAGATCCTGGTCGCTCGCACGGCTATTCAACTCTACGCTCGCCTCGCTCAGGAAAATGGCTGGGACAAAGACATTTTCGATCCGAGCGGCAAATATAGCGTCGCCATGACTGAGTCAGGCACTAAGCATCTCGAGGAGTACTCGTCCCAGCTCAAGTCGATGGGCGAACCTAATCAACTGCTGGGTGAGACGGAGACACAAGAGCTCACAGGGACACGATCATTCAAATCAGGGCTTTTCACACCCGGTGCCGTCATGGTCCAGCCCGCCGCGATGGTGCGAGCAATTGCTGACCTATTTCAGGGGTCGATCAGGCTATTCGAGCGGACGCCGGCCCTATCCATTGAGGCCTCGTCTTCCGGCTGTGTCGTGAAAACCCCGAAAGGCACAGTCAAAGCAGGGCGGGTGGTTCTGGCTACCAACGGGCATGCCGAAAGCTTCGGATTCGGAAGAGGAGAACTTCTCCATGTTTTTACGTACGCCGCGCTGACTGAACCGTTCGCGCCATCTTCGCTTGGCGGATCTAGGAAGTGGGGCGCGACGCCGGCGGCGCCAATGGGAACGACGATTCGCCGAATCAATGGGGTAGACAGCGACCGGCTACTGGTACGCTCGCGTTACACATACAACCCCAACATCGAAGCAGGCGGTGGCACGATGAGGAGGGCAGGGGCCCTCCTCGATCGCAAATTCGCCGATCGGTTCCCCGATCACCGTCACCTCAAAATGCAGTATCGCTGGGCGGGCGCGATGGCGCTGACCCGCAATTCCGTTCCTCTGTTCGGCCAGGTGGAAAAAGGGATTTTCGCGGCCTGTGCTTGCAACGGCATCGGCGGAACCAAGTCCACGTCGGCCGGTATAGCGACCGCGGAGCTGTTACTCGGCCATCAGTCGGCACTCGGCAAAGTTTTCAGCGCGTTCGATGAGCCCCAGGCCTTGCCTCCGCGGCCGTTCACAGCCGTGGGTGCACGGGTTAACCTGGCATACAGAGAATGGCACGCCGGCCGCGAATAGCTTGTTTTTCGGGACAGGTCTTCAGTGGGCTCCTGCGTCGACCTCGCGTTCGCAGGTCGGCGTCGCCGCGGCTTGCGATTTACTTTTGTACAGGGCCGGGATAACGATTAGGCATGTCCAAGGATTATCGACGGCTGCCGTTGAGCGCGCTGCGAGCATTTGAGGCTGCAGCTCGTCACGTAAGCTTTACGAAGGCTGCCAATGAACTCTCCGTTACTCAGGCGGCCGTAAGCCGGCATATCCTGACGCTTGAGGATCACCTCGACACGCAGCTCTTCAATCGCGGAAACCAGAAGGTGTCGTTGTCGCCCGCAGGTGAAGAGTTGTTTGAAGCTACCACCCTGAGTCTTGCACACATCGCTGCGGCTTTTGACAGCGTGCGCAGGGGGCAAAAAGCTAGGCGGCTAACGGTGGGAATGCCGATGTCGTTCGGCACCATGTTCATGAGCCACAGGATCGGCGATTTTATCATGAACAATCCGAACATCGATCTCCACCTGGTCTCTCTCGAACGCAGCCCCGCGCCGGCGACCGATGGTTTTGACGTGTCTGTGGTGATGGGGCACCTGCCGCGGCCGGGGTTCACCGCTGTCGAGCTTTTCGCGGAGGAGGTCTTTCCGATCTGTGGGAAATCGTATCTGCCGCACTCGCCGTCTATTGTGGCGCCCAGTGATCTGGTCAACGAGGTCCTGCTTGATATGGATGACCAGCATTGGTCCGTCTACCCCTGGTCACCCTTCAATTGGGCTGGCTGGCTCGGTCAGTTTGGGGTCTCGGCCGATTTCAAGCGTGCGATTACGTTCAACAATTACTCAACGATGATCCAATCCGTTATCAGAGGCTTTGGCATCGGGCTTGGATGGCGCCACGTGGTAAGTGACTACCTCAATGAGGGTGTCTTGATACGACCCGTGACAGAAAGTTATCTGACGGGCCGAAAGCATCATCTGGTGATTCCGGATGCCGCACTCGACCGGGAAGATGTCCAGATCTTCCGGGACTGGCTCATCACGCAGGTAGCTGGTCTCAATCCTATGCCGTTGACGGTTAGCGGCCAGATACCGGCATCCATCGCCGGCGCCGAGGAAATTACTCTCACTGAGCCGGCATCGGGCGAACTACCAACCCTTCCGCTCCGATAAGAACTTATGCGTGCGCGGTGCCTGCGACCGAGACGTGCTCAGGCGTCATTTGCGGCCAGGTGTCAGTAATTGCATAGCCCGCGGGGTAGGGATCGTCCTTTTCCAGAATGTAGGAGCACTTCGCGGTGATCCAGGTGCGTCCACTGACGGCCGGAATAATGGCGCTGTACGGCCCAACTGTTGTCGTGGCGAGGATCTCCCCGGTAAAGATTGAGTCGATCAGCGATTTATGGGTAAATCGCTCCCCTTCCGCGATTTCACCCTTGGCATGCATGACAGCCAAACGCGCGGATGTTCCCGTACCGCACGGGCAGCGATCGACGCGTCCAGGGGAAACGATCACCGCGTTCTTCGATTCTACTCCCCGGTCGGAACGCTCGATCGGAGTCACGAACATTGTCTGAGTAATGCCCGGAAGCTCTGTGTTCAGCGGGTGTGACACCGGAATCTGCGCCGCAGCCGCTGCCTTGATCTCCTGCCCCAAGTCGCTCAGCCTCCGGCCCTCGGATGCAACGAGGTCAAACCCAAACTGCCGTGCGTTGACGATAGCGTAAGTCATGCCGCCATAGCCGACGTCAACGGTAAGGTCGCCAAAGCCCGGCAGCTGGATGGTCTTATTAAGGCAGTAGGCGAAAGCAGGTTGGTTGATAAACCGGACCGCACCGACCTTTCCGTCAGCCGTATCGCACTCGATGCCGATGAGGCCTGCAGGGGCCTCAAGCTTGAACCGGGTCACCGGGCCTGTGATCGGAACCATGCCGGTCTTCAGCATGGTCGTTGCCACGCTGATCGTGTTGCCACCTGACATTTCCGGATACTCTTCCGCCTCGGCAATAATGTATGCAGCAACCGCTTCCGGATTTTCCGTTGGCACGATAAAATTTACAGATTGAATCATGCTGCCACGAGGCTCGCGGAGAAAGAACAAGCGGATATCGTCATGATGCTTTCGAAAAAACTTCATCTTTTCAAATGCTGTCCCCTTAGGTAGTTCAGGTAGGCCTGAGACGACAACCTTTTCCACGTCGCCTTCGCAGTGGCAATCGTAGGCCGTGAACGTGGAGGAGACCGGAATTTCGTAGCTCGGGGCGTTGGACATCTTGATCTTTCGGATCTGTTGAAGACGGGCGACGGTGGGCAAAGACATCGATTGACGCGATACTCAGCTTTGCCATTGCATCACTTCTTTTCAATCAGGAATGATGAGCACTAGCTTGCCGCTAGTAGTTTTCGACAGAAATTCTTGCTGGGCTTCCGCGATATTTTTCAGAGGGAAGGTTTTCCCAACGAAAGGATGGACTTCGCCTCTTTCGATGTACGATACGAGGTTCTTGAAAACGGCGTCGTCTTGGAATGTGCACCCAAAAAAAGTGAGATCTTTCAGATACAACGTTCGTACGTCGAGTTCGACAATGGGACCGGCAATCGCCCCGCCGACAGCATAGCGCCCGCCTTTCTTCAACACATCGAGAAGGTCGGCAAAGGCAGGCCCAGCGACTACGTCGACGACGACGTCAACGCTTTCTTTGCCCAGGTGCTTGGTCAGGCTCTCTCCGCGCGCAATGACGCGGTCGGCGCCCAGCTTCCGCATCTCGTTGGCCTTTGTCGGGCCCGCGACCGCTGTCACGAAGGCTTCGCGTCGTTTTGCCAACTGGACTGCGGCGGATCCAACCCCACCGGATGCACCGGTGATAACGACATGCTCACCCGGCTTCAATCCGGCCCGGTGCAGCAGGTTTTCTGCCGTCGAATAGGAGCATGACACTGAAGCTAGCTCGACGTCGCTCCAATCGCAGTCGACCTTATGCGCCTCGCAGGAGGGGGCTTTCATGTACTGTGCGAATGCCCCGTCACACTCGGAGCCAAACACCCAGCTCTCCATTGGCCGGTAGTTGACATAAAAACGCAGCGTATTCGCGTTAATGACACGCTCACCGACGCGGCGCGGGTCCACGTTGTTGCCGACGCTGACGATGCGGCCACAACAATCCGCTCCCTGAATTCGGGGAAAGGACATCGGCGCCCCGGTCCAGGTCGCGTCGGCGTCCTGAGCTTGCGTCGCAGCCTCACCGGTGCTGGCTTTCACGCTCTTGGAATACCAGCCAATGCGCGTGTTGATGTCGGTATTGTTGACACCCGCCGCAGCAACCCGGATCAGGACTTCATCTGGACCGGGCTTCGGGACTGGGATGTTCAGCCGATACTCAAGCTTGTTGAAACCGCCGTGCCCTACAAGCACTACTCCGACCATAACTTCCGGGATATCGCCAACCCGGGCGGGCGCATTCGCGGCTGTACTACTCATCCGGGAACCATCCGTCCTGATTGTCTGGTAGATCGCCGGTGACGCTAGCGAGATGGGGGAGGCAAAGCAACCAAACGAAAAGTAATGAAACGTGGGCCAAAATGTTATGGAGCAGCACGCCGTGCACCCCGTGTAGGCCTTGTTCATTCCGGGAATTTCCGGCCAGCAAAGGCCCGGACCGCAAGGCAGTTCATATCGTGCACCTTCCATTAGCGCCGCATAACTTTCCTTGGCGCCGCGCATAACTTTTTATCAGGTTGTTTTGGGGGATGCGCATGGCTAGCGTTCTTGTCATCAGGGGCAAACCTCTGACGCCGCGCTGAATTCCCTCAGGAATTCTAGGTTTGTCGGTGCTTAATGACGGCCTAGCGGCACTGTCGCCGCATGAGCCGTTCGAATAACCTTGGGGAGCTTCACATGCGTTTTTTCAGCAGAAATGGCAACCGACTGCCCAAACTCTTCGGCAATCTCGCTGATGACGTCAGGAAGGGCGATATGGACAGACGGGAATTCCTGGCTCTCGCTTCCATCTTCGGCGCGTCCACCGCCGTTGCTTACTCGATGCTCGGTGCGGTTCCGTCTGCGCATGCCGAAGACGCTGTGACCAAAGGCGGCACGTTGCGAGTGGCGATGATCGTATATGGCGCGAAGGACCCGCGTACCGTTGACGTTTCAGAGCTTGCCAACATTTACCGCCAGTTCCTGGAGCCATTGGTCAAATACACTACTGAATACACATTTGAGCCCCGGCTGCTGGAGAGCTGGGATACGAGTGAAGATGCCAAGGAATACGTCTTGCACCTCAGAAAGGGTGTGAAATGGAACAATGGTGACGACTTTACCGCCGATGATGTCATTTTCAACCTTAGGCGTTGGTGTGAGAGAGACGCCGCCGGCAACTCGATGGCCACACGACTAAGCTCATTGATCGACGATAAAACAGGCAAGGCCCAGGATGGCGCCATCCTTAAGGTTGATGACCACACGGTCAAACTCAAGCTGTCGAAGCCCGACATCACCATTATCCCCGGAATCGCAGACTACCCGGCGCTGGTCGTGCACCGCGACTTCGAGAAAAATGGCTCCGACCTCATCAAACACCCGATTGGCACCGGTCCATTTGAGCTGGTATCTTGGGATGTGGGCCAAAAGGCCGTCCTGAAGCGTCGCACTCAGGGACAATGGTGGGGCGGCGAAGCATACCTGGATGAGGTTCAGTTTATCGACTATGGGTCCGATGCGACCGTCGTGCCGAGTGCTTTCGAGTCCGGTGAGATCGATGCGAACTACCAGACCTATGCCAATAGCATCAAGTCCTACGACCAGCTGGGTCTGGTGATCTCCGAGGCGAAGACGGCGACAACGCTGCTATGCCGCACCCAAGTCACTAACAAGCCGTACGATGACCAGCGGGTACGCAATGCGCTACAATTGGCCGTCGACAATGCATCCATTTTACAGCTTGCCAACGATGGACGCGGTACGGTTGGTGCCAACTATCATGTAGCGCCGATACATCCCGAATTTTATCCGCTCCCAGAGACTAAACGGGACATTGATGCCGCCAAGCACCTGATGACCGAGGCTGGCCAGTTCGACTTCGAACATAATATCATCAGTCCGGACACGGATTGGCTTAAAGACGCCGGCGATGCGATCGCTGCGCAGTTTCGCGAGACAGGGTTCAAGGTCAAGCGGACGGTCCTGCCCAGCAGCACCTTCTACAATGACTGGTTAAAATACCCGCTTTCGATAACCAACTGGAATCACCGGCCGCTCGGGGTGCAAAATCTTGTTTTGGCCTATCGCAGTGGCGTCGCATGGAACGAAACAGGGTGGTCGAACCCGAAGTTCGACGAGAAACTGGACGCCGCGTTGGCAGTTCCGGACCCGGCAAAGCGTAAGGTTCTGATGCAGGAAATTGAGGCGCTTTTGCAGGATTCTGGCATCATCATCCAGCCTTACTGGCTTTCGGTGTTTCACCACTCCACGAAGCAGGTCAAAGACTTCCCGATGCACCCGACTTTCGAGATCGATCTCGGCAAAGTTTGGCTCTCAAAGGCCTAAACGTGTCTGCTTGAGTGACTGTTGGCCGGGCCTCGTGGGTCCGGCCTAGCGTTTTGTTGAGTGGGTACAGCCATGCATCTCATCACACTGCTGAAGTTCGACTTGGAGATAGGAGGCTAGCCGGCCTCGATCGCGCAAGCGCTGCCAGACTGGAACCCGCTCGACCGCTTCGGCCTGGTGATCGACGATCCGCTTGGCGGCATTGGTGCCACCCACCTGCTGCAGACGCCATCACGTCCTTCTACGACATCAAACCAAGCCTCCGCATGGGGCTCACGGCCTATCCCGAGATCTATGCCTTCCATATCGGCGAGGGCGATGGCGCTCATGCGCCCTATGATTTCTGCCCGGCCCGGCGCGAGATCATCACCTCGCTCGATCATCGCGAGGTGCTCGACGCCACAATGATCGCGGCATCACGAGACTGCCGTTCCCGACCGCGTGCCGCACGAAGCAGTGCACCGGCCGAAGGAAGTCGATGCCGTGCTAGACCGCATCGTGTCGACTTTCGTCTATAGCCTCTCGGGTCGGGTTTCGGATCCCGACCTCGTCATTTCAGGAAACGACAAGCGAACCGAGTTTAACCCCAACAGCGCCATACGGCCCCGCTATGACGATAGCCGGCCGGCCTCGGTCTCGACGGCGGCCAAGTCGGTCAAGGAAGTCGACCTTCCCATCAGGACTGGCAGAGAAAGCTTGAGCACGATTTAACTGGCGAGCAACGTGCCCACGTTGAACGCTGCCGCGAAAACCTCCGAGAGGATGGCCTGGTCAGAGAGACGTATCGTCGGGTTGGGGTTCGAGAAGCCTTGAAGCGGCTCGCCTCGGCCGGAGTTGACCGAGATGCGGCCGCTGGCGCTATTTCGTCGCCAGGATGCTCCATTTCAAGCACAGCGGGCTTGCCGTCCTTTGATAACATTTAGGCTCGCGGGACATTACTTTTTATCCGGTTGTTTTGTCCAAGCGGCCCCGCTAGCGTTTCGGGAACGTTAGGAGGACGAGCCCTCTTGCGCGGCATGGTAGATGGAAGGTCGCGCGAAATGCCCGGTAAGTCCAGATTCAGAAATGGCTTTGCCGGGTATCATTGATGTGGCGGCTTGACCCGCCAAACGACTTATCAGCCTTGCATTTGGCTGTCAGAACATTTGGTTGAGACTGTGATCCTGCTGACTGCTATTTCGGGCGGATGGCCGCTCAGTCGTAATCAAAATCCTGATTGAAAGGAAGTTTGGTGAAGCCTGAAGACATTTTAGACCCATTCAAAATCTGGCACATACCCTTCGACGATTGGGTCGCGAATGGCTTGGGCTGGGTAGTGGACCAGTACCGGCCGTTTTTTCAGAGCGTGAAATGGCCCATTGACCAGCTTCTCCGGACCTTTGACGGCGCCCTGAAAGGAATTCCACCCGTTGTCACGATTTTGTGCTTCGGATTGATTGCTTGGCAGATTGCGGGCTGGAGGCTAGCGCTCCAGATCGCCAGTCTGTTGACTGTCATCGGCTTCCTGGGGATCTGGGGGGAAACGATGACAACCCTTTCTCTCGTTTTCACCGCAGTCCTCTTCTGCACAGTTGTTGGCATTCCCCTGGGGGTGCTGGCCGCCCGCAGCGATCGGGCGGCTGCTATCTGCCGGCCAATCCTCGACACAATGCAGACGATCCCGTCATTCGTCTATCTCGTGCCGGTCGTAATGTTGTTTGGCATTGGCAATGTGCCCGGCGTCATTGTAACGATCGTCTTTGCCCTGCCGCCCGTTATCCGGCTGACCACGCTGGGCATTCAGCAGGTCTCTGAAGAAGTTGTCGAGGCCATGCGAGCCTTCGGTGCCTCCGACAGCCAGCTTCTGTTCAAGGCCCAGATACCGCTTGCCCTGCCGAGCATATTGGCGGGCGTAAACCAGACTTTGATGATGTCGCTCTCGATGGTCGTGGTCGCCTCCATGATCGCGGTTGGCGGGCTCGGTCAGATGGTTTTGCGCGGTATTGGCCGCCTGGACATCGGTCTGGCCGCAACGGCCGGAACAGGTATCGTCTTCCTTGCGATCATTCTGGACCGCCTAACGCAATCTGCGATGTCCAGGAGCAGGCAATTCGACCACGTCGCCTGGTACAAACGCGGCCCCGCCTCACTCATCACAAGTGTTGTCAATTCCTTCCAAGGCGCCCCGGCGGCACGAGAAGGATCGAAGAATCGCCGGCAACGCGTATCTGCTTAACAACAATGGGAGCTCATATGAACGATCAACAGAGAATAGGTTGGCATCTTAGGCGACTAGCCGCGGCTGTGACTGTGTTGGGAACGCTGGTGGTGTCTACTGGACATGCCTTAGCCGCAGACCTTCCCGGCACCGGCGTCACCGCACGGCCCCTGTACAACGGCATTGCCGAAGAGTTATTCGAGGCCTATGTGGTGAAGCTCGGCCTTGAGGACCTTGGATATACCGTCGACGAGCCATTGCAGACCCAGGTTCCTGTCGCCCACATCGCTGTGGCGAGCGGTGACGCAGACTATTATACGCCGCACTGGTATCCCCTGCATGTTGCATTTGCGGAGAAGGCTGGCGGCGACGCCAAGGCTCATCGTGTAGGGACGCTCGCCAAAAACTCAATCCAAGGATATTCGATCGATAAGGCTACGGCCGACAAGTATGGCATCAAGACGATCGATCAGCTGAAAGACCCGAAGATCGCGGCGCTATTCGACATCGATGGCGACGGAAAAGCAGACCTTTACGGCTGTGAGCCCGGTTGGGGGTGTGAACGGATCATCGAACACCAGCTTGATGCATATGGGCTTCGAGCCACTGTCACACATAACCAGGGCGAGTATTTCGCCTTGATAGCAGACGCCATTGAACGGGTTAAGGCCGGCAAACCGGTGCTGTACTACGGCTGGACCCCGACATGGGTCAACGGCATTCTTCGCCACGGCGAAAATGTTTCATGGCTGACCGTTCCTTTTACGTCATTGCCTGACGAACAGGCTGGCGCCGTCACAACCGTTCCCAGCATTGGAAATCTGGGGTTCTCGGTCAACACCCACCATGTGTTCGCTAACAACGATTTCCTCAAGAAGAACCCAGCCGCCAACAAGTGGTTTGAGCAGGTCGAGATCCCGATCCAGGACATCGACGACGAAAATCTTCTTGTCCACAAGGGCGAAAAATCTAACGAGGACATCCGTCGTCATGCCGAGGACTGGAAGAAGGCTCATCTCGATCAATGGAACAGCTGGATAGCGACGGCTAAGCTAGCCGCGAAGTGATTGCGGTTGTATCGGCTCGCCCGGCGGCCTTCGGGGTTGCCGGGCGGGGCTTCGTCAACGTGGAGATCGCCTTTGACAGCGCACGCCATTGAATTCAGAGACGTCTGGAAGGTCTTCGGGACGACCTCGAAGTTTGATCTCGGCGACATTCAACGCGAGTTCCTCTCAAAGGCTACTTTGCTTGAGAAGCATGGCTGTGTGGTCGCTGTTGCCGGCGTCTCCTTCAAGGTAGAAGCCGGAGAGATCTTCTGCGTCATGGGGCTTTCCGGCAGCGGAAAGTCGACGTTGGTCCGCCACGTGAACCGCCTAATCAGGCCCACCGCCGGCCAGATCATTGTCGGTGGTGAGGATATCAACCTGAAATCCGAGAATGAAATCCGCGAGCTTCGCGCCCGCTCAATCGGAATGGTCTTCCAAAATGTTGCACTCCTGCCGCACAGGACGGTCCGCGACAATGTCGCATTGAGCCTTGAGCTCCGGAAAGTCAGCACCCGTCAGCGCCGTGAAGTCGCAGAAGAAAAGCTAGAGCTGGTGCAATTGGCTGGCTGGGGTGACCGTTATCCCGACGAACTCTCAGGGGGGATGAGACAGAGGATTGGGCTTGCCAGGGCGCTGGCGGCCGATCCTGCCATCCTTCTGATGGACGAGCCTTTTTCTGCGCTCGATCCTCTCATCCGGCGGGATCTTCAGGACCAGTTCAAAGAGCTCGCCGACAAGTTGCAAAAGACAACGCTCTTCATAACGCACGATCTGGACGAAGCCGTCCGGCTCGGACACCAGATCGGTGTCATGAAAGACGGGCAAATGCTTCAGATCGGCTCGCCTGAAGACATCCTCGGGAGCCCTAAGCATCCGTACGTCGAAAAGTTCGTTCAGGGAAGCAGCCGGTTGAAGCTCTTGAAGGCGGCGTCTGTAATGTCGCCGCTATCCGCTGACGCTGGCGACGGCACGGCTCTCGCCGATGCGCCACGCCTGGGACCTGACGCCGGGATCAATGAACTGGTCGCTTTATCGAATCGCCACGGGAACCGGCCACTGGTGGTCGTGGACGAGGCAGGAGCCGCCATGGGCATTGTGACAGCAGCTTCCCTGCTTCGGGGCATTCAAGAGCGGCTTTAGGTCGTTTGAGCATAACCTCAGCACATACCGTACATCAGCTTTAATTGTTGGTTTTAAACACTAATCTGGCCTACGTTCTGGCGTAAATCAAGGAAGAGAAAGATGTCTGCAAGATCAGGTGGCCGGGACGCCCGACAGAAGCTCCGTTCTGAGAAGTCGGTGACTTATATGCCGTCGCTAGAACGCGGTCTGCCCTATATGGATTTGTTGAGCTCGGACCAACTGCTTAGGCTTCACGACTACTCGATGCAGATCCTAGAGGAGATAGGGATAGAGTTTCGTGACGACGAGGCGGTGGAAATGTGGCGCGCAGCTGGCGCCAGCGTCACTGGTCAGCGCATCAGAATCGACAGACACCATTTGATGGAGCTCGTGGCCCAGGCTCCCGAATACATTACGATTCACGCTCGCAATCCAGCAAAGACAGTCACCATCGGGGGACGTAAGACGATCTTTACGCCGGCGTACGGATCGCCGAACGTGCTTGATCTTGAGGGCAAGCGAAGAAATTCGACGATCGCTGATTTTGTTAATTTTGCGAAGCTCGCTTACCAAGCTCCGGCGATGCACATGACCGGAGGCGTCCTTTGTGAGCCAATGGACATTGCCGTTCCCAGGCGCCACCTGCACATGAATTACAGCCTGATAAAATACTCCGACAAACCGTTCATGGGCGCTGTGACGTCCGGAGAACGGGCGCAAGACACCGTCACCATGGCCAAGATCGTCTTCGGCGATGAATTCGTTCACAACAACACGGTCATGGTCTCGATCGCCAACTGCAATTCGCCGCTGGTCTGGGACGCGACCATGCTGGATTCGGTCAAGGTCTACGCAGCAAGCAATCAGGCCATCCTTTTCACTCCCTTCGTTTTGGCGGGGGCCAGTACCCCTGCAAGTACAATAGCCGCAGTGGCTCAGCTCAACGCAGAAGCGCTGGCGGGAATAGCCTTTGCTCAGCTTGTTAGGCCAGGCGCGCCCTCCATTTATGGGCAGTGGCTGGCAACCGTTTCCATGAAAAGCGGAGCGCCAATGGCCGGCACCCCAGAGATCGACCACATGAACATGCTGGTCGGTCAATTGGCCAGACACTACAAGCTACCCTGGCGGTGTAGTGGGAGCTGCACCAGTTCAAAACTTGTCGACGCGCAAGCTGGCTATGAAGCAGCCCGTAACATGTACGGCGTCCTGATTGCCGGTGCAAACTTCGTGCTGTCATCCACGGGCTACCTGGAAGGGGCCCTGACCCAAAGCTATAGCAAATTCATGCTCGACGCCGAGCAGATGGTCATGTTCTACAAGCTTGGCCAGGGGCTCGTGATGAGTGAGATGGACGAAACGATGGATGCGATCCGCCAGAGCGAGCCTGGTAGCCATTATCTGGGAACTGCGCACACCCTCAAGAACTTCGAACAAGCCTTCTTTGTCCCTGACCTGATGGACCACGATAGCTTCGAGCAATGGAGTTTTGCCGGCGCCCGGGATGCGAACACGCGGGGGTTGGACGCAGCTGTTCGATCCTTGAAGGAATACCAGCCTCCACCTCTCGATGAAGCGATCGACGAGCAGCTTCTTGATTTCATGAAACGTCGAGAACTCGATATCGGTGAGGCTGTCCTCTAGAACCGTTATATCCTGTTTCACATGGCCGGCAGCGACCGAACCCGGTCTCTATGAAAGCGGCTGTTTGTTTGCAAGGCAGCTGGACGAAAGCAATGAATGCACATCCGGATATCAATGCGATCAACGCGTCGACCGTCGCGGAGATGCCGTCTCAGGGCCGCCCGATCGAGCTGGCTATCCTTCTCTTTCCGGGGTTCTCGCAGCTGGCACTTCACGCCTTTCTGGAGCCTTTTCACATAGCAAATACCGTAATGCGGTTGAAGTTGTTTAAATGGAGGATCGCCGGTTTCAGCACGCAGCCAGTTGAAGGGTCAAGCGGCATCTCGGTTGCTGTGGATGTAACCACTGATGAACTTAATTCTCGTTCGCCTTCCCGGGGGCCGGACCACCTCATAATTGTCGCCGGTGAGCAGGTAGGGCGGCGGCTGAGCCCACAATGCAATAACTTTTTGCGCATGATCGCACGTCGCGGTGTGCCCATTTCGGCACTGGGAACGGCTTCATGGTTGCTAGCGCAGACGGGTCTTCTGGCCGGAACACGCTGTACAATCCATTGGTCTCGGCTTGCCGCTTTCTCTGAGGTGTTCAGCCAGCCCGACATCCGCGACACCCTGTTCGTAAAGGACGGGCAGTTTTCGACTTGTGCAGGCGAACTAGCCTCTTTCGACCTGGCCGTGGATATGATCGCAAATCATGTCGGGGGGTTTACGGCTCAGCAGGTTTGCCGGCACGCCACGGTCGAAGGACAGCGCTCCGGGACGAACCGACAGACCGGTCCGACAGGGCTCGCCTTTGCCGGTGTCAGCGATAAACTTCTTATGTCGATGCGGATCATGGATGAAAACGTTGAATGCCCGCTGAGCATGAGCGAAGTGGCAAAACGCGCTGGCGTATCGCGGCGACAGTTGGAGCGCCTGTTTGCAGCACACGTCCACATGCCGCCTGTGCGACACTACCTTCGGGTCCGTGTAGAACACGGGAAACGGTTGATCGAAGGTACGAGCATGGCGATTGTCGATATAGCAATGGCTTGCGGGTTTGTCTCTCCTTCCCATTTTGCAAAGTGCTTCAGATTATTTAACGGTGTCTCGCCGCAACAATGCCGCTTAACCGTACCAGCGTGGGTTGGGCCTGGCCTGGGATAATTCAAGGACAGGGGACCCTTGTCATCCAAAACGGTCTGCTTTTAACTGACCGTGCGGCGACCTATCCCCTCAGTGCTCTGCATAGCCCTTCGGAAACAGTCGGCCTGCGCTTCCCTAAGCCGCAATTCTGGGCCTGCCGAGAGCGACCGCTACTAATTTGGCTTCGACGAACATGCGCTGACCTTCGACCGTGGATACACGGAACTCGGTCGCGACATTGATTTCGGCAGCGTCGGTGCCGGCCTCCCTCGCGTACTCAGCGACGGTAGCCCGGGCGTCCGCATCAGCGGCGGCGATCGCCGACGCCTCGTCCGGGAAATCCCGAACTCGACCGCCCGCAGCAAGCCGGAATAGTCCTTCCGTGGGTTGGCTGACGTGAGCTTCGGCCGACACCCTGACCTGGCCGACAACGGCACCGAGCGCGTTGGCAACGTCGGTATCTTCGGGCACCACACAGTCATTGCCAATTAACGCGGCCAGACCCGCGTAGTGCAGGGGAGCCGAGGCGCCGATCCCAATTACAGGACGGTCCAGCGCGACGCTGAGCCGAGCGATGCCCGGGTATCCGTCAACAGCGCGCTGCACCAGGGCGTCCGCTACGGTGGCCGCGCCGTTGAGCCCGTCCTCGGAAAACGCAGTTTCAAGGATGATTTCAGCCGACAGCCGCGTCAATGTCAGCAATGTTCGTTCGGACAAGGCCTCTGGCGATGCGGCAATTGGTTGCCCGCGTCCATCGCGCTTGCGGGCAAACAGCTCCGCGCCAAGCCTAGCTGCCACCGGATCCCAGTTCGTCTGCTTGCCCAGTACATGGGCGGCGTCCGACGGGGTGAACCCCGCGATTTGCACGAGCCCTCTTGCCACCAGGCGATCGAGCGTTGCGCCTTGGGCATTGGAGCTAAGCAGCCGGTCGAGAGGGACGGCGACGGATCCAATAACCTCGTAAAGCTTCGCTTCTCCCGGGGATAGTCCGGCAGCAAGCCTATCTGGAACACCGGTGCGGACTGCGCAGCGGCCGTCCAAGCGGCCTGGATTTGGCGATCGCATCTGGCGCTCGAGTTCTGATCTGACGGCGTCTCCATGTGTCATGCCTGCCAGGGCGAGAGGGACTAGGCGGCGCGGGCCCAGCAGGATTTTCGGGCTTAACCCTCCATCCTCCAACGTGACTTCCGAATCGCCACCAAGGCCAAAGGTGTGCATGGCCACCGCTTCAACCATGGTGCGTAAGCCACCGACAGTCGCACCCTCCAGGTCCAAGCGCGGCCGGCCGTTCTCGAGCACAGCGACGTCCGTGGTTGTGCCGCCTATGTCGGAGACGACGGCGTTGTCAAAGCCGGTCAAGTAGCAGGCACCCACCAGGCTGGCCGCAGGACCGGACAGGATTGTCTCGATAGGCCGCTGGCGGGCAAAAGCCGCCGAGACGAGGGCGCCGTCGCCGCGGACGACCATAAGGGGGGCGGCTATCCCGCGCTTTTTGAGGAACCCTTCCGTTGCCGCGACTAGGCGGTCGATCATCGATATCAGCCTCGCATTGAGTAGCGTCGTCAGCGCACGGCGCGGACCGCCGAGCTTACTCGTCAACTCATGACTGGCTGTGGCCGGTAGGCCGGTACGGTCGCGGATCAGTTTTACTGCTGCGAGTTCATGCGCGGGGTTGCGCGTGGCAAAATAGCCGCAGACGGCAAAGCCCGATACAGAGGAACTCAGCTCTGGCAAACTTACCTCGAGAGGGGAGAGGTTGAGGCCCGCGGTGTTGCCGTACACATCGTGTCCCCCCCGGCAAAACACCACCGGATCGGTGCCGAGCGCGGTCCTAAGCCCATCGCGTGCAAGGTCAGCCTCGGAAAACCCGATCATGACAAGTGCAACGCGGCCGCCCTGGCCTTCGACCAACGCGTTGGTAGCGAGGGTTGTCGACATTGAGACCAGCTTGATGGCATCTGGTCTAGTGCCGGCCTGCTGAAGAACCGCATCAACGGCGCCCGAAATGCCGATGGCAAGGTCGTGCCTCGTGGTCAGTGCCTTGGCCTTGGCCAGCACCTCGCCCCTGGTGGGTCCATGCAGCGAACCATCTGTCTCGGCCCACAGAACGGCATCGGTGTAGGTACCGCCGGTATCAATCCCAAGGAATACGGGCCGCATTTGTCGGCTAGCTCTCTTTGTCATTACCTGGCAGCCGCCTGAAAGTCCCGGCGTAGCCTTTCGAAGGCCCCGCTGGACCCTAGTCCTGCCAAGCACCAAGACTTGCCGTAAACCGCTCGAGGCTCGCAACCCATCCCTAAACCGTAAGCTTCGACAGCTTGGCCCGATACTCTTCGTCCAGGATCGGGGGCAGGGAAATCTTCCTGGTCCGGGCACCGTCGACGGCGATCATTTCGCCACTCACGAAACTGGATTCCTCACTCGCCAGCCAAAGCACCGCATTAGCGACCTCTTTGGGGCAACCGATCCGGCCCACGGGGTGAAGCTGCCCAAGTTCACGTTCGATCAAACTGCGATCTGGATGCATCTCGACATACGCTCGATTGAGGTCGGTATCGATCCAGCCCGGGCATACTGTATTACAGCGTATACCGTCTGGGCCAAGATCGACTGCCAGTCCCAGCGTTAGGCCGTGCACTCCGGCTTTGCTCGCCGCGTAGGCGGTGTGCCAAGGATTGACCATAAACGCCTCTACTGACCCTATGTTGACTATTGCGCCCGAACCAGTCCGTCTCATTTCCGGCGCAACATATTTGGCCATTAAGAACGGGCCCCGAAGATTAACCGCCATCATCCGGTCCCAATCCTCGACAGTTTGTTCGTCAATCGACTTATGGACCACAATTCCAGCATTGTTGACCAGAATATCAATCTTGCCAAACCTTTGTAGGACCTTGTCTACAAAGGAACGAACCGACTCCTGATTTGTGACGTCGAGTTGCAAAAATATCAACTCAGAGGCGCTGCTTTTAGAAGTTGTAGGTTCGCCAGACACATCACCAACAACAACCACCGCTTCTTCCGCGGCGAGCCTTTCGGCAATAGCCCGACCAATTCCTCTGTTACCGCCGGTAACGACGGCAACCTTGCCTGATAGCTTGTTACCCATGGATCCCTCCTATCCCGCCGTGAAGCCGCCATCTATCGGGATAGCCACACCGGTGATGTGCCTCGCCTCCTTGCTCGCAAGGAACACTGTAAGGCTTGCGATTTCCGACGGCGTGGCCACGCGACCCTGTGGTATTGAATCGATGTTGCGCTGCAGGATCTCATCAGCCGTGACCGGCTCGTTATGAGCCGAAACTAGCATGGGCGTATCAACAGCGCCGGGGCACACAGCATTGATGCTGATTTGCTCCTTGGCGTGATCCAGAGCCATGGCTTTCGTCAGCAAAACCACCGCACCCTTCGACGCACAGTAGGCCGCGAGGTTGGTACAGCCGACCAATCCAACGTTGGATGCTATGTTTACAATGCTGCCGCCACCAGTGCCCCTCATGGCCTTCACCGCTGCTCGGCTGAAATAGAATACACCGCTGACGTTAGCGTCGAAGGTCTGCCGCCAATCCTCGTCTGAGGTCTCCACCGCCGTCCCCCGGCGGATCGTGCCCGCGCTGTTGACTAAGACATCCACCTTACCGTATCGCCCCACAGTGGAAGCGACCACCCGGTCCGCGAAGCTCGGATCAGCGACATCTCCCAGCATCAGGGTTGCAACACAACCTACATTCTCCAATGCCCGCAGGGCCCTTTTACCACGCTCCGGATCACGGCCTACCAAAACCAAAGATGCCCCTGCGGCGCCGAATGCTGTTACGACAGCTTCACCTATGCCAGACGTTGCACCGGTAACGATGACGACCTTTTTCGTATCGGCCATGGTTGTGTCTCGCTCAGAGGAGTTGAGCCCGACGAGAATATACGGGCGACCTGAAGGTCTATCTCGATTACAGCCAGTTTTGACGTCCTCGCAAGCATCGAAAAAGTCATGTGACGGACAATCTACAGTCATGGGCCTGGTTCTAAGTCAGAACCCGAAATCCCAGGCGTCGATAAGGGGGCAAATCCAGTCCAGCTATGACTCCTGGTTATCCGGCTCACCATTAATACTCATTTGAAGTAGGTACAGCCGGCTCCTAAGGTCGCCGCATATGTTGAAGGGTGCCAAGCTTGCCGCATGGCACGCTGTTGACACAGAAGGGGGGTCCGCGATGGATAATAAGTTGATTACGCCAGGTCCTGACGGCCTCGTCCTTAGCGATAATTGGAGCGATTTGCGCAAATTTCGCCCCATGCCGGCCATCGACTTTAAACGTCTCGACGGCTATCGGAAGGAGCGGCTCCGGTCAGCTATGCGTGAGGCAGATGTTGCACTTTGCATCCTAGTAAGTCCGATCACTATCCGGTATACGGTCGACTACAACACCTTCCCCCTGTTCCAGTCTCATATTCCTGTCACCTATCTCTTTTTGCCGCTCGATGGCCCAATTACCCTTCATCAGGCATTTACTCTCGCTTCCTCGGCCGACAGCGTCAGACCAGGAAGGCCGATCTCTTTTTTTGAAGGCGGTAATGAGCTGCCGGAAACCGCAAAGCTCTTCGCGGATGATGTTGTCTCATTCCTCAGCGAGATCGGTACCACCAACCGGAAGGTAGCGGTCGAGTACGTCAATCCCAGCATTACGCAGGCTTTGATGGATCGCGGTCTTGAGGTTGTCGATGCGGTTAGCATCGTGGAGGGCGCTCGAGTCATCAAATCTGACGACGAGATCGCTTGTATTCGCTGGGCTTGCGCCGTGGCGGAACACGGCATTGCCCACATGGAGGCAAGCATGGGCCCGGGGGTCACGGAATTGCAACTGTGGGGGCTGCTCAATTATACCAATCTTGCCAATCAGGGAGGCTGGCATGAGGGGCGGATGCTTGCGTCAGGTCCGCGGATTAATCCATGGTTGCAAGAAGCCACTCAGCGTGTGATCGAGCCGGGTGATCTGGTTGGTTTTGATACCGATATGGTTGGGCCATTCGGATATTTCTGCGATGTCTCTCGGACATTCTACTACGGGAAAGAGGCGCCAAGCGCGCGGCAGAAGCAGCTTTACCAGTTCGCTTACGACGAGTTGCAAACGAACATGAAGCTGATACGCGCTGGCCTGAGCATGAAGGATCTTCAAGCTTCAGCTTGGCCGGTCCCAGAGGAATTCCGGCAACAGGCGTACCCCGCATTGATCCACGGCGTTGGCATGTGCGACGAATATCCCCAGGTCAAGCCGTCGTTTCGGGGGCCCGTGGCTTATGACGCGACCCTTGAGGCTGGCATGGTCATCTGTGTTGAGAGCTACATCGGTGCGGTTGGCGAAAGAGATGGTGTCAAGTTGGAAGAGCAGTTGCTCGTAACCTCCGATGGCTATGAACTGCTCTCTAACTATCCGTTTGAAGAGCGACTGTTAGGCTAGTTCGGCAGGCAGCGACCCGTGTCATCGACCTCGAGGCACCAACAGCGGTGAGCAACGGCATTGGTCGGAGAAAAGCTTTGAACCTTAGGACCCTCAAAGACTGCAGCATCCTGATTGCATTGGACGATTTCGCAGTCGCTTTCGCGCTTAGAGAGTCGTTTGTACAAGTTGGTGCGGACGTCATTTACCCGGTCAGCACGATTGAAGACACACTTGATATCATCATGTCGTCGGCTCCGATCAACGGAGCCATCCTAGGTGTCAATCTACAGGGCGAGGCGACCTTTGTGGCGGCAGAACACTTGGCACGTCGCAAGATCCCTTTCATATTTCTGGTCGGGCATAATACGTCGGACATACCCGCCAAGTTCGATTCTATCAGCCGGCTCGAAGAACCGGTTGTGCCTGCCTCATTGGTCCAATTAATGATCTCTCAGCTGCCCGCATAGATTTCTTGTGTGGGATTGGATATCGCGGCACTGCGAAAGGTGTTGGGCGTCACCCCCCGATAGTGCCTGAACAACCGGACGAGATGAGAGTCGTCTGAAAAACCGGATTCCAATGCTATATTTGCCAAGCTTTTGCCGGTCGTTAGGAGCAGAGCTTCGGCCTGGTCCAAGCGCATCTGGCGAAGCGCTTTACTGGGCGTCATTCCCAAATCGTCGATAAATTTACGTTCGAGCTGCCGCCTGCTGAGACCAACGTGTCTGGATACACGATCGATTGTTAGGGCGGCATCAAGATTCTGGTGCATAAACAACAGGGCCTTCCGGGTCGTAGGCTCATTCGTCGCCATCTTCAGCGGAACGCCTGGCTGAACTTCCTCAGGGCCCTTCAGGTCCGGTATGTTCAACATACGCAGGCTTTTTTTTGCTGCTGTCTCACTTACGTGGCGCTCAACGAGCCAAGCCGCTAGATACGCGGAACTATTACCCCCCGGGCATGTCAAGCGGTCACGATCCACAACGAACATCCGGTTCGAGACGGGCTCTGGTCCTCCGCAATTTTCAAGGAAATCGTTGTGGTGGAACCAGCTAACGCAACACCTGTAGCCGTCCAACAGGCCGAGTTTGTAAAGCAGGAACGACCCCGTACAAATTCCAATAAGCGGCACTGCCCTTTGGGCGGCTTCGCGCAGGAACCCTTGGTAGGCTGGACCTACTTCTGCAGATCGCTCGATAAGCCCTCCAACAACTGCAATATAGTCAAACCGCCTCGGGTCGCCTAATCGTTGATCAGGCTGAACGTTGAGACCGCAGCTCGAGCGAACCGGGCTCATGGTGTCTGACACCATTCTCCAATCACAGTTTCTCCGTTCGCTTCGGTCACCCTCGTCGCTCGACAGCCTCAGCACATCGACGAAATTTCCTAGGGCACTCAACGTGAAACGGGGAGTGACAATGATGCCGACCGATAGCTTGACCTTTGGCACTTTGCGCAGCTCTGGTCCCATCACCCGCCTTCGATTATAGGCTAATTGCCCTGCCACGTATTGAAGTAGTGAGTGCACGCGCTGGTCACTAGCTGCCACGACGACCGCTTGGGCCAGAATAAGGGAATGTCGATCTTGCGGGCCATACAAGAACGACAGGTCCGCCCAATCGACGTCGCTTCCAAGCGCGACGGAACCAAATTGTGGTCTAGCTTATGACGTTCGAGCTGCAATTCCGGAGATGGTGCTTTAGATGACTCTTGAAACCAAAACCGTCGTTGTTACCGGTGCCGCTGGCGGAATGGGTGAAGCCATCTGCAAACGTTTCGCCGCACACGGATATTTCGTCGTCGCCAGCGACACCAATTCGGACCGACTGAATGAGACAACCCTTGAACTGAACCGGTCGGGTCAAAATGCATTGGCTAAAGCCGGGGACCTACGCAGCAAGGCGTACTGCGAGGGCCTGATCGATACCGCCGTCGGCCTGACCGGCCGTCTGGACGCGCTCGTCAACAACGCGGGGATCATCACAAGAGGTACCGTTTTGGAAACGACCGACGAGGATTGGGAGAGAACGTTTGATATCAATTTAAAAGCAGTTTTTTACACCTGCCGACGTGCGATTTCTTACATGAAGGAAAACGGCGGTGGATCGATCGTGAATATCTCGTCCACCTGGGGCATCCATCCTGGACCCAGTCACGCAGCATATTGCACCAGCAAAGCGGCTGTCGCGACGTTCTCAAAGTGTCTTGGCCGCGACCATGCCGGGGATGGAATAAGGGTCAATGCTATATGTCCCGGCGAGATTGATACGCCCATGCTACGCTCTGGGTTTGTACATCGTGGGTTCGACCCGGACACGGCTGTGGCCGAGCTCAGCAAGTCCAATCCTCTTGGCCGGCTAGGAGCACCCGACGATATTGCTGATGCGGTGTATTTTCTGAGCTCAGATGCAGCCCGCTTCATTGCCGGAACCACCCTCGAAGTTGCCGGCGCCAAGGCCGTCTATTGAGCTTTTGGCGGTGCCCCAACTCCTGCAAACGGCAATGAATGCGGGCGCGTAGGGTGGGCGGTCGAACACAGCCAACTTTGGCTGATGACTGCCATCGAACTGGCCATCCGGAACTGCTTTGCATTTCCATCCATCATAGATTTCGGTTTAATCGATTTCGCGCATCGCTCCTTCCACCTTGCGGTCGTACTGCACTTGCCGACGCTAGGTCCGGGCATCGATTTAATGGCGCATCCTCGGCAGTATCTGGTGCGTTTAAATGACTGCGGAAGCGAACGGCTCACTATTATCGGCCTCAGTCCGCGCTTCCAGTTGCAGTGTTACCGGGGGTAACCAATCATCAAACCATATAACGCCGCCGCCGATCTGAACGTGAAATGATTCTGTTGCAGGAGATTCGATTTCGGCGAAAAAAACCATGTAGAAGAAGTCGTATACGTTGCGCAGCCGTCCCATTAAAGCGCGAGCCCGATCTTGCGACCCTCGAATATTGCATAGGGGGCCTGCCGCGGCGCCACCCCGTCCCCAATTTCGTGAAATGGGACCGCTAACGCTAGCAGTTCCTGCGCCAACGAATTCGCAGCCACGTTTGTAGTTGCCGTAACGATCGTATCGGCCTCGATAAAGCTACGCCTGCCGTCAAGGTGCGACAGAACTGTCGCGCCGTCTCCGTGCCACTCGAGTATGCTGCTTTCCAAAACAAAGTGAACGCCAAGCTTGGCGAGCACCTTTCGGAGGGGCGCATCTGCGGCCATTCGCTGCAATTCGCGGCCGACCATGGGATCCGGCGTTACGAGCGTCACCTCATGGCCATCGTCAGCGAGTTTCCAAGCTGTGCCGCAACCTCGCCAGCCGCCGCTTTCATCGAGTAGAAGAACACGTTTACCAGGCCGCGCCTGCCGAGCCATGATCGCTTCGACAGAATACGTGTTGCCACGCTCCCACCCTGGCATGATGTCCCATTGGGGCAACGCCTTTTGAAAACCCGTTTCTCGTGGAAGTGAGCCCGTGGCAATGATCACATGGTCGGCTGCTTCAGCGACCACTTCGGCGGCTTCCACGTAGGTGTTCAGTCGAACTTCAACGTTCAGCCTTTGCAGCTGCCTTTCGTACCACTCGAGCAATTCCAAGATCTGCGCCCTTCGCGGCTGCAGGCCTGCAAGGCGGAAATTCCCGCCAAGCACGCTAGAAGCCTCGGCAAGCGTAACAGTGTGGCCACGTTCGGCTGCCACACGCGCGGCCTCGAGGCCTGCTGGGCCGCCACCAACAACCAGGACTCGGTTAGGCCGAGAGGCCTTATCGAAGCGGTCACCACCCCACTCAAATTCTCGACCGGCGGACGGGTTCACAAGACAACTTATCCAGTAATCGCGTGAGCGTCGGCCCCAGCACATCTGATTACAGGAAAGGCACCCCCTCACATCTTCGGGCCTGCCTGCGGCAGCTTTGTTGACAAGATGAGGATCGGCGATCTGGCCTCGCACGATGGACACAAGGTCCGCTGACCCGGACGCTATGACGGCTTCGGCGTTCTCCGGAGTGCGGATATGGCTTTCCGCAATCACCAGCGCGTGCGTGACACGTTTCTTGACGGTTTCTGCTAGATCGACCCCCAACTTTTCGGGATACAGAAAGGTGGGCATAATCTTATAGAAGTCGAAGTAGCTGCCGGTGCCACAGGTGACATAATCGATCAAACGAGCTTCATCATGTACAGCAATGATGTCGACCAAGTCCGGGCGAGCCAAAACACCACCGGAATCCTGTTCGTCAGAGATGGCGAGTCCGACTATGAACTCCGGCCCACAAACCTCCCGGATGCGCTGAAGGATCGTTCGCGACAGCCGCGTCCTATTTCCGAGCGAGCCGCCCCATTGATCGTCGCGGCGATTGGACCATGGTGTCCAGAACTGGTCGAGCAAGCTGTGATAGGCAGCCCAAACTTCCACCCCGTTGAAGCCAGCCTCATGGCATCGGCGTGCCGCGTTCACGAATCCATCGATCGTTTCTTCGATCTCGGCTGCGGACATGACGTGTGAACCGTCACTGTCATGATAGCTTGGGGAACCGGATGGAGACCAATGGGCGTGGTAAGAAAGATCCGAGTCGCCGTGGCTGCCAACGTGGTAAATTTGCTGGATTGCCAGCGCGCCATGACGCTTGATCGCATCGGTCACCTGCGTAAACGCGGGTATTACCAAATCGTCGCTAGGCCGAAAATTGCCTCTGGTTAAGACCGTTGCCGCATGCACGGGCATAGGTTCGACGACGATCATAGCTGCGCCGCCCCGCGCCCGCTCCTCGTAATAGGCTATATGGCGGGCCCCGGACAAACCGTTCTCGGCCATGTTTGCAGTATGGGCACCAAAAACGACGCGGTTGCGCAGTGCCTTGGTGCGCAGTTCGATGGGCGAGAGGAACTTTAGTGAAGCTGCCATTGCGCCTACTCTGCTGTCGGCAGGAAGGGCACGCTAACGCGCGAAGAGGGGCAAAACAACGGGACAAAAAGTTATGTCGTGCACGACTGAGGGTTATGCGCGGGGCTGACGAGACGGCGTCAAGTTCCATTGCGGCATTGGACAGGGTCGAGCGTTGGGTCCAAGCGACGCTCGCACGGCGAAGGCCGGTTCATACCGGCCTGAGAGCGATCGCAAATAAAAGGCCGCGTCTCGGCGGCGGGCGAGGCGGCGACGCAACCAAGGTACGTTGCGGTGGCTGCGCTCGAAAAGGAATTTACTCGACACCTGGCCGAAACGCCCCCAAAGCCGTCGCCTTACGCCCAGGCGAAAGGCGTCTGATCGAGGCTCAGTTTGATCGCCGTGTCGCCCCCCCGCAGTTCGCGAACGGCGATCAAGCCAATCACCAATCCCACCAGGGTCAGGAGATATGGCCAGACAACAATTGCCCCCACTATTAGCCAGCCCTTTGCATTGTGGACCGCTGAGCCCAAGGCGCCCCCTTTCCCCTCGAAAGGATTTGTCCAGTCCGTCAGCAAGATCGCGCCGCAGAGAATTAGGTAAGCAGAACTTATGACGCCCACGCCGGAAGCAGCGATGCGTGGGGCAGCTGGTGACCCGATCGCGCGCAATTTCTCAAGCCATGTCGGCAACACCGCAAAGCTGTAGATCAAGGCAGCAAAAAGCGCCCAGCCGTTGTACATGCGGAATGTCCCCCTCCAACTCTCGGCCAAACGATACATGTTCCGCCCCGTCCGCGACAAGCGAGGCGCCCAATCCGGGGTAGGGAGAAACCTCGCAACCGTAATCTATTCGAGCCGTGGCGGGGCCAAGAACGCGCGCGGAGGCCTTCGCGAGTAGTGAGTGAATGGCGGGGGTGCGAGAAACCTCTGTACGCGGCTCTATTTCCAGGCGCGAAAGGTGCCATCAGAACAGCGCTTACGGAGGTTCTCCTGCTGATGATGCAGCATCGCGCAGCGTTGGCAATAGACGCGCCTATTCGGCGCCAACGAGTCACGGTCGAGGTGAACGGCAGCGAGAAACACTCTGATGTACTGAATTGTTTCCTGGTAGTTCAGGAGCGGGGGAAGGTCCCGCAGGGCTTTTCCCAAGCCTGACCTCCACATCGTAGCTTCAACGTCCCACCAACGGCCGTCTCCAAGGTGCGCGACGGTCTTGCCGTGCGGGCGGCCGCAATTCTCACAGCGGCCTTTGGATCGCTGGAACAGCTCCCGTTGGGAAGAGGCTGGCAAGTTGGAAAGCTGACGGCGGTCCTTGGGACCTTGGCCGACCTGCGGTCGGTACGCGCCGCGCACTAGTAGCTCCTCACTGCTGCGCACTGCCTTGATTGAGCGACATCAAGACGGTATGCGACAAAGGTCATCTCCAACAGTGGAAGCGGTTCTCGCAGGCGCCCAACCCGGGCCATACAATGGCCGGGAAAGACGAGATAACCCGGCAAGGCTACCGTCTTCAAATGAGTATTTCTGGGGCACCCGATAACCGTTGATCATAACTCGCTTTAAGTGCGTGACCTCGGCGACCCGTGGCAGCAGCATGAAGGTCGCGTTGGCCGATGATGTCGAGAGGACGATTTGCTGTCGGGATCGCTCCTGGATTAAATCCTCAAGAGCATCAATGATTTGAGAGGCAGCCACGGAGTAGGCCCTTAAGAGCCGATCGCCAGCCGGCGTCAGCGCAATTTTCTTATGCGCCTTAGCGAAGAGCGGCTGCCCAAGCCGGCCTTCGAGCTGACTATTCTGTTTGCTAACCGAGCTTTGCGACAGACCCACTTCCTCGCCAGCCAAAGTAAAGTTTCCCCAACGGGCAGCTGCCTCGAAGGTCGGCAGTAACCTCTGGATGTTCTGGTACAGCGTTTTGGATCGCATCCCTGTCACACCGCAACTGTCTGAAGTCTATCGTTCTATGGCATCCTCCGATGGCCAACAAATGCCAACGCAAAACGTTGTGGTGAGAGCTCCGACAGGATGGGGAAATCGAATGGTTTTCTGCGCGAAAACACATGGCTGGATTTCAAGCCATCGGGAGTGCCAACCAACTTATTCTAGAAGCCTTAGGAGTTTCAAAGAACCATATCTGCCTAAGAGTAACTCGCAACAGGATCCCCCAAGAAGTCGAGGCGAGGCGTGATGCCCAGGCCCGGCAGATTCGGCGCGACAATACGCCCGTCAATGACGTCGTAAGGGCCGTCAGCAGTTTTTCCGGATAAGACACCGCGACTTTCAAGCACACAGCGAAGGTATCTCTCCGGCACGGTCTGGCCCATATGTACGATGGCGGCGAAGGCAATATCAGAGCCTGCGGTCTCTTGGACGCTCATCGTGTAGCCGGCCGCAATACAGATATCGCGGTGGCGGCGCCCCTTCGTAAGCCCGCCATTCTTGGAAATTTTCAAGCCTATTCCGTCCGTCGCATCATCAGCTATCAGCTGAACGATTGAAGCATCACTGGTAGCCAGTTCGTCGAAGAAGATCGGAATATTGGTCCTTCTGCGCAGGGAAATGCATTCCCGCCACGTTGCGCACGGCGCCTCCAGAACAAAGTCTAGGCCCTGCGGAAGAAGCCGAAGCATACGCAAAGCAGTCTCGACAGTCAGCCCCCCGTTTGCGTCGACGATAAAGAATTCTCCCGGCTTCTGATCTGCCAGCGCAGCTGCAATTCTTGCGGCGTCCTCCGCAGGCTCCCCGCCAACCTTGACTGAGTGTCCTCGATATCCCATCGCGCGATGCTCAGCGACGCTCCGGCGCATATGTTCCGGATCATCCATATGGATCGACGAAATAACCGGCATCTTGACGTTAGTGCGTCCCCCCAATAGTTCGCACACGGGCAAACCCACCGATTTACCAAAAATATCCCAGCAGGCGACGTCGATTGCTGTCTTGGCATGCTCGTGGCCCAACAGCGCTGCATCCATGGCGTCATAGGTCCGGTCCACTCGTCTGGGGTCTAGACCAATCAACTGCGGCGCCATTTCTGCGATACCTGATCGAACGCCTAGAGCATGGGACGCGACATAATTGGAGCCCCAGGGGGTGCTTTCCCCCCAACCCTCGAGGCCATCCTTCGTCGTGACTCTAACGATCGTGGCATCGAAGAGGCTGTACTCTCGCCCACCGGACAATTGATAAATCCCGCCCTCATAACGAAGATCCACCTTGAAAACATCAATACTCTTGATGGCGCAGTCGGACACGGTATCTTCCTTTTTCTCAGATTGACCTTCGGATGGGTTCAACGCTAACCGGCACTCACCAGCTGACGCTGAGGCTTAGCCTGAACGACCCGATGCGGCCCGGGACGGAAGACTTAGCGATGCAGCCCGCCGTTTAAGCCAACCGAAAGTTACAAGACCATTCCAAATTTGAATGTAAGCACGGCAAGGAAGAGGGCAACGCACACGATAAAAGCCTTGATGATCGCCAGAATTTCTGTTCTCACCGAATTTAATTCAAGCCGATCTGCCATCTTCGCCATATGAGCACTCGCCTTCTTTGCGCCAATGAGCGACATTCATTCAACAAGGCCAAGCAATAACGTAGCAGCCCGGGCGAGCCGGTCTGCAAAGCGTTACTTGGCGGCTGTCTTCGCTTCGGCAATCCAGGCGTGCCATTGAACTCGGTGATTGTTCCGCCGGTTGCGCAAGGTTACTGGAGTGAGGAATATACCAGACGCTGCCATTTTGCCCACTTTGCTGGTGCTGGCAGGACAGGGGCACGCTAGCCGCCGGTGTAGGGCAAGACAACCAGACAAAAACTCATGTGGCGCACGCCAAATTGTTATGAGAACAACGCAAATCGAACTGGCGTAGGCGAGCGGCCAATTACCCACCACCTTGTCAGGCGTGCGAAACCCTGAATCCATGTGGATATGGATCGCAGTGATTTGGAGCGGCTGACGAAGGAGGAACTGATCGATCTGGTGCTGCGGATGCAGCGACCGGACAAGACGTCGCGCACGTCATCGAAGCCTCCGTCGGGCGATCGCAAGGAGCGTCGGGACAAGGCGAAGCCAGGCGGCGCCAAGCCGGGACATAAGGGGCACAGCCGCGCCCTGAGCGAGGATTTCGATCGCCTCGTCGAGCATCATCCCGACCAATGCCCTTGCTGCCGGGCCAGCCTTTCTAACGATCTTCCCGCCGAAACCGTCAGCGCGCACGACAAGATCGATCTTCCCGCGATCAGGCCCTTGATCGAGCGCCATCGGCGTCTGGCGGTTCGTTGCCCTTCCTGCGGCACGCTGGTCGTCGCGGCCGTGCCGGACGCGGCGAAGGGGACGCCATTCGGGCCGCGAGCGCATGCGGTGGCGACCTATCTCAAGACCTTCCAGGCGCTGTCCTACGAGCGGCTGCAGGGCGCGTTCGCGGACCTTTTCGGTCTTGCCGTCAGCCAGGGCGGCCTGATGAACATGCTGCGTCGGGCCCAGGGCGCCTTCATGGCCGAGCGCGACAACGCGATCATGGCGTTGCGTCGCACCAGGGTCGTCGCCTGCGACGAGACCGGGGTGCGGATCGAGGGGAGCAATTCATACCACTGGGTGTTCCGCTGCCCGGAGGCGGTCGTTCATCAGGCCGCTCCGACACGCGGCGCCATCGTGGTGCGGACCCTGATGGACGGGCATCGACCCGACGTGTGGTGTTCCGATCGCTATGCCGCACAACAGGGCCACGCGAGTGCGCCCCAGACCTGCCTGGCGCATCTCGCCCGCGACGTCGCCTATGCCGACGAGGCGGGCCAGGACATGCTGCCGCGCGGCTCAAGCTGTGGCTGCGACGGGCCTTCACCCTGGCCGACGGCCTCGAAACATTCGCCGCCTCGACCATCGCCGCCAAGCGCCGCGCCCTGGAGCGAAGTCTGGACGACATCCTGGCCGCACCGACATCGTGCGACCTGGCCCGCGACATCCAGAACAAGTTCGGGCGGGCTCGCGATCAGCTTTTGACCTTCGTCGATTGGCCGGGTCTGGTCGAGGCGACCAACAACGGATGTGAACGGGCGCTCAGACCCGCCGTCGTTCAGCGAAAGGTCACCAACGGCTATCGCGCCATGTGGGCCGCACAGGGCGAAGCCGACATTCGAACCGTCGTCGATACCGCGCGTCTCATCCGGGCGCGAACGTCTTCAAAATCATCCTTCAAACCGTCAGCGGCTGATATCGTGATGAGTGAACCGGTCACCTTGATCTTCCGGGTCTCTCTTCGGGCACGACTTTATCGGGACATCGAGGTGTCGAGTTCGAGCACGCTAGCGGATCTGGCCGAAGCCATCGTAGCGGCATATGACTTCGACATGGACCATGCCTATGGCTTCTATTCAAAGTTGACGGGAAAGCTGTTTGACTCGCCCCGGCGGTTCGAACTTTTCGCCGACATGGAGGGGAGCGGCTCTCGCAGCGTAAAGCGCACACGCGTCATCACGGCCTTCCAGAAGGTGGGATCGGCCATGACCTTCCTGTACGACTACGGTGACGAATGGCGCTTCCGCGTTGAAGTTATTGGAACAGCGCAGCCGCGGCCCAATACAAGCTACCCGCAAATCCTCAGCAAGATCGGCAAGGCTCCCCCGCAGTACCCGGACATCGAAGACGAGTGACAAGGCATTGTGCCGCATTGAGCGGGTGACGGGGGTGGGCAATTACAGCGGCCAGGTCAATAATCGGTTTGTCGCTGCCATGCCTTTCACAATACCACCCGCCGCCATCGCAGTAAGCGCTGTCCCGTTGGCACCTTTCGCGCGTTGTCGTGAGCGACGATGCTCGGAGCCTTTGAGGGCTTCGACACATGACGATTTCAGAGCTTACGCTTAAGTCCAGGGACGAGGAGCCGGTTCGACGGCTTGAGATATTCACGGGTTCTGGACGGCGGCGCGAATGGTTGCCGGAGGAGAAAGCGCGGATCGTGGCGGAAAGCTACGATGCTGGCGAGACGGTGAGCGCGGTGGCTCGGCGACATGCATTGTCCCCGCAGCAGCTGTTCGCCTGGCGCCGGTCCGCGCGGGTGCCGTTGGCGAATGCGCCGGCACCGGAGCCGTTGTTTGTTCCAGCGGTGGTCGCGGCACAGGAGCCCGAACCGGCGGGGAAGCGCGCGAGATCGACACGGCAGCGGAAGGCCGCGCGAGAAACCGGCGTGATAGAGCTGGAGATTGACGGCGTCGCCATGCGGGTCGGTCGTGGCGCCGACGCCAGGACGGTGGCGGCGGTGATCCGTGCGCTGAAGGCGCCGTCGTGATCGGGCCGACGGGTGTGGTCAAGGTGATGGTCGCGACGAAGCCGGTGGACTTCCGCAAGGGGGCCGAAGGCCTGGCGGCGCTGGTGCGCGAGACGATGGGCGCCGATCCGTTCTCTGGCGCGGTCTACGTCTTCAGGGCCAAGCGCGCCGACCGGGTCAAGCTGGTGTACTTCGACGGCACCGGCGTGTGCCTGCTGGCGAAGCGTCTGGAGGACGGGAAGTTCTGCTGGCCTGCCATCACCGATGGCGTGGTGAGGTTGTCGGCGGCGCAATTGCAGGCGCTCCTGGAAGGGTTGGATTGGCGGCGCGTGCATGACGCCCGCGAGACGCGCGCGCCGGTCGCGGCAAGTTGATTCCATGGGAGGCTAGAGGCGCTGGCAAAGCATTGGAATGCATGATTGAATCGGCCTTGTGAGCAACCCGGCCGAGCCTCAGACCAACGATCCGATCGCGCTTCAGGCGATGCTCGCGGCGGAGCGCGCCGAGAACGAGCGGCTGCGCCAGATCATCAAGGAACTGCAGCGCCACCGCTTCGGCCGCAGGGCAGAGAGCCTGCCGGTCGACCAGCTGCTGCTGGGCCTGGAAGAGGCCGAGCAGATCGAGGCTGAAGGCTTCGCCGCGGAGGACACCGCCGATACTGCCAAGCGCGAGGCTCGCGCCAGGAAGCGCCGCGCCAACCGTGGATCACTGCCCGCGCATCTGCCGCGTATCGAGCAGATCATCGACATTCCCGACAAGATCTGCCCGTGCTGCAAGGGAATGCTGCATGTCATGGGCGAGGATCGCTCCGAGCGCCTCGACATCGTGCCGGCCCAATTCCGCGTCATCGTCACGCGCCGACCGAAATACGCCTGCCGGAGCTGCGAGGAGGTCGTGGTGCAGGCACCGGCTCCGCCACGGCTTGTCGAGGGCGGCATCCCGACTGAGGCGACCGTCGCCCATGTGCTGGTCTCCAAGTACGCCGACCATCTTCCCCTGTACCGTTTATGTTGACATCAACATAATGCAGAGCGTTTTTAGCTTGGCGTCGCGCAGAAAGGCGGCTGGCGAGAGCGCGCTGTGGTGGATCGCGACGGTGAGCTAAAAACGTGTTGGACTAAGCCGCGGGCACAGGTGGCCGCTATGGGCGTTCAATTGAGGCCGTGCCCATGAACCGGCATGGCGTGGGCGCGGATGCGGTCGTGGACGCGGCGATTGCAGGGGTCGGTGCGCCGAAAGCGGCACGGATATCGGTTGCGGCAAGGTGAGGACCGGCGCCGCGCCCTGCCGGGAGAGGCTGCCCGGGGGTGACGGCGCGCACCTTCGCGGGACCGGCTCGGTTTTGCGGCCGAACGGCCCGGGCGATACGGTGACGACGAAAGCTGAGCGCTTCTTTCATGATGTATCCCGGTATGGCGGGGGGGGGGTCCGGTGACGCCGTCGAACGTTTCGATGACGATCATCCGCCCCTGATGACAGGCCGGGCATTGCCGGAGGGAATGCCCGGTAAGGTCCTCGTAGCGGTCGCGGTAGTCCTTCGCCGAGCAGCTGTTCGACGCCTCTGGAGCCGGCATGCCGAGCAGGTCGCGGCAGTGGGCGAGCTTTTGCGCGCGATGGCGATTGCCGAGGAAGCCGTAATAGCGGATGCGATGGAAGCCGTCGGGCAGGACATGCAGCAGGAAGCGGCGCATGAACTCGTCGGCCGAGACGGTCATGACCTTTTGCCGATTGCCGTGCCGATAGTCCTTCCAGCGGAAACGAACGGTGCCATCCTCGATGGCGACGAGGCGATTGTTGGAAATGGCGACGCGGTGCGTATAGCGGCCGACGTAGTCGAGGACCTGTTCGGGTCCGGCGAAGGGCGGCTTGGCGAAGATCACCCACTCGGCCTTTCGAAGGGGCGCCAGATAGCGCCGGAAGGCGTCGCGCTCGCTCAAGGCCTGCAAGCTAGAGAAGAACTTCAACTGGCCGGCCGCGAAGGCTTTCTCCAGGTGCTCCAGAAACAAGCGTCGGAACAGGCGTGAGAGCACCCGGACCGGCAGGAAGAAGCCGGGTTTGCAGGCAATCCATCGCGTGCCGTCGGCAGAAAGGCCACCGCCTGGGACGACGCAGTGCAGGTGGGGATGGTGCAGCAAGTTCTGGCCCCAGGTGTGCAGCACGGCGAAGAAGCCGATCTCGGCACCCAGGTGTTTGGGATCGGCGGCAATGGTGCGCAGTGTCTCGGCGGTGGCGCGGAAGAGCAGACCGTAGACGAGCGCCTTGTTCTGATAGGCGATGGCGGCAATGTCACCCGGCAGCGTGAAGACGACGTGGAAGTACTGTGTGTCGAGAAGCTCGGCGCGACGGTCCTCCAGCCATTGCGCGCGGGCCAGCGATTGGCAGCGGGGACAATGTCTGTCGCGGCAGCTGTTGAAGGCGATGCGCTGGTGGCCGCATTGATCGCACTGCTCGATATGCCCGCCGAGCGCGGCGGTGCGGCAGAGTTCGATCGCCGTCATGACGCGACGCTGCGCGGTGCTGAGCGACGCGTCATGCTGCACGCGATAGGCTTCGCCATAGCGGCGGAATATATCCGCCACCTCCGGCCCCGAGCGGGCCATCGGCTTGAGCTCAGAAGTACTGAGGCTTGGCCGGCGGCGGCGGGGTGGGGGGGGGGCCGGACGCGGTAAGAGCTCGTACGGGCTCGACGTGGCGCAGACCTTGTTGGTGGCAATCCGCAGGTAATGGGCGGTGGTCGCGAGGCTGCGGTGACCGAGCAGCAGTTGAATGGTGCGCACGTCGGCGCCGGCCTCCAATAGATGGACGGCAAAGGCGTGCCGCAGGCTGTGCGGCGTGACCGGTTTGGGCAAGCGGGAGAGGTCGCGCGCTTTCGCGCAGGCTTGTCCCACCGCATCCCTGGTGATCGGCTGGCCGGCGCGATCGCCGGGGAAGAGCCTCGCCTCTGGCCGGCACACCTTCCAATAGCTGCGCAGGATCTCCAGCAGCTTGGGCGACAGCATCACGTAGCGGTCCTTCTGGCCTTTGCCCTGCTCGACGCGGATGACCATTCTCTGGCTGTCGATGTCCGTGGTCTTCAGCTGAACCGCCTCCGAGATGCGCAAGCCGGCGGCATAGCAGGTGGTCAGGATGGCGTGGTGTTTGACGTTGAGGACGCAGCCGAGGAATTGCTGAACTTCCTCGGGGCTGAGGATGATCGGCAGCTTCTGCGGCTTCTTGGGAAACGGGAGGACCTCTTCAGGCGCCCAGTCCCTTTCGAGCGTCACACTGTAGAGAAAGCGCAGCGCAGCGATGGCGGTGTGGATCGAACCGGACGCCAGCTTCTTCTCGTTGGTCAGATAGACCTGATAGGTCCGAATGTCCTCGCGCCCGAGCACGTCCGGCGACTTGCCGAAGTGGCGGGCGAACAGCGACACCTGTTGCAGATAGGAGAGCTGGGTGTTGAGCGCGAAGTTGCGCACCTGCATGTCCTCGCTCATGCGTTGCCGAAGTTGGGTCATGACAAGCTCCTTTGTCCGATGGAATGGGCTGCAAGCAGCCACCCCATGCTCGCGCAGTTGGAGCTCCTATTGAACGCCTGACCGGCACGACAGAGGACGCCATCAAGACCGCGCCGTCGGCGTACACCCCCCTTGCCGCGCCGCCGTGGCGGAGCGGGTTAGTCCAAACGGTAAGATGTTGCGCAGAGGATTATGCTGCGGAGGCTCCATTTCCTCCCAGATTTCAGACAATTTGAAGTAATCTCCGCAACATAATTTTCTGAAGCCAAGCCGGTGGCATGATCAGGGCTCCAACAACAAGGAGACTCGGATCATGTTTGAAATTCTATTTGGACAACCGCGCACGATCGCGCGCTATCGTTCCGCCCCATTGCAGAAGGAGCGGCTTCAGTATCTTTCGCATTGCGAGCGTCTCGGCATTAAGATCGAGACATTGCGGAAGATCGCATACCACCAGTGGGATTTGGTGCGCATTCTCGATTTGCACGACAACGACAGTTCGAACTTGTCCAAGATCGAGAACGCGCTCCGGCGGTGGTCCTCACCCGCGGAACGCAAGTCACGATCTCGCGCAGGTCGGCGCTTCTTCGGGCACGCTGAGCGGTGGATGCGCTTTATGGGCTGGTTTGAGCCGCGGGCTATGTTCCACTCCCATACGCGCGAGGTTGCTATCTTTGCCACGCGCATGGCCTCCGAACGCGGATGGGCGAAGAAGACGATCGATGATTGTTGTCGAACGGTCGACAGCTTTTTTCGTTTGGCTGGATGAAACAGGCGTCGATCTATCGTCGGCAGGGATATCCTACTTCGATCAGTTTATCGCGCGTTATCATGCGCGCGGTTTTAATCGTTCAACCGCCCATCTCTATGCTCAACAACTTCGTAGGTTCATCCGGTTCGCCGAGCAGCAGGCTTGGTGCAGACCGGGATTGGCCGACGGGATCATGCCGCCACGGCGCTATCCGGGCGAGACAATTCCGAAGGGATTGAACCGGGACGAGGTCACCCGTCTACTCGCTACCACAGAAGGAAACCATCCCCACGAGATACGCGCCCGCGCTATCCTGATGCTGCTGATCACCTACGGTCTGCGTGCCGGAGAAGTCAGCGGCCTGCAGCTGGGAGACTTAGACTGGCAGCAGGAGATGTTGCGGGTACGCTGCCCCAAGCCCGGACGCACCCATCTCTATCCGCTGTCACCAGATGTGGGGCAAGCGATCCTGCGTTACTTGCGCGAGGTTCGACCCGCGCACCCTGAACGGACACTGTTCCTGACGATGAAAGCCCCGATTAGGCCGCTTACCCGCGGGGTAATTAAGGGGATCGTCTTTACTCGTCTCAATGATCTCGGAATCACAGGCAAGCGCCGCGGCCCACATGCGTTACGCCATGCCGCGGCCCAACATCTCCTGGATCAAGGTTTATCGATGAAGGCGGTCGGAGACTATCTCGGTCATCGAAGCACGAGGGCCACCGCGATCTACGCCAAGGTCAATCTCAATGTTCTTCGCGAGGTTGCGGAGATCGATCTGGGAGGCCTCCTATGATTCTTCGTGAAGCGGTCGACCACTATGTCGTATGGCGGCGCGCCCATGGCGCGCGATTTATCACCAGCGCAAGGACATTGTACCAATTTTGCAAGAACTTCCCCGAGCACGCGTGCTGCGATGCGGTTACCGAAAGCGATGCGCGCCGCTTTCTCGCTGGAACCGGTCCGCTCACGCGTTGCCGCGCGAACAAATATGGCACTCTCGCCGGTTTTTTACCGTTATGCGATCAGTCGCGGTTATGCTGTCGCCTCGCCGTTGCCGCCGGCGGACGAAGAGCCGCGGGAGCCGCAATCAGCGCCCTCTTACATCTACTCCCGTGAGGAACTGCAGCGTCTGTTTGGAAGCATTGGCATTAGCCGCAAGCGCAGTATCCGGCTCGACGCCGAGACCTTCCATATGTTGCTCTTGATCCTGTATGGCGCGGGGCTGCGAACCAGCGAAGCGCTCCATCTGACCATGAAGGATGTCGAGCTTGCGGACGCCATCCTGACGGTGAGGAACACCAAATTCTACAAGAGCCGTCTCGTTCCTGTAGCGCCTCAACTTGCCGGTGCCCTTAGACGTTATGCCGAACTCCGTGCCGATCGCCCCCCTGCCAGAAGGAATGGCGTCCGCCTTTCTCGCAAACCGCGACGGAACGCAGGTAAGGAAACACAATGTCGATCATGCATTCAAACGGCTACTCAAGCATGTCGGAATCGACCATAAGGATGATGGCCGACGCGCCCCGTGTCTCCACGCCCTGAGGCATACTGCAGCCGTCCATCGGCTGACGTCCTGGTATCGCGACGGCGCAGATGTGCAACGGCTGCTACCAGCACTCTCGACATATCTCGGTCACGCCGACCTGGACGGCACAAGCGTCTACCTGTCGATGACACCGGAACTGTTACACGAAGCATCGGCCTGCTTCGACCGCTACGTCAACGGAGGACACCATGCGTGATCTTCGTACACTCGGCCCTTGGCTTCGGCGCTTTCTGGCTGATTACATCTTCACTGAACGCCGTCTCGCCCGCAATACGCAAATGAGCTATCGCGACAGCTTCACGCTGCTGCTGCCATTTATCAGTACAAAGATCCGCAAATCAGCGGATCGTCTGAATGTCGAAGATATTACTCCGGCACTCATACTGCAGTTCCTTGCTCATCTTGAGGAGAGCCGCAGTTGCTCGGTACAGACCCGAAACCAACGTCTGACGGCGATCCGATCCTTCGCGCGCTTTGTCGCCAGCCGTGACCCAGCTCATCTTGCCTGGTGCGCGCAGATCCGTGCCATCACGACAAAGAAGGCCGCGCCGCAGCCGGTCTCGTGGATGAGCAGGGACGAAATGGAAGCGCTTGTAACGGTTCCCGACCGCCAAACCCTACGCGGCCAGGCCGAGCATGCCCTGTTGCTCTTCCTCTACAACACGGGAGCGCGGGTCTCGGAAGCCACGAGATTAGAGGTCGGCGATCTTCAGATCAGTCGGCGCGGCGATAATCATGCGCTCGTCACTCTTCACGGCAAAGGCAACAAAATCTGTGAATCGGCGTGCAAAATTGGCTCTGACTCAGTTTTGATGACATTGTGACGTCGGCTGGCACTGGTTTCACAAAAGGAATCAATGCCATGGGCCAGGCCCTCCGACCATCGACTCTCGTCCCTCGCGGCTTTGTTGTTGAAGATGCCGCCAGTGCGGTCGACGCGACGCTCATCACGATCCGACCTTTGAGCATGGCGAGTGCCTGTCCGGGCTGCGGAACGAGATCGGAGCGGATCCACAGCCGGTATCAGCGGCGCTTGGCGGATCTGCCGTTGGCTGGAAAGCCTGTTCGGCTGGTCGTCCTGGTGCGCCGGTTCCACTGCGACGCGGTTCTGTGCGGCCGGCGAATCTTCGCCGAGCGCTTTGACGAGGGCGTCCTGGCGCCATGGGCGCGGCGAACCGCTCGCCTCGACGATATCGTTCATCATCTTGGGCTTGTTCTGGGCGGGCGCCCGGCAGCGGGCTTCGCCCGGAGACTGATGCTGCCAGTGAGCAACGACACCCTGCTGCGCGTCGTGCGGCGGCGCGGCAGCCCGCGCTTCGTTCCGCCAGCCGTGATCGGGATCGACGACTGGGCGTGGCGACGCAACCAGCGCTATGGAACCCTCATCTGCGATCTGGAGCGGCGCAAGACCATCGCATTGCTGCCTGACCGGGAACCAGCGACGGCTCAGGCCTGGCTCTCTGACCAGCCTCAGATCGGCATCGTCGCCCGCGACCGTGGCGGTGGCTACGCAATGGCTGCAGCCAAGGCTCTGCCGAAGGCGATCCAGGTGGCCGACCGTTGGCACTTGATGGAGAACGCCAGCCGCGCCTTCCTCGACGCCGTGCGCAAATCCATGCGCCAGATTCGGTCCGCGATCGGCGCAGTCACGATCAATCCCGACCTGCTCACTGCCGCCGAGCGGATCCAATATGAGGGATATCTTCGCCGGGAAGACACCAACGCCGCCATTCTCGGCCTGGCCAAGACCGGGGTGACGATCAAGGAGATCGTTCGCCGGACCGGGTACAGCCGCGGCCTTGTCCGTCGCGTCATGCGCGGTCAACGCTCGGATATCTTCCGCGTCCGCGAGAACTCGCTCGAACTGCACCTGCCATGGCTCGACGCCCAGTGGTCGGCCGGACGGCGGAACGGCGCCGAGCTATGGCGACGGCTCAAAGGCCAAGGGTTCCGTGGTAGTCTTCGGGTTGTCACCGAGTGGGCTACGCGCCGTCGGAAGGCGGAAAAGGTCGATGGTGGCGCCTTGAGCCGGGCGCCCTCGGCGCGGACCATAGCGCGGCTGATGACCGTCGGTCGCGACAACCTCTCCAAGTCCGAAACCGTCCTTGTCGCCGCGATTGAGGGCGGTGTGCCCCAGCTGGTCGATGCCCGAGGAATCATCGCCGCCTTCCAGGCCATGATCCGCAAGAAGTCTCTCGTCGATCTTGAGCCATGGCTGGAGCAAGCTCGATCGGGCCTTGTTGCCCCCTTCGCCAACGGCATCGTCAAGGACCGAGCGGCTGTGAGCGCGGCGATCACATCTCCCTGGTCCAATGGCCAAACCGAGGGGCAGATCACCAAACTCAAGCTCGTGAAACGCCAAATGTACGGCCGAGGAAAACTCGACCTACTCCAGGCGCGCGTCATCGGCGCTGGGTAGGCTCCATCACCACCAAAAGTGCGTCAGAGCCCAAAATTGACCCCATAAGCCGGGGAATCGGCGTGCAAAATTGGCTCTGACTCAGTTTTGATGACATTGTGACGTCGGCTGGCACTGGTTTCACAAAAGGAATCAATGCCATGGGCCAGGCCCTCCGACCATCGACTCTCGTCCCTCGCGGCTTTGTTGTTGAAGATGCCGCCAGTGCGGTCGACGCGACGCTCATCACGATCCGACCTTTGAGCATGGCGAGTGCCTGTCCGGGCTGCGGAACGAGATCGGAGCGGATCCACAGCCGGTATCAGCGGCGCTTGGCGGATCTGCCGTTGGCTGGAAAGCCTGTTCGGCTGGTCGTCCTGGTGCGCCGGTTCCACTGCGACGCGGTTCTGTGCGGCCGGCGAATCTTCGCCGAGCGCTTTGACGAGGGCGTCCTGGCGCCATGGGCGCGGCGAACCGCTCGCCTCGACGATATCGTTCATCATCTTGGGCTTGTTCTGGGCGGGCGCCCGGCAGCGGGCTTCGCCCGGAGACTGATGCTGCCAGTGAGCAACGACACCCTGCTGCGCGTCGTGCGGCGGCGCGGCAGCCCGCGCTTCGTTCCGCCAGCCGTGATCGGGATCGACGACTGGGCGTGGCGACGCAACCAGCGCTATGGAACCCTCATCTGCGATCTGGAGCGGCGCAAGACCATCGCATTGCTGCCTGACCGGGAACCAGCGACGGCTCAGGCCTGGCTCTCTGACCAGCCTCAGATCGGCATCGTCGCCCGCGACCGTGGCGGTGGCTACGCAATGGCTGCAGCCAAGGCTCTGCCGAAGGCGATCCAGGTGGCCGACCGTTGGCACTTGATGGAGAACGCCAGCCGCGCCTTCCTCGACGCCGTGCGCAAATCCATGCGCCAGATTCGGTCCGCGATCGGCGCAGTCACGATCAATCCCGACCTGCTCACTGCCGCCGAGCGGATCCAATATGAGGGATATCTTCGCCGGGAAGACACCAACGCCGCCATTCTCGGCCTGGCCAAGACCGGGGTGACGATCAAGGAGATCGTTCGCCGGACCGGGTACAGCCGCGGCCTTGTCCGTCGCGTCATGCGCGGTCAACGCTCGGATATCTTCCGCGTCCGCGAGAACTCGCTCGAACTGCACCTGCCATGGCTCGACGCCCAGTGGTCGGCCGGACGGCGGAACGGCGCCGAGCTATGGCGACGGCTCAAAGGCCAAGGGTTCCGTGGTAGTCTTCGGGTTGTCACCGAGTGGGCTACGCGCCGTCGGAAGGCGGAAAAGGTCGATGGTGGCGCCTTGAGCCGGGCGCCCTCGGCGCGGACCATAGCGCGGCTGATGACCGTCGGTCGCGACAACCTCTCCAAGTCCGAAACCGTCCTTGTCGCCGCGATTGAGGGCGGTGTGCCCCAGCTGGTCGATGCCCGAGGAATCATCGCCGCCTTCCAGGCCATGATCCGCAAGAAGTCTCTCGTCGATCTTGAGCCATGGCTGGAGCAAGCTCGATCGGGCCTTGTTGCCCCCTTCGCCAACGGCATCGTCAAGGACCGAGCGGCTGTGAGCGCGGCGATCACATCTCCCTGGTCCAATGGCCAAACCGAGGGGCAGATCACCAAACTCAAGCTCGTGAAACGCCAAATGTACGGCCGAGGAAAACTCGACCTACTCCAGGCGCGCGTCATCGGCGCTGGGTAGGCTCCATCACCACCAAAAGTGCGTCAGAGCCAAAATTGGACGCCGATCGGGGGTCAGTTTTGGAGGCCGTTTGACACAAAATCCGCCAATGCCCACTGTGGGCGCGCACAGAGGATACGCTCGGCGAGCTCATTCAGGGACGGGAAACCTGCGAGCCCGTCTTCCTCAGCCGCCATCGCAAACGATATACGCGGTTCGGAGTTTATCGGCTTGTCGAGCGATGTGCGGCACAGGTGCCATCGCTCGCTGCAAGGCCGATCACACCCCACGTGATCCGCCATACATGCGCCTGCCATCTGCTGCAGGCGGGTGTCGACCTTAACACCATCCGTGCATGGCTCGGACATGTAAGCCTTGAGACCACCAACATCTACGCCGAGATCGATCTCGAGATGAAAGCGAAAGCGATGGCACTCTGCAGCGCCGCCGCTCCGCGACCGGAAAGGCCGTGGAAAGAGAACAAGGGCGTGATGGCGTTCCTAAACGCTATTTGAGTCCAATAAATTATGTTGCGGAGATTACTCCAGATTGCCTGAAATCAGGGAGGAAATGGAGCCTCCGCAGCATAATCCTCTGCGCAACATCTTATCGCCAGGCGCAAATCTACGCCCGCCAAGGCGTGAACCTGGATCGCTCGACGCTTGCCGATTGGGTCGGCAAGGCGGCTTTCCTGCTCCGCCCCATCCACGAGCGGTTGTTCGAGCGGCTGAAGGCCTCCGGGAAGCTCTTCGCCGACGAGACCACGGCGCCGGTGCTCGATCCCGGGCGCGGCCGCACCAAGACGGGCCAGCTGTTCGCTTATGCTCGCGACGATCGCCCCTGGGGCGGGATCGCTCCACCTGGCGTCGCCTATCTCTATGCACCCGACCGCAAGGCCGAACAGCCACTGCGGCACCTTCAGGGCTTCGTCGGAATCCTGCAAGTCGACGGCTACGCCGGATACCGGGCGTTGGCCGAGCGCAATGCCGTGAGCCTGGCGTTCTGCTGGGCGCATGTCCGTCGACGCTTCTACGAACTGGCCCAGTCCGGGCCCGCGCCGATCGCCACGGAGGCGCTCCAGCGCATCGCCGAGCTCTACAAGATCGAGAACGAGATACGGGGACGCTCGCCCGAAGAGCGGCGCACCGCGCGCCAGGAGAGAAGCCGCCCCATCATCGATACCCTCCAGCCATGGCTGCGCGAGAAGCTCGCCCTGGTCAGCCAGAAGAGCAAGCTCGCTGAAGCAATCCGCTACCATCCATCTGACGCAAGCGGCCAAAGACCTCCTCAGCGAGCCCGACGTTCTGCGCGTTCGCGCAATCCAGGCCCGCCGCTGGATTTTTTATCCGCGCGCCAAGCAGGCGCTCGATCGTCTCAACCTACTGGTCGATCATCCTCGCGGCACTCGCATGCCTTCGGTGGCCATCTACGGCGACAGTGGCATGGGCAAGACAATGATCCTGGAGAAATTCTGCGATAATAATCCCTCATGCTTTGATCCGACGACCGGCGTTCAGGCTATACCGGTGCTGGCAATCGAGATGACCGGGAAGCCAGGTGAGCGCCGTTTATATGCCGAGATTCTGGCTGCCCTTGGCGCACCACAGGCACCCCGCGCCGACATCGTGCATATGGAGCAAGCGGCGTTGCGACTTCTGAAAACCGTCGGCGTCCAGGTCCTGGTGATCGATGAAATACATAACATTCTCGCTGGCTCGTACCGCGAACAGCGGGTCGTGCTGAACACGCTACGATTTCTCAGCAATCGGCTTCAGATCTCCCTGGTTTGCTTCGGCGTCATCGAAGCCCGCGAGGCGATAAGCGGCGACGTACAGCTTGCTCGCCGGTTCGGCGAGCTGACCTTAAATAGGTGGCGGCCAACGAACAGTTCGAAGCGCTGGTCTCATCCATTTTGCGGAATTTGCCGCTTCGCCGACCGACGGTGCTCACGCCGAAATCTCTGCGCCGAATTCTGCAGATCAGCGGCGGCATCACTGCAAATATTTTCCACGCGATCACGAGCCTGGCGGCCGATTCGATCGAGAGCGGCATAGAGCACATCACGGATGAAGCGGTGGAAAGTTGGTGCCCTCCAGTTAGCGCCGAAACAGCTTACGCATGATCCGAGACCTCGGCGACACGAAGCCGCTTCCTGTCATTCTCAAACCTGTCCCGGATGAGCTCCTGTCGTCATGGATCACGCGCCATGCCGATTTCTACGGCGTCTCACCGCTGATAATGTTTCGCCATGCCATTCCGGAGGCAACGTCATTGCGGCAATCCGATACAAAGCTGGGGCCAACCGCCGCCGGCCACGTTGCGAGGCTGTTTCGAACCCAATCTTCGGCAATCCTGGCAATGGCCACCTCTGGATTCCCAAAATCGGCGGCGCGGCTCGTAGCGCCACGCGCCATTCAACGCTGCACCGCCTGTGCCGAGCAAAACAGGTGGCAAGGCGCGGCAACTGCGGTACAGCGAAGCTGGATCGAGGGTTGGCGGATAACCTGTCCCGTTTGCAGACAACGGCAGCATGACAAGAGGGAGGGAATATCTGCTCTGGCAAGCCCGTCATCGCCGTTCGAGGATCTTTGGGAAGATGCCCTCGACGGCGAGCGGCTCATCGGTCAGTCGCTGAGGGAAGCATCTGCCGGTCGGATATCGCCAATCGATATCGCCCGATTGCTGCTCATCAGGCGGTGCCCAAAGCCCTTCCGCCATGATGCATTGATAGACCACTCCACCATCCTTGGTGCCGTCGTTCAAGGTTTTGATGAGCTTGTAGCGGAACAGGGACTTCCTAGACCTACGATTGCAAGACCCATCTTGCCGATCGCACTCCGCATAGCACTGCTCGCTGGCATCTCAATCGTCCACCGGGAAGGTCCGGCGCTAGTGTCCGAACTCAAGCGCCAAACGCTTGGCGCCCATTATACGCGGTTCGCTGCAATCGGCGCCGGCAGCTCGAGAACCCCGCAGCCACTGCAGCTGAACTGAGACTCAAGCGCATCGATTCTCATCATTAAGCGCAATTTTCTGGAGAAGTTGCCGCAATCTCACATTTAATTGCAGTACGACAGCTTGCCAAGCTTCCCCATCTTCATTGAGTATGTAAAGCGTTCGCGGGGCGATCAACTTTGGTAAGCTACCCTCCCGCACGATAGCCCGGTAGGGCCGGCGAAAAAGGTGGCGCATGCTGCCGGCCATATACTGAGCTGCATCCCCCAACCAATTCATTGCGAGATCTCCCAGAGTTCGGGCAGTCCCAAAAGTGGCGCGATATCGCCATGCCCCAGCCATGGGCGCAGAAGCGTACAGTCTTCCTGTTCCTCGTCTGCGACAAGGCGCAACTGACCAAGACTGAACTCGATTGATGCGACATCGGCATTTGGCATCTGGCGGTAATTATGTACCCGGGCAAGAAAATCATTCGCGGCCAACGCTGCGGCAAACATGTTGATGGTGATGACGGCAGGCCTGCTTGCGACGGCACCGCGAATGTATTTGTCGCGAACCTGTTGAGCCGCCGCCGCCGGGTCCGACGTCGCCAAGCCCTCTGCTGCCACGGTGCTCAGAGAGATGACATCCCGGGAGATCAGGCTAGAACGGCCGGGCACCAGATAGTGGACCGTGCCGAAGATATCCAGGATCTTTCCCTTGTCGTCGCCTTCCACAGCTGCATCAAGCATCACACCGATATCGAAATAGGGGATCGTGTGGTAGGTCGATACCAAGTTTGTCAGAAAGCGCCCGGTATGGGTGTCTACGCATCCGAAAATGACATCGCAAACCGAGAGCGCGTGAATCGCCGGCGCCGACATCAACGTTGTTGCCATCTTGATGATCCGGGTTGGAAGGCCGGTTGCAAGCACAGCCGTTTCGGCAACATCCACTTTGAGTCGTGCGGCCTGAGCGTCGGCGACGGAACTATTCAAGATGCGGTTTAGATTGCGATCCTCGACGTGGTCTGGATCGACAATGACTACTTCTCCGAAGCCGAGGCGTACCAACTGCTCGAGCAGTGGACTGCCAGTGCCCGAGATGCCTACGATGCCAGCTCGAAGCTTGGCGAGGGTTGAGGTTGTACCTTCTCCAAAAGCCTGGTCCTGAGATGCACCGAAGGATGGCTCAGCCGCTGTGTTCCTTTGGACATTCGGGAAGAAACGAATGTCGGGTCCAGCCACGCTGATCATATCCAAATTATGCATAGCGTGACCCTGCCAGAGGTAACGGCCAAACAGGCGACCGCTCGGCAACATGACGATGCTTCCGTGCGGGAGATTGGCGGCAACCCAAGAGCGTACGATGGGCAAAAGCTCTCCGTCGCCCTCGTCGTCGTCGGAGGAGAATGCGGAATGGCCGCCCGGATGGCAATGCACCTTGATCACACTAAGGCCAAGCGCTTCGGCAGTGTCGAGATGCGGGACTATCAGGTCGGTCGGCCAGGAAATCCGATCATCGAGGCGTTTGCACTTGTCGTGATCTAACAGGATGATTTCCCGAACTGACAGTCGGTATCGATCGGCGTGCTTAGCACCGCCGCACAGGAGAAGGGCGGCAGCCTCGAGGTTATCGCCAGGGAACAAATGATCGAATAGTTTGTCGTGCTGGTCGACGGATATGCTGAGCGTGACATTCATCGCGCAGCCTCCTTCTCGAAAATCTCTTCGATGAGGAAGACATGAGTCTCGAGACAATCGACACCCGGAATCCACTGATTTTCGCCGGAGCGGTGACGCGACCAGCGCTGGAATATTTTGTCTTCGATGGACTGCTCGACCTGCGTTTGTGGGATTTCGCGGCCGTCCAGCCGAGCAAGCTTCGGAAAGACATAGAGCATATCGAGCTGAGTCAGCGGGTATCCCTGCTCGATGCGGATGGCAACCGAGACATGCTGGTGCGTGAAGCCGGGTGGCAGGAGAAAATCGCGCAGAATCACCCACGTAGAGCCGTCTTGGACGATCTCGAACGGAAGGCCATACGACTCGAGGAACAGCCGGTCGGCGTCCAGGAGCGGCGCATCGCGCCGCTCCTGGACTTCACCATCAGTCTGTTCTTTGCGGATCGCGCGGAACTTCTCCGTACCAGGGTGACGGAGATCGACACGCTCATCTAGTTCCACCTTCTGCGGCTTGTGCCCCGCGAGCTTTACGCGCAGCGTATAATTCTCAGGCGGCGTCAGGCTAGCAAGCGCAAGAACCTCGCGACCGGTGATGTGCGGCTTGTCCCACACGTAAGCGGTGTCGTTGACCTTGAAGCGGTAACGCTTGGCCAATGGCGGGCGCTTGCCATCTTTGGCGTAGGCTTCCAGATCGACGATCTCGTCGAGGATCTCCTCAAGAAGCTCCTCGACGCGCGAACTCGAATGTTCAGTTTCAGTCAGTTTCATCTTTAATGCCTCGTCTGTTGCTATTGGCGATCCACCGCGGATATCCAATGCCTGCATGATGAGGCAAGCTTGCTCAGTTTGTCAAGCAAAAGATACGCACGCTTGAGATAATTAGCATATGCATCGCATGCTTGACTTATCAAGCAGTGGCGGTAAAATGCCTTGCGCCGTGAAACCCAGGTAGTGCTCGGCGCATCATGCACTGCCATGAAAAGAGTAGAGTCGTGAAAGTAACCCTAGGAGAATATATCGGGTCTATCCGCACTGACCGAAAGCTGACCCTCCGCCAAGTTGAGGAGGCCACTAACAAAGAAGTATCAAATGCCTATCTCAGCCAGATTGAAAACGGAAAGATTCAAAGACCGTCACCGAATATCCTGTATGCACTCTCAAACCTGTACGGCGTGGATTACGACAAACTTATGGAGTTAGCGGGCTATATCACTACAGCGCGTACCGATGTTGAGCGCCATGGGAGAGCGGCGACCTTCGCTGAATTGCATTTAACGCAGACTGAGGAGGCAGAGTTATTGAAATACCTCGGTTATCTACGGTCAAAGAAGGATTGATCTTGAGAAAGCCCGATGACAGCTCGCTTTCGCCAAATGAGTATACCGCCATCCATCGCGCGGCGATCGACCTGTTGAATAAAGCAAATGCATGGGACCGGCTGCCTACGCCGGTCCCTGATTTATTGAGCGCGGCCAAGCTCCGGGTCTCGCCTCTGAGCGCCTTCGATCCACGAACTCTCCTGCGCTACGCTCAGGATCTCGGGGATCGCGCCGCACGATTTGTGAAATCGGCAATCGAGAAGGTGCGAGGGGTATTCGACGTTCAGGCGGATCTCATCCATATCGACACCTCTGTCACGGAGACAAAGCAGAATTTCATCAAACTGCATGAGGCCGGACATAAGCACATCCCCCACCAAAGGCCGATGTTTAAGTGGATACAGGACTGCGATAAGTCCTTGTCGCCCGACATATCCGATCAGTTCGAGCGTGAGGCAAACATCTTCGCTGCGGTAGTCTTTTTCCAGGATTCGCGCTTTGCACAGATGGCGGCTGACAGCAGCTTTGGCATTAAAGTGCCGCTGGCTCTCAGCAAGAAATTTGGAGCCTCAATTTACGCATCGCTGAGAGAGTATGTAAGGCGCAATACCAGAGCCTGCGCGGTTATAGTCCTTAACCCGGTCGAGGTATGTCCTCTCCTGGGGATGACGTCTCCGCTTCGCCGGGTTGAGATATCGCCGCTCTTTCAAAAGCGCTTCGGAGAGTTAATCCTACCCGAACAGATCGATGGCGCGAATCCATTGGCCAGCTTCATTCCCCTAGGCGGTCGAAAGATGTCCAAACCCGGCACACTGCCAATGGAAGACAGGAACGGCCAGATCGTCGAGTTCGTCGCGGAAGGTTTTGGTACTCCGTACAATACCTTTATTCTGATCCATGCGCGGTCCGACTTGAAGACATCGTTTGTCATTCCGCCTTTCGCCCGCGGTTTGTCTCTCGGATTTTCGGCTCGTTCCGCGAAATCCTAAGTGCTGAAATCTCCCAAAAGTTTTGAGGAAAGCGTGAAATCAATAAGCGAAGCTTTCGATAGTTTTTCGCATGCGTTGCGGATCAATACCGAACATCTCATGCGCGCACCGAAGCTTCTGCGGATCGACCCGCAGGAATGTGCCAGAAACCTGGACCAAGGTCTTTCGGCGATCCTGAACGCATTTCATAGCATTTATGACGCCGCAAAGGACGATCCTCGAATCGTGTTTGAGTGGAACCGAACTGCGCCAACAGCGACACTGTTGGCAATTCGGAACGCCCGACATCATAACCACGCCAACCGAATCAGAAGCCTGGAGACCTTCTTCACAAGGGGGAGCCAAGCCGGGAGGTCGAAGAACTATGGGTTGTTTACCTATGGTCCGCCACCGGAAGTAGGGGAGCCGGCCTTTATCCAGGCGATTTCGTGGGAAGATACCGACGCTCTGCTCAACATGCCGCACAAAGCCTCCCATCTTAGCGCGGAACGGGTGGCGACCATATATTCCTATGTCGGAGGTGAGGCTATGGCTGCCTTCGCCTCCCTACAAGATGCAAGGCTTCCGATCTTCTTCGATGCCTTGCCGCTTATCGTAAATGCGGCGAAAGCAATAGTGTCGGTGCTCGGGCCACATATTAAAACGCTCTCGGTAGAAAGCGAAACCTTTTTGGATCACTTCAAGACTTCAAGTTGGTTCCTAGCGTTGATACCGCTGTTCGACAGGCACGGGTTGAGCTGTTCGAAGTCTAAACGCGCGATTGCACCGACGACGCGCGCACACCTGGCGCACGTTGCCGCGCTCGTGGGATTTCACTGTTTATGGGCCGTTCAGCATTTGCTGAAGCCGTAATTGTGAAATTAAGTTGACGTATTTCACCTGTTCGGTCGGTCATGGGGCGCCCCGAGCGCCGAATTCCAGCTTCACCCATATTTAGCGTCGTTGGTTTAGGAATCCTATCAATCCGACTACCGCGACAATGTCAAAAGCCGTCCAAATCCTTGAATGGGCTCGTAGCAATCAGCAAGATGAAGCGCATCCCACGCCATGGCCTGGGAACTGGTAACAACGGGGATACCAAGCTCCCTTTCCAAGTCTTTGATATGAGGCACGACGGGCGTTGCGCAGCATGAGATGAAAAGCGCATCCGGCAAACCATCCAAAGTCAATGTCTTAGCTGCTCCGAAGATAGATTCGCTACTTAGCTCGCATATTTCATGATCGGTCGAATAAGGGAAAGTTCCATTTGCTACAATTTCGAAGCCGGTTCCGCCAAAGAAGCTAAGAAATGATTTATGCGTTTCTAATCCGTAGGGGGTCAATAATGCTATACGCGACGCGTTTAACCGCCTCAAAGCTAAGATGGCCGCCGAAGCCGGCGACGTATACTTGGCGCCAGGGAACGCCTTACTAAGCTCGGAAAACAGCCTTTCCAGACCCCAAGCTACAGTACCGCTGGTGCAACTGAACGCCACCACGTCCATTCGATCAACCGGCGGCAGATCATTGGCCACCTCAGCCAAGGTCCTGGTTAGTGAAAACCCGTTAACGGTATTGTAGCCACACCTCGTCTCGAAGACCGAAACCTTTTCCTTTGGCATTATAGAGTTGAAAGCTATGCCAGCCACCTCGTCGGTATTGAGAACGATCAGGCCAACAGTAGCTGCCTTAGATGGTTTTGTGACGCGGTCTAGTATCTGAGTGTCAAGTTCTGTCATGATGCCCTCAATGAGAATTCAGGTTCGCGCCTCTCGCATTGAATCGACGCGTCGACACATGTGTTTTGGCGCAAAGTGCGATAACAGGCACGAAACGTATGGTGCTTTGCCGCGCTCGGTAGTTCGAAAAATCAGCCCGTGTGCGTGCGCTTCGCTCGCGCGGCCAAGCCGACCTGAGGGTGGCCCCTTCACAAGTTCGGTTGGTCGGCGATCTAATGCCAAGCATAACGCCGGCAAGCAATTGGCGCCTTTGCAGGGAAGTATATTCCGCGCATCTGGATCGTTGATCGTCATGCTCCAGCCAGAACTGTGATCGGCACGGCAGTTGCATTTTGAGCGATTTTCGCAAATGAGTGAGATTGATTTTCGACGGTATATTGCGGCAATTCTGCGTATTACCGCCACTCCGGTATAATTTAGCCGCATCCACCCACGGCAGGCTACTTGCTCGGGTCAGGGTGTGAAAGGTGCAGGCTGCTCTCCGTTTTCATCTCGCCCCGACGCGGCTAAAAGATATTATCGCGGCGAAGATGGTCTGACAGTTGGAGATTCATTCAGCATTTTGAACGAGGGCCGACGGTTTGAGCCCAGCACACCTCATCAATCGGCCCCCCTGCCCAGCTTAAGAAGCGGAGGGCCATCCGGCCGAACTCAAGCGCCTTCTGCAACTCTGGCAGGGGTGACGGAAAGATCGCCGACCAGGCCAGTCGCAACTTGGAAGATCGGTGCCTCCTCGTCCTTGTTGATAGCGACGATGACCTTCGAATCCCTCATGCCGGCGAGATGTTGGATCGCGCCCGAAATGCCAGCCTCGATGTAGAGATCGGGGATGACGACCTTGCCGACCTGCGTTGAACATAGCGGGAAGGAAGAGACATCTTCCAGCCGATGGGCATCATCCGCGGCTTCGGCGGGCTGTAGGCTGCCGCCTCAATGCAATTGCGGCCCTCTCTTTACCAATAACGAATGAGAACATGCACTATACCCAATCAACCCTCTCAAGACAAATCCAACCAAATGGTTTTGAGCTGAGTATATTGATCGTGGGCGTGGATAGATTTATCGCGCCCTCCAAAGCCCGATTGCTTGTATCCCCCGAAGGGAGTAGAAGCGTCGCCTTCTCCGAAGCTGTTAACGGTAACGGTGCCAGCCTTCAAGCTTCGTGCACCATGGAGCGCTCTTTTTGCATTTCCGGTGAAGATTGACGCCGTTAGACCATAGTCAGTATCGTTGGCGATTTGGATAGCTTCATCGAGGCTTTCTACAGTTATGACTGATAGGATAGGTCCGAAAATCTCGTCGCGGGCGGCTCTTACCTGATTGTTGGACACATCCATTACGGTGGGCTCTACATAGATGCCTTCGACGGTCGAACCGCCGATGTACAACTTCTCGCCGCCATCAAGATAGGAACAAACCTTGTCGAAATGCGCTCTCGAGACGAGGGCGCCAATACGGTTCCCCGGGTTAAGCGGGTCGCCTAGCGGCCATTCACGAACACATGCCACGATGCGCTCCAGCAAGGGGGCTTTGACGTCTTTGTGAACTATGAGCCGGGATATTGCAGAACAGTTCTCTCCCATGTTCCAAAAAGCCCCGTTCACCACATGGGCAGCCACGCTTTCCAAGTTCTCGGCATCATCCATCACTATACAGGGGTTTTTGCCCCCCATTTCCAGAACAATTTCCTTGATATTGCTGTCGGCGGCATAGCGTAAGAACCGTCGGCCGGTTTCGGTAGAGCCTGTAAAGGACACCATATCGACGTCCGTGTGCAGGCCTAGCGGCTGGCCGACATCAGCTCCGGACCCCGTTACGACATTCAGCACTCCTTTAGGAACCCCTGCTTCATGCGCCAGCTCGGCGACACGAAGGGTTGTAAGCGATGTGTCCTCCGCGGGTTTGACGACAACGGAACAGCCCGCCGCCAGCGCCGGCCCAATTTTCCATGCCAGCATTAGCAGTGGGAAGTTCCAGGGCAAGACAAGGCCGACGACGCCGATGGGCTCACGCACGATCATCGCCATGTGACCATCTGACGCGGGTGACACTTGATCGTAAATCTTGTCTATCGCCTCGGCATGCCATTTTATGCAGTTAATGGCTTCGGGAAGGTCAACGCTCTCGCAATCGTAGATCGTCTTACCGCTGTCGATTGACTCCATCACAGCCAGTTCGCGCGCATTGCGCCGCAAAAGCTCAACCAAACGCAGCAGCACGGCCTTACGGTCTGCAGGCAGCATCTTGCACCAGCGGCCATCCTTGAAGGCCTCGCGAGCCTTAGCCACTGCGAGATCCACATCATTCTTGTCACAAGCGGCAATATTAGCAAGCACCTTGCCCGTCGCCGGGTTTATGGATTCGAAGGTCTTTCCCGAGATAGCCGGTCGAAACGTTCCGTCTATGAATGCTTGCGTTGGCAGCAGAATTGATCCCGCTATTGCTCTATATTCCTCCACAGTCAGACAATTACTCATGACTTCGCACCAGATACACTAGCGAATATCTGTAGAACATAATTCATCACTTCTACCTTCCAATAGTGATTGTCGGCACATGATCTCTGTCGAAACGACGCCTCAGCAAGCTGTCATACTGCTTCTTTGACCGCGCTCAGAAACTGCTTAGTTCTTTGCTTCTTTGGGCTGCCAAAGAGATCGGCAGGTGCGCCTTGTTCTTCAATCTTCCCACCGTAGAAGAAGCATACCCTGTCAGATATGTCCCTAGCGAATCCCATTTGGTGCGTTACCATCATCATCGTTAGATGATGCTCTCCCACGAGCTTTCGGATAACGCCAGTGACTTCGTTTATGACTTCTGGATCAAGTGCTGACGTTACCTCATCGAACAGCATCACCTTTGGCCGCATGGCAAGGGCTCGAGCAATTGCGACACGCTGCTGCTGACCGCCAGAAAGGCGGGACGGATGATGATCTCGCTTGTCCGACATGGCTACCATTTCCAGCAATTCCTCGGCTCGCTGACGCGCGCTTTCCTTTGTGAGTCCGAGGACCTGCACTGGCCCTTCCATGCAGTTCTGTAGCGCTGTCATATGAGGGAACAGATTGAAGTGCTGAAAACACATGCCAATCTTGGCGCGCATCCTTCGAAGGTGCACTTTGTTTGCGGGAACAAGAACCCCGTTCTTCTCCATGTGCGTGAGGGGTTCCCCATCGACATAAATTACGCCTCTATTGATGGTCTCAAGCGTCATTAACATCCGCAGAACGGTTGTTTTTCCTGAACCGGAAGGCCCGATGATCGTCATCATCTCACCTGGAGCAACGTCCAAATTTAGCTGATCGAGCACAGTGAGTTCGCCATAGCTCTTGGACACGTTCATGAACCGAACCATCGGTGCATTCTCGCCTTCAAGCCGCAGTGGAAATTGTGTCATGTCCTCACTCATTCAACTCATCCCCAAGGTGCGACGCACCGAAGCTTCTAGCAGACGGACCAAGGCCGCAGTCGGGAGCGATATGGCAAGGAAGATCACGCCGACGAGAGTGTAGGGTTCCAAAAAGCGATAACTTTCGGATCCGATCGCGTTCGCCGTATGCATCAACTCACCAACGCCGATGACCGAAAGCATAGGCGTGTCTTTGAATATGCCAACGAGATAATTTCCCATACCTGCCAGGGAGGGGGGCAACGCCTGGGGAAGGATGATGCGCCAGTAGGTTTGTGTCGTTGTCAAGTTTATCGCGGTGGCCGCCTCCCACTGACCCTTGGGTACGCTATCAATGCCTCCACGATACACCTCAGACAGGTACGCTGCGTAGTGGAGGCCTATCGCCACCATTCCCGCCGTCCATGGTGACAGCCACACCCCAAATTGGGGGCCGACATAGAAAATGAAGAATATTTGGAGCACGAGAGGTGTCGAGCGGATGAATTCGACCAATTCGCGCAGGATGTTTTTGGATAGTTTGTGCCTCGACCTTTGTGCAACTGCCAATGCCAGCCCCAGTACAAGCGCTATGGCGTACCCTCCGCCAGCGGCGAGCAGAGTGTTTCCGGTTGCCCAGATTAATCTCGGAAGGATCTCCCAGACAAAATCCCAGCGCCAGTTGGTCATCTATTCCCTTCCTATCTGACTCGCCATGATCTTTTCGAGCCGGCGCATGAGAGGAGTTAAAAGAAACCTTGCCAGGACGTAATATATTATCAACGCAGTCCCGAAACTTTGGGCCGACAGGAACGTCGAATAATTGATTTGACGCGCTTCAAACGTCAGGTCTGCTACAGCAATAGTGGCCACCAGAGCCGTTCCTTTCAGCAGTTCGATCAACAAGTTGCCCCATGCGGGCAGCATGTTTACCAATGCTTGAGGAAGTATGATTCGGGACATCCGTTTTCCAGGCGACATATTAATAGAAACCGCCGCCTCCCATTGTCCTGTTGGGACGGAAAGCACCCCCCCCACGAACGAGTTCTGCGCCGTAGGCGCCCACATTAAGACCGACGGCCACAAATCCTGCCGTAAACTTGTCAAGCGTTATACCAAATAGTGGTAACACGAAGAAGATCCAGTATAATTGCACTAACAGCGACGTACCGCGGAATATTTCAATATAGACGGTGGCGCAGGCGCGGACCGAGGTTCTAGGTGAGAGCTTCATAAGCCCAGCTAGAAGGGCCAGGAAAATGCACAACACTGACGCCAAAACGAACTGCTCGATAGTCACTATCGTACCGCTGAGGAAGCGCGGATAGTAGGTGATGATGAATTCCACAAATGTCATCGCGGCGGGGCGCCCTGTTGAGAACTTAGTATGTCTGCGCTCTGACTCTCACGCTTTGGCTTCCAGGATGCATTGACTGATATCGTCGAGAAGGCTCTGAACTTCCTCGTCTGTAGTGACCCATGATGCTACAAAGCGAACGGCTTTCCCATCAAGCTCATCTTCGTTGATGTATCGGTGCTTTGCCCTTAGGCCGCCAATGAGGTAATCTGGTAGCCGCACGAAGACCTCATTAGACTCGGTCGGATAGGCCAGTTCGATGTCGGGGAGAGCCGCCATTCCGCGGCTCAGTTTTTGAGCCATTTTGTTTGCAACCATTGCATTTTGAAGCCAAAGGTCATCGGAGATATAGGCCAGTAGCTGTGACGAAACGAAACGCATCTTTGAAATTAACTGTCCTGACCTCTTGCGCAAAAAATCAAAATTTTCAGCCATTTCAGGCTTGAAGAAGATTACCGCTTCAGCCACGAAGCATCCATTTTTTGTCCCGCCGAATGACAGAACATCGACGCCGGCCTGCCATGTCATTTGTGCAGGAGTGACACCCAAGGTTGAAAGTGCATTTGCAAAGCGTGCGCCATCCATGTGAACTTTAAGGTGATGATCACGGGCGATCGCCGCAATTTCGAGAATCTCACCAGGCCGGTAAACTGTGCCGGTTTCGCATGCCTGCGTGATGCTAACGACGGCGGGTTGAGGAACGTGAACATTTCCACGGCCGCGAATTGCCTGGGCAAGGTCATCCGGCACGATCCGGCCATTGGCACCGCGCATCGGGATGAGTTTTGCACCGCCGGTGAGTAGCTCAGGCGCCCCACATTCATCAGTATTGATGTGGGATAACTCATGGCAGTACACTTTTCCGTAAACCGGCGTTAGGGCTGCCAGAGCCAGTGCATTTGAGGCCGTCCCGGAAAGAACCGGAAATACTTCTACCTGTGTCTCAAAAATCTCCGAGAATTTAGCCCTCAAAGCAGTCGACCAGTAATCTTCCCCGTACGACGCAGCGAGACCAGCGTTGGCGGAGAGGACCGCTTCTACGACAGCTGGGCAGGCGCCGGTCACGTTATCGGATGCAAAAAGACGCATTTGAGCTATGTTACCTTTAGTCGACTACAATCAATTCACGATCGACATTAGACAGCCGTTCTCCGCCTTTGTCTGTCACAACAAAAGGCTCCGATACCGCGACACCATATTCTGCCAGCCACACGCCTGATTGAAAATGAAAACACATGCCCTCTTCAAGGACCGTCGTGTCACCATCGCGCAGGCTTGCGGTTCTCTCACCCCAATCGGGGGGATAGTTCAACCCAATCGAATATCCAACGCGGCTTAATTTCTCAAAGCCATCCCTTCGGAGGACGGCCTGCCACACTCTCTCAACTTCGCCGCAAGTTACCCCAGGTCTAGCCGCGCTGAGTGCGGCGTCGCCTCCCTCGACGATCGTGGCCGCGAGCCGGGCCATGTGGCTGGGGGGGGCGCCAAGATGGAGCGTGCGGGTCAAAGGCGTGTGATAGTGTCGGCGCGCTGCCGCTAGCTCCATCACAACCAGGCCTGAGGTTGGGAGAGCCTCGCCACTCCAGGTCAAATGGGGAGTACTCGTGCCCTCGCCAACCTGCATAAGCGGACAAATGCTTGTGTAGTCCCCGTACTTTCCATCGAGGCCGGTGATCTGAGAGTGATACACGTCGGCGACGATTTCATATTGCTTCCTGCCAGGTTTGACATTGGCAATTGCCTTCTTCATCGTGCTCGAAACGTTCCGCCCGGCTTCCCGCATGTACACCAATTCGGCCTCGGACTTCACCAGCCTTGCCCAATTGACCAATTCCTTGCTATCCGCAAATCGTGCATTTGGAAGGCCGGCTACCAAATGCTGATGAGCCCTGGCTGTATAATAGTGGGCGTCCATCTCGACGCCTATGCGTGCGGATGCCCAGCCTCGCGTCTGGATGAGGCCGCAGAGTTCGTCAAATGGGTGCTTCGACGCGTGATGGACTAACGGTTCAGAATAGCCGATGATGTTGCAAGTTGGAATGTCCGTGGTAATCTGCGCCGACTTAGCATCTTGGGCGCGACCGAACCAAATTGGGGCGGTTTCGCTTAAACATATCAGAACAGCCTGTGGGGTGTAGAAGGACCATCCATCAAAACCGGAGAGCCAGTTCATGCTTGCAGGGTCTTGACAGATGAGGAGGTCGAAACCGCCCGCTTCCATGCTCCGCTTCACTTTTGATATTCGGCTCTCATACTCAGCTGGGCTGAATGGCTTGTCATAAAACATATTAATTCCACACTATTTAAAGGGACCCGATATCCATTTATTGGGACAGTCTCAATAAACTCCCGTATCCTGGAACAGGCTTGTTATAACCTGCAAGTCGCAAGGATTGCCAAAACAGCGCCTGCACCGCCGTGATCACCGGTTTCTTGATTTTTGCTTCGATAATCTCTATTACCTCAACCGCCCTGATCGCGGTGCAAGAAATGAACAAGGCATCGGCGGTCGATGTATCAAGCTCCAACGCAGACCGAACGATACTATCCGGGGTAATTCTCGCCATCAACTCGTTGTCGGACAGATTGAAACTGTTGAACTCCGCTATTTCGATTCCGGACGCCTCAATATTGCTGGCGATCACGTAATTCACTTCGTCGGTATAAGGAGTGAGAACGGCGACACGTCGTACCGAAAAGCGATTGAGCCCTGCTAGTGACGCAGTAAGAGGAGTGCTGAAGGCTACGTCCGGACGACCAGCATGAACAAGTTCCTGAACCCTCTCGTAGCCCATAACGGCCGTTCCCGAGGTGCAGGAATAAGCAACGACATCGAGGCGGCCTTCCGGAACAAGCAGCGAAGTGGCTTCGGTGATGCGTGGCGCCATCTCGCGCAACGACGTCAAAGAGCAGTCAGGAGCATTCGCCAGCCGACTCGTGTAGATGACGACGTCGTCATCGGGTCGCATATTCATGAAATCTCGTTCAGTCACATAGTCGTTGGACAACGCGACAAGTCCTATTCTGTACTTCCCCGGCCCGTCATCGAATGTTGCAGCATTCGAGCGACCGAACCGTCGCACGGTTTCATGTTGTTCAGCCATAGAAATGCCTTCTGTCTACGTTGACCAAGTACTGTTCACAGAGGAATCGTTACCAACCCTAGAAAATCTCCTGCCGAAATTAGGCCGGGGAAATGTCGCCCGGAAAATACTCCGCCAATCGCGGCATGGTATTCCTCCGGTTGGGCACCTGTGCGGCCGATCGGGTGAACTCGGGCAACAATCTGACCTGCAACAACAACGTCACCCAGGTCGACACACGGTTCCAAAAGACCAGAATTCTCGCAAAATAGGAAACAGCTCGGGTCGGGCACGTTAAGCTCCGTCGAGGACGCCTGCTCCAGGTCGCCCTTTACTATTCCGGCGTGCTTCAGGATATTTCTAATGCCCCTTTTCGCGATCTCATTTGTATAGACCGTCGACGTTCCCCCGCCAGATAGCTCGGTCCCGATGACGACCTTTCCCATTCGTTCCGCAGCCGTGTCGTACATATTCTCCGGGTCAATTTCCATCAGCATGACTGAATATGGCGCGTTGAAGGCTCGCATGGCGGCGACACATTTTTCTTCCTGTTCTTTGTTGTCCAGAACGTGAGCGCAACAGAACGGAATAAACTCCAACGTCTTACCGCCGGAGTGGAAGTCCACTACGAAGTCCGCAAGTGGCAGAAGTGCACGATAAAAATAGTCCGCTATCTTCGACGTCACCGAGCCCGACGGATCGCCGGGGAACATTCGGTTCAAGTTCCCACCATCGATGGGTGACGTTCTTGTGCCGTTTCGGAATGCGGGATAATTCATTCCGGGCACAATGATGACGCGACCGTAAAGCTCGTCTGCTCTTATGTTGCGTGCCAGATCGAAAAGGGCAATAGGGCCCTCGTATTCGTCCCCATGGTTCGCACCCGTGAAGAGGACCGTCGGGCCCTCTCCATTTTTGGCTACAGTCACTGGGATTCTAATCGATCCCCAGGCTGACTGGTCACACGAGTAAGGCAAATTCAGGAACCCATGCTGAACTCCATCCCTCTGGAAATCAACGGTTGACGTAATTGGATTCTTCGCCATCGTCGGTAGACCTACAACAGAGTCATTATTTCACCGGTTCTTGCACAACCAATCCGTCGCTACATTACCCGGCAGGTTGTCCTTTGTGTAACCGTATTCAGCGACCGAGCTCATCATTTCGGCAGATCCTATATATTTCTTTTGAAATTTATTGTACTCCTCGATGAAACTTTTGTCCTCTTCGCGAAAGCCCATTGCAGCCCAATTCAAGGTCCACTCCGGCATTTTGTTAAGATCTGTGATTTCGAGCTTTCCATCACTCTGGTCGACGAGAGCCTTTATGCTGAAATAATTTGTTCCAGCCGCGTCCGCCCGGTTACTTAGCACTGCGGCTAGCATTTCTGTGGGGCCGGGAACTTGCATTATTTTGTCGTCTGTAATCCCGACCTTTTTGGCAACTTCGACCGTGTTGTTACCTGCGGTGGTGACCAAGACGGAATTTTGATTCTTGATGTCTTCGAATGTTTCGATCTTCTTTGGGTTACCCTTGGGGACCCCAAAGACATCCCCCATCCTTATGACTGGATCCGAGAAGACGATGCTATCGCAGCGGGTCTTCAGGACGTACATCCCTCCGGTGATCATGTCATATCGCCCTGCCTGCAAGCCGGGAATTAAGGAATTCCACTCTACAACAACCGGCTCGATATTCGTGATCCCCATTGCCTTGAGAGTGTTGATTGCGACGACATTCATCAGGCCTGCGGCTTTACCGCTTTCATCGGGAAATGCCCAAGGTCGTTCATTTGAAAAGCCAATTCTAAGAGGGGCGCCGGCGCGCGTGCGCGTAAGCAGATCATCGGCAACAGCTAGTCCCGTAGCACCAAGCGTGATTGCTGTCAGAACGACTGCGAGTGCGAAATGCTTTACTCCCAACTTCCCTGCTGCTGTCATGTGAGTGCCTCGTGGTTGAATCTTGATCGGATAACCCGTCAAGCACAATCAGTCTAACGCGCTGAAGAGCGGCGATCCCGCGTTTTCGGCCTTCGATGCGATTAAGAAGCGCGCACAAAAGGTGCTACTTGCTTTTTTCTCTTCTCAGGCCCGTAGGAGGTTGAGCGGAGGCAAGCTTACCCTTCTTCATTGCGCAGGCTCGCAGCCAAACACAATCATATCTAGAGGAGGCTAAACCAGGTGTTGGGAGAAATTACAAAGACCGCACGACTAAGAGTGGGCTTCATACTCGCACGCTCGTTCACGCTCACGGCGTTTGCTTTGTTCGTTGACACTTTACGTTTGGCTAGCGACGACGGCGACAAATCGGGTCGAGTTTTTGCAGATTGGCAGGTCTTGGCGAGTTGTCGGAATACGATCGATTCAAGCTGCGGTATCCGCGTAACCCCGACGTCGGATTTCACGGACCCCGGCAATTTCGACTATATTGTCGTGATCGGAGGTCTATTAAGGCACGATTCCCCAGTCGATAGCGCGACAGTTAATTATCTCAAGCAAGCTGCGAGCAAGAAGGTCCCCCTAATTGGTGTCTGCACGGGCACATTCATTTTGGCTGACGCAGGGCTGATGAGGCACCACCGGACTTGTGTGAGTTGGCTGCACTTCAGAGAATTCCGTCAGCGTTTTCCGGATCACCAAGTCCGATCGGATCGCATATTCAATCTCGACCGTACCAGAGGATCCTGTGCTGGTGGCAGCAGCGCTGCCGACATGGCCTTTTCGATAGTCAGGCGGCACATTAGTCACAGGGCTGAACGGAACGCCTTGGAGGTTCTCCAGATCGACAAAGCACGTCCGGCAATTCATGTACAGCCGCGAAGACCGGAGTCTATTGGAAGCAGCGATCCACGAGTCCAGGCGGCTTTAATTGCGATGGATGGCAATATTGACAGGACGCTTTCGATTTCCGAACTTGCGGCCGAGGTCGGTTTGTCTCGGAGACAGCTGGAGCGCTTGTTCACAAAAACGATCAAAAGTTCGCCAGCGGTGGTCTACAAACGGCTGCGGCTCGAAAGGGCAAGGCAACTCATTATCGCTACTCACGCGCCACTGCTGGATATTGCTATTGAGGTTGGGTTTGAAAACGCATCTCATTTCACAAGAGCTTTTCGAGAGAATTTTGGTGTCACGCCCGGCACTCTTCGCGAACCAATTTCAAACAGCTAGAGGACAGCCTTAGCCCTTGTTGTGGTTGCTCTTGAGGCGAAAAGATACAAACGATGGATTCGTGGTGCGATCGAAGCGAGAGCCGTAGTGCCGGCCCTGCCACCGCGAATGCCTTTACGTCCAATCGGGAGTTCATGGTGAGTTTGTCGAGCGGGATCGCCGATTTCGGGTTGGTGACGGATTCGATTCAGGGTCGGCAATCGGCCCGATAATCGATAGTCACGCTCTGGCCAAGATCGAATTTCATATCCCCGATGCGGTCGCAAACGGCGACAAAATTGGCCACGGGGGCAAGCACAATGGTAAGGACGGCACGCTTTTCCGACCGCCGGTCCTCAGTCAAATCTCTGGCGAAAACCGATTGCGCAAGAGGGGGGCCGCTGGCCACATCCCTTCGCTTCGACCCTGCGGGTCAGGCTGTGAACGAGGCAAATGTCTACGGCCTGGCCGCCTACTTCTTGCCGCGGACCTGGTTCGTGTCTGGCGGATGGCCGAGACCTTGGAACATGGCATGGGCATCAACACGGGACGCATGTCATCGGGAGCGGCACCCTTCAGAATGAAGCAGCCCGGCATCGGGCAGGAGGGTTCGCGCCACGGGTTCGAACACTAACCATGAAACGAAGTATCTCTGCATCGGCATCCTGAAGCACCTCCTTGCGAGACCGTGGATCGACCTGCGCAAGCGCTCTCCGAGCATGTGGAGCGACCCGAGATCGCCACCACGAATGCCGCCAAACTGGATGCCACATGCCGCTACGAGGCGCGTAGAAAGGCTCGCGTTTACTACTCATGCTGACTGGAAAGGGTCAGTTCCACAGGGTCATACCCGCACCTACAGCTTTCGCTCGGTGAAAGGCGAGCGTTGCAATTGCGGTATCTTGAATCCCCGTGCCGGTCAGATCCGCGACCGTAATCTGAGCTTTTGTAATCCTTCCAACCTCTGACCGCGCTATGAGTTGCCCAAGTTCCACGTGGCGTTGACCTTCTGGGATAACATTATCTGCAAGCGCGCAACGGAGTTCGCCCAACTTCCGAGTTTGTGCCAAGCTGTCTGCCACGTACACATCGGCGCGTGCGATTGCACCAGGCGCAATTTCATTCTTATGTTCTGCATCGGATCCCATGGCAGTGAGATGCTGCCCGGGTTCGAGCCACTCGGCAAGCAGGATTGGCTGGGTCGACGGGGTCGTTGTCACGATGACGTCGGATCCGGCAATTGCGACACGAGGGTCGGCATATGCAGTAACAGGGAAACCTAGGCGACTTGAAAGCTCTGCTGCAACGCTTACTGCCTTTGTGATATTGCGTGCCCACAGTCGGGCTTCTCGGATAGGCCGAACGAGAGCGAGCGCCTGCAACTGAAGTTTCGCCTGGACGCCGGCTCCAATGATTGCAGCAATGGAGGCATCGTCGCGAGCGAGGTGCTTTGCGGCCACGGCTCCAGCTGCGGCGGTGCGGATATCCGTCAGGTATCCATTGTCAAGCAACACCGCCTGCACCAGGCCGGTCGTGCTGGAAAGCACCACCATAAGCCCGCTTGTGCTGGGCAGTCCGATACGAGGGTTATCAAAAAAGCCGGGTCCGATCTTCACTGCGAAGCTTTCAAGACCGCTCACATAAGCCGTTTTGACGTCCACCTCGCCATGATGTTCAGGTATGTCTAGTCGTAAGATTGGCGGCATCACCACCCGCTTAGTGGCAAGCGCGTGAAAGGCATCTTCGATGCATTGCACAGCGTTTTGGTCCAATGGCACGAGGCCTCTCAAGACTTGCTCTGTTAGAATGGTGACTTCTTGCATTAGCCGACCTGCTGGAAAATGGTGTGATCGCCGGCCATGACGCGGCGATGAAGGGCCATATTGATATTGCCGCCCGAGATGATGATCGCGATAGGCCCCTTTAGAGCGGTGACCTTGCCGGCAAGAAGTGCAGAAATGCCTACGGCTCCCGCACCCTCGACTACTTCATGCTCATGATCGTAGGCATATCGGATGCCTGCGGCGATCTCTTCCTCACTGACAAGGATAACGTCATCAAGCAGGCTCTGGCATGCCTTAAAGGTTAGTTTGTTTTGCAAGCCAATTCCGCCGCAGAGTGCGTCTGCCAAACTTGGCAATTCCTCAACCTCAACCGGATGGCCTGCCTCAAGGCTTGCCTTCATGGCGGCGCCACGATCCATTGATACACCAAGTATCCGGGCACTTGGACGTAAGCTCGAGATTGCAAGCCCGACGCCAGCGGAAAGCCCTCCGCTTCCGACGGCCACGAGAACCGTCGCGACATTAGGCAATGCTTCGAGAAGCTCGAGACCGATTGTGCCTTGACCCGCAATAATCCTTGGGTCGTCTGATGCATGAATCATCACCATGCGATCGTGTTCTGCGAGACGCTCAGCCTCTTGTTCGGCCTCGTCATAGGAGTTGCCTATGATACGCAGATCTGCGCCCAGCCTTCGAATCTCTGCGATCTTGTTTTCATGAACGAGGTTTGAAACGCATATCGTAGCACGCACCTTCGCAGCAGTGGCAGCATACGACACTGCGCGACCATGATTTCCCGTCGAAGCCGTCACGACGCCGCGTATCTTTTCAGCTTCGGTGAGTTGGCTGATGGCGTTCGTCGCGCCGCGGAGCTTGAAGCTTCCTGTCTTCTGTCGGTGCTCCATTTTTAGGAAGACTTCGACCCCTGACTCGCGGGAAAGCCCTGTGGAGCGAACCAGGGGTGTGTTCACAATCACATCGCTGATGCGCCGGCGCGCCTCGTTTATGTCGGGCAGTTGTATCAAGGGTATGATACTCCTTACGTTGCAAAGGCCCTGTTGGCGGCGCGACTGGTGGTGAGTTGGTGTACTTGCGTGCGAGTTGGACAGTCTCGACTGGCCTATACGACCGATAGGAATCATATCACCCTGCAGCGATGGATTTCACTGACAAGGCAGCGTTTGACGCCGAAATCGCGCGTAAAGATCGACGATCATGCGGCCTTACAGGTTGCCATTTGTCTAAACATAGGGACTGGAATGATGCTGCTTACGCGCAGAGGCCAATGTAATGTCTGCTTTGACCAACAACCTGCTCTCATCCGAAGAGCGCCACGCGGTGATCGAAATGCGTCACGCGATGCACCAGGAGCCCGAGCTCTCAAACAATGAGTGGAAGACCCAAGCGAGACTTCGCGACGCCCTAGAGGCGTTTGGTCTAACGGGGTCCAAGGCATTTCATAAAACCGGCCTCTATGTCGACATTGAAGGATTGGCTGAGGGTCCTTGCCGTTCTGTGGCATTGCGTGGGGACATTGATGCGCTGCCAATCCAGGAGCAACGTGATGATTTGTCCTACCAGTCAGTGCTCCCTGGTAGAATGCATGCCTGTGGGCATGACATGCATACTTCGATCGCATTGGGAGCAGCGCTTGCTCTCCATCGGATGCGGGCAGATTTTTCCGGTAGAGTGCGAGTTTTCTTCCAACCTGCAGAAGAAATGGAACCGGTAGGTGGCCTGTCGGTATTGAAGGAAAAGCTCCTCGATGGTTTCGATGCGGCCGTCGGAATGCACATCATGCCAAGCATTCCCTCGGGAGTCTACGGCGCACGGCCAGGTGCGGCCACCAAATCAGCTGACCAGTTTGACGTCACTTTCAAGGGGTTGATGGCTCATGGGGCCATGCCTCATGAGGGAGTGGATGCCATCGCCATAGCGGCCGCGTTCATCAACGAGGTTCAAAAAGTGGCATCGCGCGAGTTTCCCGGCGATGACGGGGTCATTGTTACCGTCGGGACCGTTCACGGAGGCGAGGCTCGCAATATTATCTGTTCGTCTGTTCTGCTGACAGGAACGATACGCACCACTAGCCTGGTGCGGCGTGCCCATCTCGTGCGTCGCGTTCGCGAGGTCGCCGAGGGCATTGCGGCAACACATCGAGGTGAGGCGGTGTTTACCTCCCATCTTGGCGATCCGCCCGTTATCAACGACGTCGGGATGGTCGCGCTGTTCCGAGATCTTGTTCTTGAAACGGTTGGGGAGTCCAAATTCGTTGAGCCACCAGCTCTCTCAGGAAGCGACGATTTCGGCTACTATTCCAGCTGCGTTCCATCCATATACTTTTGGTTCGGCAGTCAGGAACCCGGTTATGAAACGGGTCTTCACACGCCAACCTTCGGAGCTTCCGACGATTTGCTCATACCGACAACTGAACTGGCTATTCGATACTGTCAGTTGTTGCTCCGCAAATGATCTATCGATCTGGCCGCTCCACGTTAACCCATCCGCTCTATTGTATAGCCGCCCAGACTTGGCTCACAGGCCGGCCGTCAATAGCGCGACAGCTGCGTTCGAGCTCAATATCCAAGTTCAAGATTGATTTCGCGGCAGACAGGTTGCCCAGCAAGAAACTGGCGTAAATTTTGTGTACCAAGCTCCAGGTTCCTTTCAAGAACGTCGTCTGCATTGTGAGCTTCATGCCAAGATAGGACAACGTTTGGAAGCTTTTGTATATTAAGCCGAGAGCCCCACCCATTCGGGAAGGCGGCGCCGTACTCATACTTCCACCAGACATCTGTGGCGAAGCCACCCAGATGTTCCGAAACGAGCGCGTCGTAAAGCGGTCTTTCTTTGATGAGACCGCCTCGGCCCACGTTGATCAGGTATGCCCCTTTCTTCATTGCAGAAATCTCTTCTGCGCCGAACAGTTCCTGTGTTTCTTCCGTTTGCGGCGTTGCCAAAACAACATAGTCGCAATCAGGCAGGATTGCGGTCAAATCGGCCGGTCCATACATGTGGTCCACGTACTCAACAGGGCGCTCTTTGTGTCGGCGCACGCCAATAACCTCCATATCGAAGGCCTTCGCCCGCTTGGCGACGCTCGCTCCGATCTCACCGACGCCTACAACTGCAAGGCGACGTCCGCTGAGCATACCGGAACGATCAGTCGGATCCCAAAGCGGAAATTGTTGTGTCCCGTCCGAAGCCCCCTCTTGTGATTGCGCAAAGTCTTCTTGGCGAGGCAAAGCACAAACATCATCGCTTGTTCGGCTACCGCGATCGAATTGGCTCCACGTATATTCGCAATGCGGAAGTGATTTTTTATGGCAAGGCCCAAGATCCCTAATTGTCCCAAGTCATCTACTCCGCTGTGCATCCAGCTCAAAAATTTGAGCTTTTTGGCGTTCTCTACGACTCCTCTTGGAATCGCCCACGCCAAGAGGGCATCAGCATCGTGAGTGATTGGATCCAGTTCAACGAATGAACTTTCAAATCTCGAATCGTATTGGCCTTGCGGAGCAGTCACTACGGTGTCGGCGGGCAATGAGCTCCTGATAAAGTTGAGTTCATCCTGGGTTGCGTGCCACAGACATGCGACTTTCATGGGTTAGCCTTTCTGATGCGACCAGATTGACGAATGTCTTTAGTTCAGATTGGATATTCAAATATTGGCAAGCCAAACCGAGCGCAGATTTATATCTAGCTGCTGCGGGAGCGAGCGCTGCATGCCCGACAATAAATGCTACAGAGTGCCGCAAGACCCCAAATTTATGCTTTTCACGCGGCAATCCTGCTTAAATTTAGAACTGCGCGAAAATCACGTAATGGCGTAATGGAAGGAGCGTGAATGCCTGTTCAGACTTTCGCTCTAAGGCCCTTAGGGTCGAAAAAGGCCTGGAGCGAAGCGTCCGCGTCATACAGCTTGCCAGCGATTTCGATCTGCCAGTTTCCCGCGTCGATCCATTCTCGGCTTACACCGTCAGCGTGTTTGACATAGCCAAGTCCTATCGAAGACCCGAGCGTGAAACTCTTTACGCCGGACGAAACGTAACCGACGATATCGCCGTTGCGTCGGATAAGCTCTTCGCGGAAGAGCACGGGGCTGGGATCCATCAGCTTAAATGAAAGCAGCCGCTTGCGAGGTGTGCGGGCCGCCTTCTGTGCATCCAAGACGTCCTTGCCCTGGAAGCCGCACGGCTTCGACCAGTCAATTGTGAATCCGAGTCCGGCTTCGAGCAGGGTGTCGACTGGCGTGAGGTCAAGCTCATACTCGCGGTAAGCGCGTTCTGAGCGAAGATGCTCCAGGGCATGGTAGCCGGCTGGACGCAGACCATTCCCATCCCCGGCTTCCCATAAGATATCGAAAACGTGCTGAGCCATTTCCGTAGGAACATGCAGTTCCCAGCCAAGCTCTCCGATATATGTCAGGCGGTTGGCGATGACCCGCGCATAGCCGACATCGATTACTTGGCTGGTGGCAAAAGGGAACGATTCGTTGGAGAGATCGGCGTCGGTGACCTTCGAGAGGATGTCACGGGATTTTGGGCCCTGCAGGGATAGCACCGCATAGGCTGAAGTCACATCCGTCAGCGTAACGTTCCACTCCGCGTCGATATGTTTGCGGATCCAAGCTGTGTCGCGCGGATGCACAGTGGCCGAGGATATGATGAGGTATTCAGTTTCCGAAAGCCGGTTGACGGTAATGTCGGTCTCGATACCACCGTTCTTGTTGAGCATATGCGTATAGACGAGTTTGCCGACGGGGACGTCGACATTACCCGCGCACAGCCATTGGAGGAACCGGCACGCGTCCCTTCCCTGGATGAGGTGCTTGCCGAAGGAACTTTGGTCGAACAACACCGCGTCAGCACGCGCAGCGCGGCACTCCTCGGCAGTATGTCTGAACCAGTTTGGTTCGTCGTACGAGTAAACGTTATTTGTTGGCTGGTCCTCTCCGGCGAACCACATTGGACGCTCCCAGCCCATGCCCTCGCCAAAGCTCGCGCCAAGTTTCGCCCAGCGATCATGGAGAGCACTTTTGCGAACCCCGCGCGAAGTTTCTGGTTGATGGCTCGGCCAGTGCATCTTGTAGTGCAAGCCGAGTACTTCTGCCGTGCGATCGTGCAGGTAACGCTTGTTGATCTGGAAGGGATGGAAGCGGGCCACATCCACGAAGCTGATGTCCATCTGCGGGGACTTGGCAACGATCCATTCAGCTAAGGCGCGGCCGGCGCCCGCCCCATACTCGATGCCTTCGGAGTTGTAACCAGCAGACACAAAAAGGTTGTTCAGTCCCGGGACCTCGCCGATCATGAATAGCAGGTCCGGAGTAAAGCTTTCCGGGCCATTGAAGAACTTAGCTATTCCCGCATCGGCAAGTCCGGGAACTATTTCAATAGCCTTGGTCATAGGCAGTTCGAAATGGTCCCAATCTTCCAAAAGTTCGATGAAAGCCGTCTCCTTGGGCAGGCTCTCCATCGCGAGGGGCTTTCCCCAAGGCTCGAAGGCGCCGATAAGGAGCTTTCCCGCATCCTCCTTTAAGTATACGTGACCATCAGTGTCCCGCAGGACCGGGAGCGTAGGACGGATGAAATCCATCGGTTCCGTGACCACGTAGAAATGCTCGGCGGCGTACAATGGGACGCGCGCACCTAACCGCGCTGCTAAATCACGTGTCCAGAGCCCGCAGGCTAGTACCAGCGTTTCCGCCTCTATGACCCCATGGTCGGTCTGGAGCTGGTAGAGACCTTTCGGCGTCCGCCAAAGGTCTTTTACCTCTTGGTTTTCGAAAATTCGGACCCCATTCTGCTTTGCACCTGCTGCCAATGCCATGCAGGTGTCGATGGGGTTTGTCTGCCCATCCCGGGGGATGAACACTGCGCCCTCGATGATCGAAGCGTCGATTGCAGGATAAAGCGCCTTCGCCTCCGCCGGGGAGATCATATGGGCTTCAAGTCCAAAGCTCTTAGCGACCGACGCGTTGCGGGCGGTTTCGTGGAGACGATCCTTCGTCCGTGCAACGCCGAGCGTGCCGTTGCGTTTGAAACCGGTGGCCTGGCCTGTTTCGGCCTCAAGGGCATCGTAAAGCTCGGCATTGTATTTTGCGATTTCGGTCAACGAATGTGTGCCACGTGTCTGCATGATCAAGCCGGCCGCATGCCAAGTCGTGCCGGAAGTGAGAGTGTTCCGCTCCAAGATCGCGACATCCTTCTTGCCCAACTTCGCAAGATGATACGCAACGCTGGTGCCCGCTATGCCGCCTCCCAGAATGACTATCTCGTGATGACGGGCTGCCAAAGCGCGGGGGCGCACGAATGGGGAATGTGTCATGGAACCCTATGGATTGAATGAAGGGGCATGTGAAGCCGCCGCGTTCTCTGCAAATACTTGGTCAAAGTTAGCCGTGTGCGGCGTGCATATTCTGCGTTTTTTACATAGAATGATCGATTTGGCCGCGAGTGGCGTCGAACTTTTGCGGCTAACAGGCGCGTTCGATCCCTAAGATGCCGTCTTACCATGTAGAAGATGCACTCTGAGACGGGGTAGGGGGCTAGATCGCGTGCTGGGTTATCTTTGAAATCCCTTGCAACTAGTGTTGACGAGATCGAGATTTCCTGACGCGGCGTACGCCGCGGGCATTGACCCGGAGGGCGTAATGATCAGTGTTCATCGGATTGCCGTATTTGATGCCATGCGCTTCGGCGGGTCCAAGCACGGCAACACGAGCTTCGAAGGCGTATTTACGAGGACACAACACAAACGAAAATCATTTGGATCAGTGGAATCCAGAAACAGCTATGATCATCCCGACCATTCTGGATACGTCACCGGCCTGTATCCCGCATGGTTGCGTACAAATTGATATCAGGATCAGTGTTAGTAAATTGTCTCTAGGAGATTGGTAGTATGCAATGGCCCGACTCGGGTTTGTGCCAAATCCTTGCCGGCTGCGGGCACCGGATGTTCACTCAGTCAGTTGGGATAATGCTTCCACGTTTGTAAATCTGCAGACAGACGCTCGTATTAATCCGCTTTATGTTCGGGTTCATCTCCACCATCATCTGGGTAATGTGATCATATTCCTCAACATCTTTCGCTGTAATGATCACGGTGAGGTCGGATGCACCTGTTGTGTAGAACGCCTGCTGTACATAGCTCTCGCCCAGCAACCATTTCTTAAGCTGGTTAAGAAGGTCCTTGCGCTCTCGCTCAACCTCTACGGCGGCTAGGAATACCAGCGGGCGGCCGACCTTTTTGCCGTCAACCACAGCGACGGTAGCGACGATAACCCCTAAGTCTTTCAGACGTTTGATTCGGCGCTGGACCGCCGATGCCGACAGGTTCACCACTTCGGCGATCGTCGAGGCCGGGAGTTCGGCGTCGACCTGGATGATCTCGAGGATCTTCCTGTCGTAGTCGTCGATGTCTTCAGTGCTCACAGGTTGCCTCCGACGAAACTGAACAGCGATCCCCGCAAGTTTTAACCGGAGCCTGTACTGTCTGCCAACACCTCCAGATAAAAGCAGACCAACGCATTGGTCGTCTGAGCCAGAAGGCTGTCTGATGCCCACTGTTGATTTCCACACCTAGACGTTTCGGCGGGGGTTTGGAAACCATGCAAATCTCACGTCTGGAGTGGGGGCCGCACCATTGTAAAGCGCACGACGGTGCGGCGGCCGTCATTTTCAATGTTGATAAAATAGGCGATGTGGGACCTGGGCTAGGCGTTCACCTCCGTTTTCGGTGACTGCGAACGTCTCCGAGAGCGCAATACCCTGCTTATCTAGCCAAAGGCCTGACTGGAAGTGGAAGCACATTCCCGCTTCCAGGACAGTCTTATCACCATTCTGGATGTTGGCTGTCTTCTCACCCCAGTCCGGCGGGTAGGCAATGCCAACAGGATAGCCAACGCGGCTGTCTTTTGTAAGATTATTCCTTCGCAGGACATCCTGCCAGATATTCTCGACCTCGCCGCACGTCACACCCGGTTTCGCAGCCTCAAGTGCCCGATCGACACCTTCGATGATGATATCGGCAAGTCGGCGCGGCTCGTCGGTCACTTTACCAAGAAGGATCGTTCGAGCAAGCGGGCTGTGATACCGCTTGCGGACGCCCGCCAGTTCTAGAACAACCATTTCGTTCTCGGGCATGTCCCGGTCGGTCCAGTACAGATGGCAGGCGTGGGCATTCTCACCAACCATCACAAATGGAAATGCCGCAGGAGAGTCCCCGTAGAGCCCATCGGTGCCCATGACCGATGTATGGAGGATGTCAGCTGCTACCTCATAGCTCCTTTTTCCGGCCAGCAAGTTGTCGATAGCCTCCTGCATGGCGACGGTGGTGATTTTCCCGGCCTCTCGCATGTAACGGAGTTCCGCTGGCGATTTAGCCAGCCGAACCCAGTTTACGAGACGACGGTTGTCGACGATCTTGGCGTTGGGCAACCCCACCACGAGAGTCTGATGGCATCGGGCAGTGTAGTAGTCGACGTCCATTTCGACCCCGATCGTTTGGCTGGCCCACCCGCGAGTTTGGATGTGCTCGCTTAGCAACTGGAAGGGATGGACGTGCTGCTGATGCAGCATAGTTTCTGGGTACGGCAACAAATTCTTCTCGGGCAGTCGGGTGGTAACCTTGAGGGACGATGTGTCCATCATGCGACCGAACCAGAACGGTTCAGCTTCGTCTTTGTGCACCAGGAGGACCTGGGGCACATAGAACGAGAGCGCATCAAGACCCGTTAGGTAATTAATGTTCGCCGGGTCGGTACAAAGCAGAAGGTCTATTCCAGCACCTTCCATCCTCTCCTTGATCTTTCGAAGGCGCGCATCGTACTCTTCCGCGTCGAATGGGATTACATATGACATGTGACTTCTCAACTTTCTGACTCTAGTGCCTATTGGGCTTTGCCTGCCATCCAGCCGAGAATTTTTGCGTCGTTCTTCGAGACCCAGTCCTTCGCGAAGGTGTCGGGATCGATTTTCTTGGTGCCAACCGCATCGATCCACTGGGCGATTTCAGCCGGATCAAGCGTGATGTTGTTGAGGAGTGCGACAAGCTTCGGATCCTTTGCTTCCAGCTCCTTGGCATAGGCGATGTTGACCGAGATCGGAGCCCAGGCGGTCGTCGACGATGACATCGCAAGCCAGTTCGGGTTCTGGTCGGGCTGTACAATCTTCCACTTCGCCGGGTCATGCGGCGGCTCGTCGAGCATTACGACCTCCTTGCGGGAGAAGGTCGGGTGAGGGGTGTAGCAGATGCCTATCCATGGCGTGTCAGCTCTTATCGCCTGTTCCAAGTCCACAATCGCAAGGCTTTCCTCGACAGTCGTCAGTTCAAAGAGGTCGGCATATCCGTAGTCTCGGGCACGGATAAGCTCGGTTTTTGACGAGCTCCAGCCGGCAGGGCCGACCCAAAGTTTCGGCTTGCCGCCTGCAGCCGACCTGAATACGTCTGCGATCTCGGGACGCGACAGATCATAGATCGACTTCACGCCGAATTTCTCCTGCGTGTGACGCGTGGTGCACATCCCGGAAATTGAAGGGAAAGTCAAACTGCCCAGTTTGACGGTTTGCTTTTCCTTGACGTAGGTGTTGATCAGACTGTCGTGGTTCGGAGACCAGATTTCTGGCAGAATATCGATCTCGCCTTTATCCATCGATGCCATAATGATAGGCAGTGTACTGTTGACCACCTCGGCAGACGCACCGAAGTATTTTTCTGTTATTTCCTTCAGGACACTGGACATCGCCTGGAGCGATGGCCAATTGGAGGATCCGATCTTGATTTTCTCCTGGGCCGCTGCCGGTGCGGCCAACCCCATTGCGACGGCAAGAGCGAGCATCGAAAGCTTGATCTTCATTGGTTATTACTCCTTTTCCCTTGTATGAGCCTATCCAAGATGATGGCGCAGATCAGCACTGCCGCCCCCACCAAGAAACCTTGTCCGACGGACGCGAATTGCAGTGCCTGCAAAACATCCTCGCCCAGGCCGCCGGCGCCAATGAGCGAAGCAATCACCACCATCGATAAACACATCAAGATCGTCTGGTTGATCCCTGCCATGATCGACGGCATGGCGAGCGGCAACTCGACTTTCACCAGACTCTGCCAAGGGGTCGCACCGAACGCGACGGCCGCCTCCCTGATGCTGAGCGGTACCTGCTGAAGACCCAGAGCTGTCAGGCGCGCTACCGGCGGCATTCCGAAGATAATCGTGGCCAAGACCCCCGGCGTCTTACCGATGCCAAAGAATGCGATGATGGGCACCAGATAGATGAACGCGGGCATCGTCTGCATGAGATCGAGCATAGGCCGGAATATGCGGTACGCCCTTGGGCTCTTGCCGCAGATAATTCCCAAGGGAATGCCTATGCTGAGCGCCAACACAGCCGCCGTTCCCAAAAGCGCGATCGTAACCATGCTCTTCTGCCAGAAACCGAAAAGAGCCAGGTAAACCAATCCTGCCCCGGTGAACGCTGCGGTTCCAGAGCCCGCAAGCAGCCATGCAGCAAAGACAACCACCAGGATCGTACAAATCCACGGAAGTCCTTCGAGAAGGCTTTCCACCGAGGCGACTAGTGCCGAGATGCTTCCTGTAATCGCATCAAAGATCGACCGGCCCGATTGTGTTATCGACGTAAAAAATCGATCGAGGGCAGTTGCTGTAATACCTGCCAGCTCTGAGGTGTTCGTCTGGATGGCCAGCGTACTGGCAAGTTGTGGTACTTTGGCGCCGAAAAGCGCGACGACGTAGATGATGACTAACAAGAGCCCACAGGCCACGACACGCTGATAGCTGCGTCTTGATGGCGTGGCTCGGTCCCGCCGCCAGCGCATGTACTGGCGCGAATAGAGCCAATCTCCTGCCACTGCAAAAATCGCCCGCAAACCTAGCAGGCCTGCGATAGTTGAGACGATTAGCATCGTTGCGGCCCGAGCCTTGTCGTTGGCAACTGCTCTTTCGTTCGCCGCTGACTGAGCGAGCGACTTCGAAAGTTCCTGCATCTGGTTCGCCGCCGCCTCATTCCCTTTCTGGCGCTCGTCATTCGCCTGGGTGAGGCGCGCCTCACTAAGTTTTTCAAGTGACTGAGCACGCGACATGTTGTCGACGCTGAGGCCACCGGTGCTCAGGAAGACAATGCCGATGACCAAGGCAATCTCGACCAGCCCTGCTACCAGGAACGCCCCGAACAAGCCGCGTGAAGCAGCCCACAATGGACCTACTATGGCGGCTGCCCAATTGGGTCTGAGTCTGGCGCGGCTTCCCTCAAAGAGGTCCGCAAACTTACCTTGGTAGTAGCTGCTGTTGACGCCCGTGAATTCGGCGATTGAACTCGACCAGTCCTGCTCCCTGTATGACCTTGTCATGTCAGCGGACTTCCTTCATTGCGGACAGCATCGTCTCTATTGTCACCATTCCGACGGTACGTCCGGATTGATCCACGATTGCAATGTCGGAGCGGGTTTTTGCGCCTGTGGCGATCAACTCCGCCAGAGGCGTTTCAAGTGTGGCGACGGGTGCGTTTGCAACGTGGGGGGGCTCAGTAGAATTTGCCGGAGTCATCACGTGACGCGCGGTAAGGATGGGAACGCGCGAGATGCCGCGGACAAAGTCTGCAACATAGGCATCTGCCGGCGAGGTAATGATGTCTGCAGCCGTTCCGAGTTGGACGATCGCGCCGTCTTTCATGATCGCGATGCGGTCACCCAGATGGAAGGCTTCCTCCAGGTCGTGCGTGATGAACAAAGTGGTTTTTCCGAGGTCGCGTGAGAGCGCCAGGAATTGGTCCTGCAGATCCCGGCGGATCAGCGGATCAAGTGCTCCAAACGGCTCATCCATCAGCAAGACTGACGGATCGGCAGCCAGAGCTCGCGCAATTCCGACGCGCTGGCGCATACCGCCAGAGAGCTCGGAGGGAACCCGGTCTTCCCACCCCTTGAGGTCCATCTGTTCGATTGCGGCCTGAGCGTTTGCCCAGCGCTGACGCTTTGACACGCCTTGCAGTTCAAGGCCAAAGGCGACGTTGTCCCTGACTGTCCGGTGGGGCAGGAGGGCAAAATCCTGGAAGACCATCCCGACCTGCTTGGAGCGAATTGAGCGGAGCTCCGCACTCGTAACCTTGGAAATGTCAACGCCATTGAGGCGAATTATCCCGGTTGTCGCTTCGATGAGACGGTTCACATGTCTGACGAGCGTTGACTTGCCACTTCCGGAGAGGCCCATGATCGCAAGGATTTCGCCCTTCTTGATCGAAAAACTTACGTCTCTGACCGCAACGACACACCCGAAGCGCGCGAGAACCTCGTCCTTACCGAGGCCTTCATCCAAGATAGCCTCCATAGCCTCCGGCGCACGGGTGCCGAAAATCTTCCACACGTTGGAACAGGATACCACTGGTTCGCGCTGGTCGACGCCCAGTTGGTTGCCAACTCGCTGACCTTCCTCGAAGGCCGAAGCGTGGCTTCTGCTGTGCATAGCATCAGCGAAATTCGTCATGGTCCGTTTTGTTCCCCTTGTTAGCTGACAGTATATTGAGCGCCGAGCGCACTTCTCGCGCGTATTTCGCGATCTTTAAGCTGCTAAACCGCGCGGTGACCAGTAAAATCGCCGCCACACATCGCCTGTCTAGATGCGAGAATGAGAGGGGAATGCTAAGATCTGAATTACTTTACCGGGCGCTAGCGGGCAGGCTGGGCTAGGGTCACAAACACGAGTTCGATGCCTTATGGGCTGGCCTATAGGTCAGGAAACTTACTGATGACCGCCGCAAAACTTGACCCGATCGACCTGAAAATCCTCGACGCCATCCAGCGCGATGGCCGTATCACCAAGCTGGCGCTGGCCGACAAGGTCGGCCTGTCGCCGACGCCGTGCTGGATGCGGCTGCGCAAGCTGGAAAAGGCCGGCATCGTCTCGGGCTATCACGCCCGCATCGCCATGCGTGTCGTGGCGCCGGTCGCCACCGTGCTGATGGAAGTGACGCTGGCCAGCCATCGACAAGCCGACTTCGATCGCTTCGAGCGCGTGATCCGCGACGTCCCCGAGATCGTCGCATGTTGGTCGGTGGGCGGCGGCGTTGACTATGTGCTGAAGGTTATGGCGCGCGATGTCGACGCCTACCAGAGGCTGGTCGATGCCTTGCTCGAGCGGGAGATCGGCATCGACCGCTACTTCACTTACATAGTCACCAAGACGGTGAAGGATGAGACCGTCTTGCCGTTGGCCGACCTGCTGCCACCACATTCGTAGCGGAACCAGAGTGATATTCTCTTGCCGGCGCGCGCAATAAGGAGAATCTCTCTTCACGTAGGCATCCAAACAGCCTCTCTGTCTGCCGATGGCGAATAGTCTCCCTGTATCAGTCCGATCCGGGAGGCCTCCACCATGTCCGCGCACGTTGCCCGCACGATCCGCCATGACGCACTCGACCGCCTCGTCGATCGTCGGCTGCTGCGCGAGCTCGCCTATGTCGATGGACAGTGGACGGCGAGCGAGGTTGCTGAAAGCTTCGAAGTCACCGATCCAGCCAGCGGCGCCACCGTCGCCTTCGTTGCCGCACTCGATGCCGGACAGACAACGAAGGCGATCAACGCCGCTTCGCGCGCCTTTCCAGCCTGGAGGGCATTGCTGCCGCAAGAGCGGTCGAGAACCCTGCGAAAATGGTTCGAGCTGGTCGTCGCCTCCAGGGACGATCTGGCGCTGCTGATGACGCTGGAACAGGGCAAGCCACTTAAGGAGTCGCTGGGAGAGATCGACTACGCCGCATCCTTCGTAGAGTGGTACGCCGAAGAAGCCAAACGCCTCAATGCCGAAAGCGTCACCAGCCACCTGCCCGGGGCCGAGATGATGGCGCGGCGCGAACCGCTCGGCGTCGTCGGCATCGTCACGCCATGGAACTTTCCGTCGGCGATGTTGACCCGCAAGGCGGCGGCAGCACTCGCCGCCGGCTGCACCATTGTCGCGCATCCGTCCTCGGAAACGCCGCTGTCCGCGCTGGCGCTTGCCGAGCTTGGCGAGCGCGCCGGGCTGCCCGCCGGCGTCTTCAACGTCGTTACCGGAAAGGCTTCCATCATTGTCGGTCGGATGTGCGAGGACCCGCGCGTTCGCGCCATGAGCTTCACCGGCTCGACAGAAATCGGCAGGCTGATCGCCGCACAGAGCGCGCCGACGATGAAGCGGCTGGTGATGGAGCTCGGCGGCCACGCGCCGCTGATCGTGTTTGCCGACGCGGATCTCGAGAAAGCGGTTAGCATCGCCATCGATGCCAAGTTCGCCACATCGGGTCAGGACTGCCTCGCCGCCAACCGCATCTATGTGCAGCGCTCGCTTTACGACCGTTTCTGCGCCGCCTTTGCGCGGCGCATCGAGACGCTGCGAACCGGCAATGGGCTTGCCGATGAGACCGAAATCGGACCGCTGATGCATGAGCGCGCCATCAAGAAGGTCGAGGAGCAGGTCGCCGATGCGCTCGCCCGCGGCGCGCGCTGCCTTGCCGGCGGCAAGCTTCACGCGGCGGGATCGCTGTTCTACCAGCCGACGCTGCTGGTAGATGTCGCCGACGAAGCGCTGATCATGCGCGAAGAGACCTTTGGCCCCGTCGCGGCCGTCACGCCGTTCGACAGCGAGGCCGAGGTGATTGCCCGCGCCAACGCCACCGAATATGGCCTGGTCGCCTATGTCGTGACCGAGAACGGCGCCCGCCAGCAGCGCATGGGCCGCGCACTCGACTACGGCATGGTTGCCATCAACCGCGTCAAGATCACGGGCGCGCCAATCCCGTTCGGGGGCGTCAAGCAATCCGGCATCGGCCGCGAAGGATCGCGCCACGGGCTCGAAGCCTTCACCGATCTCAAATACCTCTGCCTGGACGTGGCGTAGGCTGCGACCGCTTTGTCTTTCAAGGAGTCAAAAAGAATGCTCGACCAGTCCAACGAACTCGCCGCCTGGGATCGCGATCACTTCTTCCATCCCTCGACGCATATGGGCACGCACGCGCGCGGCGAAAGCCCGACCCGCATCATGGCCGGCGGCGAAGGCGTCACCGTCTGGGACAACAATGGCAGGAAGAGCATCGATGCCTTTGCCGGCCTCTATTGCGTCAATGTCGGTTATGGCCGCCAGAAGATCGCCGATGCCATCGCCGAGCAGGCAAAAAACCTCGCCTACTATCATGCCTATGTCGGACACGGCACCGAGGCGTCAATCCGGCTTGCCAAGATGATCATCGACCGCGCGCCGCAGGGCATGAGCCGGGTCTATTTCGGGCTGTCGGGCTCCGATGCCAACGAGACCAACATCAAGCTGATCTGGTACTACAACAATGTGCTGGGACGACCCGAGAAGAAGAAGATCATCTCGCGCTGGCGCGGCTATCACGGCTCGGGCGTGATGACCGGTTCGCTGACCGGGCTCGACTTGTTCCACAACGCCTTCGACCTGCCGCGCGCGCCGATCCTGCACACCGAGGCGCCGTATTATTTCCGCCGCGCCGACCGCTCGATGAGCGAGGAGCAGTTCTCGCAACATTGCGCCGACAAGCTCGAGCAGATGATCCTCGCCGAAGGCCCTGACACCGTCGCCGCCTTCATCGGCGAGCCGATCCTCGGTACTGGTGGCATCGTGCCGCCGCCGGCCGCCTACTGGGAAAAGATCCAGGCCGTGCTGAAAAAATATGACGTGCTGCTGGTCGCCGACGAAGTGGTGACCGGCTTTGGCCGGCTCGGCACCATGTTCGGCTCCGACCACTATGGCATCAAGCCGGACCTGATCACCATCGCCAAGGGCCTGACCTCGGCCTATGCGCCACTGTCGGGCGTGATTGTCGCGGACAAGATGTGGCAGGTGCTGGTGCAGGGTTCCGACAAGCTCGGTTCGCTCGGCCACGGCTGGACCTATTCGGCGCATCCGATCTGCGTTGCCGCGGGTGTCGCCAATCTCGAACTGATCGACGAGATGGACCTGGTGCGGAACGCCGGCGAGACCGGCGCCTATTTCCGCGCCGAGCTCGCCAAGGCCGTCGGCGGCCACAAACACGTTGGCGAGGTGCGCGGTGACGGCATGCTGGCCGCGGTCGAGTTCGTGAAGGACCGCGACGACCGCGTCTTCTTCGATCCGTCGCTGAAGGTCGGGCCGCAGATTGCTACGGCGCTTGCGGCGAGCGGCGTCATCGGCCGCGCCATGCCGCAGGGCGACATTCTCGGCTTCGCGCCGCCGCTCTGCCTGACGCGTGAGGAGGCCGACACAATCGTCGCCAGGACCGCCGACGCCGTGAACAGCGTGTTTGCAAGTATCTGACATCCAGCCATGAAATAGTCGAGAAAGTGCTCCGCGTTGGGGCGCATGTAATATTGGAGGTCTCGCAGATTGCAGGCGCCATCCGACATGAAGGTCACCTCCTGGTTCATCACGATGCCCTGATTGACCAACAGCTCGTGTAAACGGCCTTTTGCTTTTCGTCGTGCCCGGCTACGAAGCCAAAGCGCCGTGCCGGCCCATCCTCGGGCACGGATTTGCCGACGATCACCTCGATTGGTCGGTCTGTTGGTCCAACTGCGCACGTAGCCGCCACCGATGCCGATCCTCACGGGCGGTCCGGGCATCGGCATCTTGTTCCATTTGGCCTGGGACGGTTTGCGACGTCGCCTGCTTGGGGCCGAGTTCGGCTTCGAGACGCAAACGTAGAGCCGACGAGGCCCCCAGCTTTTTATGCTACCGGGCTGCTTCGGACAGAACACGCCTGACGCCAGATCAACAACCTTGCATTAAGCAGCATTGGGAATAGAAATTTCCGCCTCCATGAAGGTCACAGCATTCCCACACAGGAAAACACGATCTTTAGTCAATTCGCAGACGAGCCAACCCCCACGGGCCGACGCCTGATAAGCTAAGAGCTAGTCGCAACCCAACCGCTTCGCCCAATAGGGAACAAGTGTGGCATGGATCGACCCCGTAACCGGGTCTTCGGGTATACCTGCACCTGGCGCGAAGTAGCGGGACACGAAGTGTGCCTTCGCGCTCTCGGCCTCCTGCCCCGTCAGAACGAGGCCTACAGGGGCCGAAGACAGCCGCCACACAGTGCTCGACAAGAAATTGAGAGTCCTGACGGGGCACGACGCCGTCGCAAACCACGATTATGTTGCCGATCCCTTTTGCTTCAGCGCCTCGACGAGCTGCGGTAGCAACGTCTTGGTGGCCGGCCGCCAGGGAAGACAAGAAGAGCAGCCATAACTCCCGACCTTGCCGCTCGACCATTGCTGCGCGGCAATCCATTGAACTGGGTCATCACCATATTCCATCATTGGCGGCAAGCTTGTAATCGCCCTCGGAGCGGAAGCGCACGCCGGCGGATGTGAGGAGGGCAAAACGGGCAGCAAACAAAACGCTCGAAGAGACGGCAGCCTCGGACGATGAGGTTTTCATCCTATAATTCCGCATATGCTGAAGGACGTGAACCCGATGGTGTGGCGTAGGGTTTAGGTTGCCTCGACGATGACGTTGAGCCAGTTTCATGGCGGAGCTTAGGATATCCACCTTACCAGGTCGTCGTTCACACGGTGCGGTACGGCTCGTGGGATACGGGATCCCGTTCCCCGACCGTGATGCTTGACGTCATTTCAAATTGCGCCGCAGTGTGGGGCATGCATTTCATCGATCGATGCCTTTTGCACGAACTCTGGCTCACGATGGTAGTAGTGATTTAAATGCTCCACCGATAGCTCGTTAGCTTAGTGAGGAAACCGTAGGTGGCGGCGTAACAAGTCAAAATGAGGCGCGCGAACCAACTGCGCTATAACTCCAAAGGGGAATCGTCATGACACTTTCTCGCCGCACTCTCTTCAAGGCGGGTATTGCTGCGGGAGCGGCCATATCCGTCTCATCCATCCTCCGGGCGCAGACACAGCCAGCCCCCGACCGTACGGTCCGCATGGTGAAGTCTACCGACTTGCGCGTGTTCGATCCCATCTGGACGGCGACAAACATCACTGCCGACCACGGCGCGGCGATTTACGACACGCTGTTTTCAGTCGACTCGAAGTTCATGCCTCAACCACAAATGGTGGGTAGGTGGGGGCTCTCCGACGACAAGAAGACTTACACTTTCGAGCTGCGGGACGGCCTAGGTTGGCATGACGGCACCTCCGTTACCGCCGCGGATTGCGTCGCTTCGATCCATCGCTGGGGCCAAGTGGCACCCGGCGGGCAGCTCCTCTTGGAACGGGCTAGCGACATCTCGAAAAAGGACGATAAGACTTTCACAATTTCGCTCAGGGAGCCGCTTGGGCTTCTGATCGATCTCTTGGCAGATCTAACTCCCCCATGCTTGTTCATCATGCGCGAGAAGGATGCCAGCCATCCCGCTAGCGAACAAGTGACGACAAAGATTGGATCGGGGCCTTTCAAATTCAATGAAGCTCTCGCAAAGCCCGGCGCAAGCATCACCTACGATCGTAATGAAAAATACATCCCTCGTAAGGAGCCGTCGGACGGGATGGCTGGCGGGAAGGTCGTCAAGGTCGACCGAGTCGTCTGGGATGTTATCGCCGACCAGCAGACGGCTATGGCGGCCTTACAAGCCGGTGAGATTGACTATTTCGAGTTGCCTCCTGCCGATTTCTACTCGTCGATCGAGAGCGATCCCAATCTTGCTCTTCAAGTTCTGGATAAGGCGGGCCAGGACGCGCTCGTGCGCATGAATTTCCTGCAGCCGCCATTCGACAACGTAAAAGCGCGCCAAGCGGTGCTTCACCTGATCGATCAGGAGGCGTTCATGCGCGCCATGTACCCTGACCCAAAATACATCGACTCTGTCACTTCGATATTCGGTAAAGATACCTTATTGTCTAACGGCGAGAATACCGGATGGTACAAGAAGGGCGGCGATCCAGAAAAAGCAAAAGAGCTTTTTAAGCAAGCTGGATATGCCGGGCAGAAGGTGGTCATTCTCGATCCGACGGACTGGCACGAGGGAGACAATGCCTCTCAGCTTCTGGCGGCGGCGCTGCAGAAAGTAGGAGTAAACGCCGAGTTGGCACCCATGGACTGGGGTGGTGTCACGACACGACGCGCGAACAAGGGGCCCGTTGAGAACGGTGGCTGGAGCATGTTCATCACATCTGAAATGGATTTCTCCCTTGGCAACCCTCTGACGGACCCACTCCTGACCGCCAATGGCGATAAGGCTTGGTACGGCTGGCCGAATAACGACGAATACGAGGCTCTTAGGCGTAAGTTGGCGGATGTCCAAACACTCGAAGAGCGCAAGGAGCTTGCCCGAAAAATGCAAGCAATCTGGTGGGACTTCGTCGGCGATGTGAGGTTGGGAAAATACATTTCCCCGATCGCGCGCCGCAAGACCCTCACGGGCCTCATCGGTGTGCCTGCGATCGTGCCGATGTGGAACATGCAGAAGACTTCTGCCTGATGGCTGCCTACATCCTTCGCAGGATGGTTTCGGCCATCGCCGTCATGGCGATGGTCGGGATGTTCGTGTTCCTGCTCCTCAGGCTGGCGCCAGGCGACCCGGCTGCTATCATCGCCGGCAAGTCAGCCACGGCGGAGATGATTGCTGGCATCCGAGAAAAGCTGGGCCTCAACGATCCCATGCCGATCCAGTTCATCCGTTGGGTGCGCGACATGCTCGGCGGAGATTTCGGAACTTCCATCTTTGCCGGACGACCGGTGCTCGAACTCATCGGGCAGCGGCTTGAACCGACTCTTTCTCTTTCGATGCTGACGATGATCGTTTCGGTAACAGTCGGCGTTTCCTTCGGCATCGTTGCCGCATGGCGGGCCGGCGGGCTCGTCGACCGCATGCTTTCTGCCTTCGCGGCACTGGGTTTTTCTGTCCCGGTATTCGTCATCGGCTTTTTTGCCATATACTGGTTCGCAATCAACTTGCATTGGCTACCGGTCCAGGGCTACCAGCCGATTGGTCAAGGCATCGGCCCGTGGTTTGACCACCTGATCCTGCCAACCCTGGCTCTGAGTCTCGGCTATATTGCCTTCATCGCCCGGATCACGCGCGCCAGCATGTTGGAGGTTCTGTCGGAAGACTATATGCGAACGGCCGCTGCAAAGGGCGCATCGTCCTACGCTATGCTTTTCCACCATGCATTGAAGAATGCCGGTGTACCGATCCTGACCGTCGTAGGCTTATGTTTCGCCTATCTGATCTCCGGCGTCGTCATTACCGAAACCGTGTTCAACGTCCCTGGTATCGGCCGCCTGACTGTCGATGCGATCAACAACCGCGACTATCCCATCATCCAGGGCGTGCTGATCCTTGCTTCTGGCATGTATGTCCTTGTCAATCTCGCCGTCGATCTTGGGTACACCCTGATCGACCCTCGAATCCGGTATTGATATGACGCTCCTCTCCGCACCCGTTGAAACCGTGCCGATAGGCCGGCAGCGCCTATCCGACCTTCCCCGTCTGGCAAAGCGGCATCCTCTCGTCTTCATAGGCGGGGGCCTCCTGACCTTGTTAATCGTGCTGGCGCTTGCAGCACCACTTTACGCCGGCGATCCACTGAATATGGATCCCTTCAAACGCCTTCAACCGCCATCCCCCGAGATGTGGTTCGGGAGCGACAATCTGGGCCGGGACGTGTTTGCGCGAACTATGTTCGGTACCCGGATCTCCCTCATGGTGGGATTGATATCGGCGGCGTACGCGGCCGTGGGTGGGCTTTTGATCGGCATCCTTGCCGGATACAGCCGCGCCTTCGACAGTGTCGCGATGCGGGTGATGGATGGCCTGATGTCGATCCCGACGATTTTGCTGGCCATTGCGCTGATTTCGCTGACCGGCCCGGGCATCGGCATCCTCATCGTCGCAATCGCCATCCCCGAACTACCGGGTGTCGCGCGGCTGGTCCGTTCAGTCGTTCTAGGTGTGCGTGAACGTCCCTATGTCGAGGCCGCGGTTTGTGGCGGCGCGCGCCTGCCGAAGGTATTGTGGCGGCATATCCTGCCGAGCACCATCCCGCCGCTGATGGTCCAGGGCGCCAATGTGTGTGCCAGTGCGATACTGACCGAGGCCGCCCTGAGTTTCCTCGGCGTGGGCGTACCGCCCGAGATCCCCAGTTGGGGAAACATGATCGCCAGTTCACGACTGTATCTCGCCATCGCGCCATTGACTATCTTTGCCCCAGGCATCTGCCTTGCTGTCACGGTTCTTGCCGTCAACCTGCTCGGCGATGGCTTGCGCGACCTATTCGACCCCCGCGCGAAGCGGAGACGCTGACATGCTGATGCATACGACAATAGCCAATGACGTGCTTCTCGATGTCCAAAATCTTGAGACCCACTTCTACGGCGACGAAAGCATCACCCGCGCGCTGGGCGGCATTAGCTTCCAGGTTAAGAGAGGCGAAACGCTCGGCGTCGTCGGCGAATCCGGATGCGGCAAGAGCGTCACCGCGCTGTCGATCCTTCGCCTGCTGCCGAAGCTCACCGCCAAGACCGTCGGCGGCGAGATCCGCTTTCACGGACGCGACCTCCTGAAACTCTCCGAGCGTGAGATGCGAGGCATCCGCGGCAACCGGATCGCCATGATCTTCCAGGAGCCGATGACAAGCCTGAACCCGGTTTACACGGTCGGTCACCAGATCGCTGAAGCGGTGCAGATCCACACCAAGGCCACCAAATCAGAAGCCATGGCCAAGGCACAAGAGTTGCTGCGTCTCGTGCGCATCTCAGACCCCGAGCGTCGGGTGAATAACTATCCCCACGAAATGTCGGGCGGCATGCGACAGCGTGCCATGATCGCCATGGCGCTTGCCTGCTCGCCGGAACTCTTGATCGCCGACGAGCCTACGACTGCGCTCGACGTCACTATCCAGGCACAAATCCTGCGGCTGGTGGTTGAACTGAAAGAGCGTACAGGAACGGCGGTCATGTTCATCACGCACGATCTGGGCGTCGTCGCCGAGACATGCCAACGCGTGATTGTCATGTATGCCGGCCGCATCGTGGAGCAGGCGAGCGTAGTTGATCTGTTCGCGCGGCCCTCGCACCCCTACACGCAGGGCCTGATGCGCTCGGTGCCTGATCGGCGGCGCGGCCGACAGCGCCGCCTGCCGGAAATCCCCGGTATCGTGCCCAGTCTGCGCGAGCCGATCGTGGGATGTAGCTTCGCGCCTCGCTGTCCATTCGCGATCGACATTTGCCGCGAGAAAACGCCCATCTTGCGAGATGTCGTGCCCGGGCATGGGGCGGCTTGCTGGCGCGCTGAAGAGGTGATGGGCGCATGAGCGGTCCTCTGCTGAAAGTCGAGAACCTGACCAAGCATTATCCGCTCGGTACTGGGTTCCTGAACAAGACCATCCCGGTGGTGCGGGCGGTGGAGGATGTATCCTTCTCGGTCGAGGCTGGCGAGACGCTCTGCATCGTCGGCGAATCCGGCTGCGGCAAGTCCACGGTCGCGCGGCTCCTGATGCGGCTCGTCGAACCGACTGCCGGGCGCGTGCTGATCGACGGCACCGATATCGCCGGCCTCAAGAAGAATGCTCTTCGCGCCTGGCGCCGGCGGATGCAGATGGTCTTCCAGGATCCTTACTCGTCGCTCAATCCACGCCTGACCGTTGAAAAGATCATTACTGAGCCCGTCGAGAATTTTGAACGCCTCAGCCGGAAACAGCGCAAAGCACTTGCCGCGGAGCTTCTGCGAAAGGTCGGCATGTCGCCCGAGATGATGAACAGGCTCCCGTCGGAGTTGTCGGGCGGCCAGCGGCAGCGGCTCGGCATTGCGCGGGCCCTGGCTCTTCAGCCCTCGCTCATCATCGCCGACGAGGCGGTCTCAGCCCTCGATGTTTCCGTGCAGGCACAGATCCTGAACCTGCTTCTGGATCTCCAGCAGCAGATGGGCATTGCCTTTGTCTTCATCTCGCATGATCTTGGCGTCGTCGAGCATATCGGCCATCGCGTCGCGGTCATGTATTTGGGGCGGATCGTCGAGCTCGCTCCCTGCGAGGCCCTTTTCGCCAAACCTGTCCACCCTTACACGGAGGCGCTGATTGCGGCAGCCCCGATACCTGATCCGACGCGGGTTCGGCTGGAGGCGCCCGTCGAGGGCGAGGTACCAAGCCCTATCAATCCGCCGAGCGGGTGCGCGTTCCATCCACGCTGCCCGATCGCGGTCGAGCGTTGCCGCATCGACGTACCGCCTCTGGTGCCGATGGCGGACGGGCGCGTCGTCGCCTGTCATGTGCGCGCTCCGGTTACCGATCTCTTGGAGCAATCGAATGTAATTGCCGGGGATCAACTCGCTCTGGTTTCAGAATCGCACAGCTCGATCTCTGGATAAGAAGACTTTTGGCAAGGCGATTCTCGCCACTCATACAAGTGGAAGACCATATGCAGAAAGATTTAGGCGAAAACGACGTTCATCCAACTGACAGCGATGATCGTTTTGACGAGGTTGGTTCTATTGCAACAAATGTTGCTGATGGTTTCACAATGGCTGCGGTCGGCGATCTTCTTTACGGACGGCCTGTAACAAAAGGCTATTACCCTGGGCTGGATGAGGTCCTCAAGATTTTTCATGGCAACGACGTGGTCTTTGGAAATTTGGAGACTAATATCTTGGATGTTCAGTCCAAGGGGTGCCCTCAAGCTGAATATGGCGGAGCCTACCTGATCAGTGTTCCAGAAGTTGCACCCGATCTGAGCACAATGGGTTTCAATATCGTGAGCCGCGCGAATAACCATACACTTGACTGGGGCGTTGAAGGTTTGCGCGAGACGAGTCGCGCCCTAAATGACCACGGGATCGTCCATGCAGGCGCCGGGGAGAATCTAGCGCAGGCCGGTGCAGCCCGCTTCCTGGAAACCCCACGTGGTAGAGTGGCGTTGGTTTCCTTTGCGGCTACGTTCGAGCCCATGGCTCGTGCGGGCGATCCTGCGGGCGAGGCCCCCGGCAGACCAGGCCTTAATCCCCTTCGTTTGGCGAAAAGCATCGTCGTCTCGTCAGAGATGCTCGAGAACCTAAGGCGTGTGCGAGAGTCCCTTCCCTGGTATGCTCCCCCTCCCAAAAAGGCCTCCTGTGTGGCCATTCAATGGCCATTTGGAGAGGTAGTATTCAAAGCAGGGGAAAAGCCGGGCTACAGCTTTGAACCGAATGCGCAGGACGTTGACAATATTCTTCGCAACGTGCGCCAGGGTAAGCAATTCGGCGACTTCTGCATAGCTACGAACCACGGGCATGAGCCGGGCGAGTTCAGCCGAGAACCGGCTGACTACGAACAAGCATTTGCGCGCAAACTGATCGACGCCGGAGCGGATGTATATATTAATCATGGGCCTCATCACGTCAGGGGTATCGAAATCTACAAGGGCAGACCAATTTTTTATGCATTGGGCAATTTCTTCAATCAGGACTTAAGATCGCCAGTGGGTGCGGACATGTTCGACGCACACGGTAAGGATCCTCGGGTTGCTACCGATGCAGAGGTAAGCGCTCACGAAATGGCGGTAGGATATCCGTCGGCAGAAGGCTTTATACCGCTTCGCGAGGCAGAGTTTTATGAGAGCGTCATCAGCGTGAGCCGTTTCGAGGACAACCAAATCGCTGAGATACGGCTCTACCCGATTGAGCTCCGTCGCTTGGAGAGGTTCGCCAACCGCGGAGTTCCGCGTATAGCTCCAGCGACGCAAGGGCACTCAATTCTAAAGAGAATTCAGGAACTCTCTAAGTCGCTCGGCACGGCAATTGAGATCGATAAAGGCGTCGGAGTGATCCGTTTGCAGCCGAACTTGGACCAACGACGCGGTTCGGGTGCATTCATTAGAGCTTGAAGCATCAGCGTACAAATCGCCGATCGTCTCGCACGTAATGAGATGTACGGCCTCCGCGACCAAGCCGTCATTCGGTTTGGGGAGAACGACGAGATATTATGACCGCTGTTATGGTCGGGCAAGTGGAGCGTGGGTCGCCGCTCAACGCCATATCCACGTCGCAATCGTCGCGCTGGGAGACAAGACCGCGCGCATCACTTTGGCGGTGATGACGACAGGGCGATGTCACGTTGTCTAGATTAGAACGCGATAAGGCCTGCGGCGCCGATTCACCTGGTCCCAAATCACGGTTTTCCACGCCGTCAGGGCCTGGAGGCGGTGGTGGTGAATTTCGAACGCGGAGCGGTGTGAGCGGGCTGGGACGAAGAGATTTCTGAGTGCTAATAAGATCGAGACGGAGCGTTGCAGCGTCGCTTCCGCACCGCTGAGGATCGCAAGCAGTGGCTCGACCATCGCCATTACCTAGGCGTCGGCGCCGGCCAGCTCGCGCACGCGGCCGGCAAAGGCGGTGCGCGACGGCGTGCCGAGCTTGACGCCGGCCTCGAGCAGGATGGTCCGCTATCGGTCCCGGCGTCCGCCAGAGACGGAGTTGCGCACAAGGTTGCGCGACCTCGCCAACGAGCGCAGACGTTTCGTAAGCGCTCATTTCCCCGCACGTTGACGGCCCTTGCAACAACTGATCGCTTTCAGACGGACGCGTCGGGTCAGGCTGCGGCGGCTTTGGCGAAGTTGAAGGGCAGCAGATCGTCGATATCAGCGTCCTCGTTGCGTTGAGGCAATTCGGTGAGGACGTGGCGCAGCCACGCTAACGGCTCGACGCCACAGGCGCGGCAGGTCAACATCAGGCTGTAGATGACGGCGCTGGCCCTGGCTCCGTCGACGGTATCGCTGAACAGCCAACTCTTCCGGCCAGTGGCAAAGATCCTGATGTCACGCTCGAGAAGATTGTTGTCGATCGGCATGCTGCCGTCCCCGGTGTAGCGCGTCAGATAATCCCATTGGTTCAAGGTGTAGGACACGGCGTCGCCGAGCTTGCTGTCCGGCAAGACTTTCGGGGCGATGTCGTCGAGCCATAGCTTGAGAGCATGGAGGACGGGGACACTATGTTGCTGGCGGAAGCGGCGAATGCAGTGATCTCGCGTTTCGCCGTCATCGGGGATTTCGTTCCGCGCCTGCCTTTCAACCCGATAGAGCTGTTCGAAGAACCGGACCGCCTGTTCCGGCGGCCCGCCACCCTTCTTTCTCGCCTTGAGGGCCTCGACAAAGCGCCGCCTGGAATGGGCCATGCATCCAAGATGCGTTGCGCCCTCCAGCGTGCGCCAGGCGGTGTAGCCGTCGCTCATCACTATGCCGCGGTAATCGCCGAGGAAGGCCTGCGGGTGTATCTGGCCGCGGCCCGGCTGATAATCGAGCAGGACGATCGGCTCGTCACTGTCCTCGCCGCTCCGGTAAGCCCACATATATGACGTGCTGGCGGCCTCTCTGTCCATTTCCTTCAGCACCTGGACCGTGGTCTCGTCACCATGGATGAGGGGCTGCGATCTGAGCCGCAGCTTCAGCGCGTCATAGATGCGGGAGAGATGCTTTTCGCTCGAGCCGATCACCCAGTGGCCCAGAGCGCCTCGGCTGACAGGAACACCGGCGCGCTCGAAGGCCTGCGCCAGGCGGTAGAGCGGCGTGCCGTCGACGTATTTGTGAACGAGCGCAAAGGCCAGCGTCGAGGCCGTAGCGATGCTGCCCGGCAAAGGTTGCGTGGGCATCGGCGCGATCACGACCGGCGTGTTGATCCCGGTGCGGTCGCAATGACGGCAAGCATATTTGAACCGCACATTCTGCAGGACCTTCGCCTTCACCTCGATATGAAGCTGTTCGGTAACGCTCTCGCCCATGCGATGCATCTGGTGACGGCAGCAAGGACAAGCCTTCTGGGCGTCGGGAAGGTCATACTCGACACGCTCGCGCGGCAGGTTTTCCGGCAAGGCCTTGCGGCCGCGCTTCTTTCCCGTCGCCCCTTCGCTCGCCGGCAAGCCCGTGTCCGGCAGGACAACGACATCGCCATCTTCGCTGTCGGCGTCTTCCTCATCCGCGGCCTGTTCGGCTTCATTGAAGAGGCGGTCAATGTGCTTTTCGCTCTTCGGCGCAAAACGATGCAGCCGCGCAAGCGCCAACTCTTCCTCGAGTTTGACGACCCGGTCGGCGAGTTGACGGTTCTGCGCCTGCAGCGCAGCAATGCGCGCCATCAGCTCTTCAACAGTCGGTTCGCCGGGTCGATTCATCAGATTCTTGAATCGAAAGCATGCCGCCGCGTCAACCGCACAATTCGGGAGCCGTCAGCCTGCGACCTGATATTGCCGCACCGGATGGCGGACCATTGCGTCAATATCGATGCCGTCGAGAATCCAGTGCAATTGCTCGGTCGTAAGCTGGACGACCGCAGCCTCCCGGCGCGGCCACCTGAACCTGTCCTCGGTCAGCCGCTTCAGGACCAGCACAAAGCCCGACCGATCGAAGAACAGGAGCTTCATCCGGTCGCGGCGGCGATTGCAGAACGCAAAAATCGCCGGAGCAAACGGGTCGAGCGCCATCGTCTCCTGAACCAAAACCGCAAGGCTGTTGATCCCGGCCCGAAAGTCGATCGGCTCGCGGTGCAGGTAGACTTTCAAATTAGCGCCCAGTGTGAACATGACACAGCGCTCCGATTACGGCTGCCAACGCATCCACATCACCGCATTCCAGCGTCAGCTTCACGCCGTTCGGCAGCGACGCGCTCATCTTGGCTGGAGAGGGAAAAGATGCAGCCCTTTTGGGTTCCGACCCACGCACTTCATCACAGGTCGCCGGCAAATCCACCGCAGCCATACTACTCTGTCGCGACAGGGCCCGATCGGCAGCACTTTCAATCTGAACCGGGATGAACGCCGGTGGTGAGGACGGCGGGAGGGACTGGGTCTCCGCGCGCTTCTTTATCCACTTCCGAAGAAGGTTCGCATTGACCCCATGTTCGAGCGCAAGCCTCGATACCGACACGCCAGGCTCAAGGCAGGCCGCGACAAGACGGTCCTTCGATGCGGGGTCGTATCGGCGTCGCCCGTTCCGACCGACAAGCCTCACCCGCAGTTTCTGCTCATCTTCTTCCATCACTTGGTGTCCACCTATTTTGGTGGACACCTCATGCATCAGAGCGCTCAACAGCAAAAGGTGCGGGGAAATTCGCGCTTACGACGTTTCGGCTATCGACGATTGTTCATCCTGCTCCGGCGCGGGTCGAGGCATCGGGGATCAACCGCATCTACCGGCTCTACCGCGAGGAGGGCCTGACGTCGTCATGCTAAGGAGTTCGCCCGCCTGACCAAGCAGGTTCTCGACATCGTCCGGGAGGAGGAAGTCTGCCGGCGGCTGACAAGTGCGCCGGGCGTCGGGCCGATCACCGCGCTCGCCTTCCGCGCCACCATCGACCGGCCGGAGCGGTTCGGCTCCTCGCAGGCGGTGGGAGCGCATCTGGGGCTACGGGCGGAGAATTCGTATGTGCCGCTGCAAAAACGGGAGCGTATTATGCAGGGCTTCCGATCGCCAGGGGCGACGCCGCGCGGTTGGCACGCGGGCGCCGATCCTGGTCGAGGCGAAGCCGAACGCGCGCTGGTCGCTCGACTTCGTGCATGAGCAGTTCGCCTGCAGACGACGCTTCCGCGTGCTCAACATCGTCGACGACGTGACCCGCGAATGCCTTGCCGCGATCCCGGACGCCTCGATCTCCGGTCGCCGCGTTGCTCGCGAACTGACGGACCTGATCGTCCAGCGGGGCAAGCCGGACATGATCGTCTCCGATCACGGCACGGAGTTCACCTCGAACGCGATCCTCGCCTGGTCGAACGATCACCGCGTCGAATGGCACTACATCGCGCCGGGCAAGCCGATGCAAAATGGATCCTTCAACGGCCGGATGCGCGATGAGTTCTTGAACGAGAGCCTGTTCTTCAGCCTCGACCACGCCCGAAGCGCCATCGCCGAATGGAGGCAGGACTTCAACAAGGCGAGGCCGCTGACGCAGTTGCGCTACCAGTCCGGTGAGAGCCGCTTCGGCGACGAACTCGCCCGCACCGCCCTCTACGAGGCGGCGCATTCCCAGCTCGTGCGCTCGAAGAAATGGTCGAGCTTGCGCGCCTGGGGCATGAACATCGCCAGACGCCTCGGCATGGCGGTGGCCCGCAAGCTGGCGGTTATCCTGCATCGCATGTGGGCCGACGCGACCGAGTTCCGCTTTGGAAAGGAGCCTGCCCCGCTGGAGGCGTAAGCCGCGACGAACACCGAAGGAGCAAAAGCAAAGCTTTCGCCCGAACGGGCGATGCCCGGATCGTTCCGTGTGACGATGGGCGAGGCGATCTCGTTAAGAGCCCCGGAACCTGCAGGCCAAAACTCGGCAAGGTCGTGAAACAGATTGAGACGCCTCGCTGTCCTGACCCCGTCATGCGGCGGCCCAAGCGCCGACCGCGAAGAGAAGCGAGTGACCCGCGGAACGGTCCGAGAAAAAGTACAGGAGCACTTTGACCTCAACGACCGCCATGACAGAAGGCTCTTAGAGGCGGTAAATCACATAGCCAACTACGCGGCGGGATCAGCCATACGACACCGGGGTCGACCAGCCTGGATCGGCGTGCTTCTTCCAATAGAGATCCATCAACTGGCGGGTGACGGCGCCGACCGTACCATCGCCGACTGCAGAGTCGTCGATTTTCGTCACCGGCATGACACCTCCGGCGGTAGAGGTGATGAACACTTCGTCCGCAGCCTTGATCTCGCCACGTGCGACGTCGCCGACGGTAGCGGTCAGGGCGAGCTCGCCGCAGAGATCGAGCACCGTCTGGCGCGTGATGCCCGGGAGGACCCCGTAGCCCGGTGTCCGGAGACGGCCGTCCTTGACGGTGAAGACATTGAAACCGGGGCCCTCGGCGATGTTGTCGTTGTCATCGACGACCAGAGCCGTCTCTGCTCCAGAGTCATACGCATCGAAAAGACCTTTCACGAGGTCGAGCCAGTGGTAATTCTTGATAGTAGGGTCAATTGATTTCGGAGGGATGCGCACCGTGTCGCTAATGGCGATGTGCAGGCCGCGCTCGAGCTGTTCCTTGTTAGCGACGGACCCGAACGGCACCGCGAACGCGATGAAACGGTTCTCCGCCTCGCGCGGATCGCGGCTGAAGGTCGGCGAGGCGCCACGAGTGCAGATCATCTCAACATAGGCGGACTTGTGACCGGAAAGAGCAACGCAGTTGGCAAGGATGCCCTCGATCTCCGCCCGGCTGTAAGGAAGCTTCATGCGTAGACGTTCCATCCCTCGGAAGAACCGATCGAGGTGTAGGTTAAGTCTGAAGAATCGGCCATCCCAAACGTGGACCGTGTCATAGGTTGCGTCGGAGTGCAGAAACCCCCAATCTAGTACGGAAACTTTGGCTTCCGACACGGGCAAGTATTGTCCGTCCATGAAAGCCACACCCGAGGGATAGAATCGATGATCTCGGTGGTGCTGCTCGACGATTGGTGGAGCCGACACGGACTCGCTAGCGGCAAACGTCATTCTTTTTCGCTCCATGTCCGCGACGACCAGGCGATCCGCCGCCCAGTTATCTTTGGAGCCAGCAGCTGCAACCGCCCGCGGGCTTCGCAGTTCGCTGGCTCGAGTGTTGATGGGGCCCTTGACCATGCTTTAGGTCGTCGCGCGCAGCGACGTGCACGGTCGGCGCCCCTTTGATCCTGACAGCCTGATTAGTTGGCCGCATAGATTCAATCGCAGATTGCTCGCGTGGGGTGCGATCAAAGTTGCCATGTGCGCGCAACGCGCGCTTCAAAAACCTACAGGAAGTGATGGAAACGGATCAGCCCAAACACTAGCTAGAGCAAAATCCTAGGCTCGAATTTCACACGGTCCAAAGCGATCATGCTTTTGAATTTGCGGACGTTTTGGTTCGTGTAGAGCTTTGTCTTAACAAAAACGTCGAAAGCCTCCACATCCTCAACTGCTACAATGAGCACGAAGTCCGCATCGCCCGTTACCATATAGCACTGCGTCACCTCCCGTGCCGCGCGCATGGCTCGCTTGAAGTCATCGACTAGATCCAGTCGCTCGCGATCCAGCTCTACTGTGACGACGACAGTGAGCGATTTGCCGAGCGCTTTCGGGTCCACAAGCGAAATATCGGCGACAATGATGCCGTCAGCGCGCAGCCTGTTAACGCGGCGCATGCACGAGGCCGCCGACGAACCGACAAGGTCCGCGATCTCGGCAAACGACAGACGGTTGTTCTTCTGGAGCGCTGCGAGGATCCGCCGATCGAGATCGTCCATCATGTTCCCCTTGGCTCAGCAATGCGATCGCATAGCCTCTCGGACTGTTTATTGCAATATCCAAATGAATGGCGACTCCATTTCATTCTTGGTCCTGCGGTGAGCCTTTCGTTTCATAGGTCGGGCTGGTTTGCCTACAATCTTGTCCGTACTGCTGTTGAGCTTTGCACCAGAGTGCCTTGGCTTGCTTGGCGGGTCCGCACATCTTCGGGCCGTTAGCAAGAGGTGATCAATACCAGCGTGATTGAAGGTGCCATGGACCAAGTGAATGACTGCTTTACGTCTGTAAGACATAGCCTCGCGGTGGCTTCTCTGTTCGAGCTCTCGAGTTGATACTCGCGGTGCACAAAATGTCCTTCCTCCTCACCAAGAAACTCGCCTTGTATCAGCCATATGCGCGCTTGCTCTGCAGACACCGGTATCGCCTGGATCCCTGTGCCAGGGCGGACATGCACGTGCGCTGTCAATGCAACGGACGCTACCACTGAGCGTCCGCTCTACCGCGGGTCACAAAGCCGGCGGCGTTTCAAACCGAAGCGCTTTCTGGCACATTTGTTTCAGGGCTACTTGTGGATTGGTGCCTAGCCCGCGCTCCGATGCACCATCCTTCGCAGGCACGATGGAGGATTCGATTTGCATTCGGCTTGGAGGCTGATCGGCTCCAGACGGTTGGCAGGGCAGGCGGACCAAAGGGTAGCTGTATGAGAAGATATGGAACTCGCGTCCGTTGCGATGCACTCGAGCGCTTAGGAGCGGTCTCGGCGCTGTGAATACCCAAACCCCTCAACACGAGCCAGCGCGTTATGGTAACGACCTAAACATCGGGAGGTAGTGCAATGTCGACGCCGATCCGTGTAACGGACCCCAAGCACCTCGAAGCGCTTAAGTGGAGATGCATAGGACCAGCCAGAGGCGGCCGTGTTGTGGCGGTGGCGGGAGACCCCAACGAGCCGATGGTCTTCTATTTCGGTGCTTGTGCCGGGGGTGTGTGGAAGACAATAGACGGCGGCGTCTATTGGCGCTGCATATCCGACGGTTACTTTTCCAGCGCAAGTGTCGGTGCGCTGGCGGTCGCCCGCTCGGACTCGAACGTCATCTATGTGGGCATGGGCGAGACGACGATCCGCAACGATGTCTCCTACGGCGACGGCGTTTACAGGTCGACCGACGCCGGTCGCAGCTGGATTCATCTCGGTTTGAAAGACACCCGACACATCGGCAAGATTTGCATTCATCCGCATGATCCCGACATCGTCTTTGTTGCTGCACTCGGCGATGCGTTTGGACCCAACGAGGAACGCGGCGTATTTCGCTCCAAGGACGGAGGCAAGACTTGGCAGAAGGTCCTTGATCGCGGCCCCGACGCCGGCGCAGTCGACATCTCGATGGATGCTAACAACCCGCGCATCCTTCTTGCCACTATCTGGCAGACACGGCGGAACTTCTGGAACCTGAGCAGCGGCGGGCCGGGAAGCGGACTGTTCAGGTCTCTGGACGGGGGTGATAGCTGGGAGGAGTTGTCCGGGCGGAACGGCTTACCCGACGGCCCACTCGGGAAACTTGGTGTTTCCGTCTCCGAAGCCCAATCCGGGCGAGCCTACGCGCTTATTGAGGCTGAGGGCGACAGAATCGGGCTGTATCGCACTGATGATCATGGTGACCATTGGATACAGGTCTCGCAGAACCGTGATCTGATGCATCGTCCTTTTTACTACACACATGTCTTCGCCGATCCCCGCCACGCCGACACAGTTTACGTCAACAATTTGCAGATGTGGAAGTCGAGTGATGGCGGGGTAAATTTTGCCGAAGTGACGACACCGCACCCTGACAATCACGACCTTTGGATCGACCCAGCAAACCCCAAGCGGATGATTCAAGGCAATGATGGCGGCGCCTGTGTGACGTTCAATGGCGGCACAACGTGGTCATCGATCTACAACCAGATGACGGCGCAGTTCTATCGCATCGACGTCGATAACCAGTATCCATACCGCGTCTACGCCACGCAGCAGGACAATACCGCGATCTCGGTTCCGAGCGCTTCGGAGTGGGGTGTCATTCCACTGGGCGACTGCACCTATCCCGGCACCGGCGAGAGTGGATTCATTGTCGTCGATCCCAAGGATCCCAATATCGTCTATTGCGGCGCGATCGGCTCAAGCCCAGGCAGCACCTCGGCTCTGCAACGTTATGACCATCGCACTCGCCAGATCCGCGTGGTCAACGTCTGGCCGGAATACACGGTCAGTGAAGCGCCAAAGAACATGCGCTACCGTTTCGGTTGGACTTTCCCGATTGCTTTCTCTCCGCATGATGCAAAGACGCTCTATGCCGGGGGCAATCACGTCTTCCGCAGCCGCGACGAAGGCTCGAGCTGGACAGCCATGTCGCCGGATCTAAGCCTCAACGATCCCGTTCGGCAGGACTATTCGGGCGGCATCTTGACCCGCGACAACTCGGGTGCCGAGGTTCATGCGACGTGCGCTTCGCTCATGGAGTCTCCGCACCGCAAAGGCGAGATCTGGGCGTCTACTGATGACGGCCTTGTCCACGTGACAAGGAACGAGGGAACACAGTGGAGCAACGTCACTCCCAAGCAGATGCCCGAACTAGCCTATGTGGGATGCCTGGAAATTTCCCCGCACGACGCAGAGACCGTTTATGTCGCGGCCACGCGATACAAACTTTCAGACTACCGGCCCTGTCTCTTTCGCACCAAGGACGGAGGCAAGAGCTGGCAATCGATCAACGGCAACTTCCCGCAAGCCGAAATAACTCGTGTGTTACGCGCTGATCCAATTCGTTCTGGACTGCTTTTCGTCGGCACTGAAACCGGAGTTTTCTTCAGTCTCGATGACGGTACGCATTGGTCCCGTATGGCTGGGGGTTTGCCCATCGTTCCTGTCTACGATCTGAAGATCAAAGGAAGCGACCTCGTCGTCGGTACCCATGGCCGGTCTTTCTGGATCCTCGATGACATTACCCCACTGCGCGAACTAGATGCCGATCAAAAAGACGTAAAGCTGATGAACCCACGTTCTGCAATCCGGACCAAGCTGGCATGGGCCGCTGGGCAAAGTTTCTCCAAAGTCGGCATCTCCAAACCCGGTATCGGCTACATGGGCTGGGGCATAGGCGCCGCCAAAGAAGTCGTGGAGTTCGACGACGGGCGAAGCGATCGTCGCTATCTCGACTGCGGTGAGAATCCGCCGGACGGAGCGATCATCAATTATTGGTTGGCCAGCGATGCGGAACACCCGATTAAACTGACCTTCCAGGACGCTCGCGGCGACGTCATCACCAGCTTTTCAAGCGATGACAAAGACATTCCTCTTCACTCGAAGCTCGGCACGAAAGCTGGCCTCAACCGCTTCGTTTGGGATCTCAGATATCCGGGAGCGGCCCAGCTAGACCGATCGCTGGAGACCCCGAAGTACAAGGCTCTCGCGGCGGAGAGGGAGGATCCGAGCGGCCCTGCTGTCATTCCAGGCAGCTATAGAGTTCGGCTCGAAACAGGTGATAAGGATCAAATCGTCAGCTTCTCCGTCGTCAAGGATCCAAGGGTAGTTACGACTGAGAAGGAATTCGCCGAGCAGTTCGCGCTCCTACAAGAGTTGTTCAGCAGGCTTTCTGCGCTCAATCAGACGGTCAATCATATTCGCCTGATGAAGCGACAGATGGCGGATATGCAGAAGTGGCTTGGAGAAAAGCGCACTCCGCTTGGGGATCGTGCTCAAGCCTTGGCTGGACAGCTTGAGGCAATCGAGGGAGCGCTGATCGACATCAAGCAGGAGACGCCGCTAGACCAAGAGCGGAACCCGCCTGGCTTGAAGGATAAGCTGGTTGACCTCATCAGCGTGGTGGCCGTTGCCGACGAGGCGCCGACGCAGCCCGCCCGACAAGTCGCCGATGAGATCGTGTCGAAGGTCGATGCCGAAATCAAAAAGTTTGACGCGGGGAAGGAAGAGGCTGCCGCGCTCAACCTCGCTCTCAGGAGCGCCGGCGTCGAGCCAATAGGGATCGGAAGGAACTAGCGCGTGAAGGCATACCGATAGCTTATTCATCTCAGGAAGGAGAAACACATGGATTTTATCGAGCGGATTTTCGGCGTGGCTCCAGATGGAGGCGACGGCACCACCGAGATGCTCTACATCGCCGCCGCGCTCACGGTTGTAGCGATGGTGGCCGGTCGCCGGTGGCTCCGCCGACGCGCGAGCGCCCGGCGCCGTTAGCTGTCGTCTGAAGTTGAGAGTCTCTGCGATCGAAATAACCGACTTTGCAACGTCAGTGCCTGTGTGAGCGCAGTGTGCGCGCCGATGTAGCGCTGAATCTTCCTCAAGAAGGTAAGCGATGCACCAAGGCACCTTGGCCAAAATCGTCTTGTGGCTCGTCGATGGTAGGTCGCTCGTTGGCCGGCGCGCGCCGGCGCCGATCACTGATGGTAGTGGGTGACGTAGTGGAGTTCGCGGAGGGCGGGGATGACGAGGGCGATGTCTTTGTAGGCCTCGTGCTCGATGAAGTGCGCGGTCTCAGGCCCCGGTCGGGGCTTGCCGAGGACGGGCCTGCCCTTTTTGTCCACGCAGTAGATCAGGATCGGCAGCAGCAGGCCGTGGTTGGGGTTGTCGAGGTCGAGTAGCCGTTTCCAGCGTTTGATGTTGAGATTCATGGCCGTGTGGAAGCCCTGGCACCACGGCCGGGGGTCGATGCTGCCGCTGGGCTTGGTGGCGAACCGGGGCGCATAATCCTGCGGTCTGTCGAACAGCGTCTCGTTGATCCGGTTGTGGATCCTGGCGAGGCTGGCAAACACCGCGTGATCGGTTGCAGAGCCTTTGGCCAGGACGTCGCGCGGCAACCCCATGAGCGGGCACATCCAGTCTTGCGGGTCCGCGAACCGGGGCCCGGTGACCGCCGCCGTTACGAAGCCATCCAGCGCCGATATGGTCCGCACCAACGGGCGGGGGGCGGTCTTGGCGGCCATCCAGGCCTCGAGCGCCTCGTCCGACAGCGCCATGTCATCGATCGCGCTCATGCCGCCAAGGGGAGCGGCATCTCTTGGCGGCGCCCCCAATTCCATGGCATCAGCTCGTCCCAGCGCGAGGCTGGCCAGTCGTTCTGGATGCGCTCGGTGACATCGGCCATGTAGGCTTCGGCATCGACGCCGCACAGCTTGCAGGTCTCAATGATGCTGAGCACGACCGCGGACCGCTCTGCCGCGGCGAAGTTGCCCGAGAAAAGCCAATTGCGCCGGCCAACCGTAAATCCACGAATCGCCCGCTCCGCGATCAGGTTGTCGGGCTCGAGCCGGCCATCGTATAGGAAGCGGTTGAACGCGCGCCATCGCCTGGCGCCATAGGCGAAGGCCTTCGCGATATCGGCATGGCGCGACAAACCGTTGCCCTGGCGCATGAGCTGTCGTCGCAGCGCCCGGACCAGGGGGCGGGTCCGCCTTCGTCGTGCGGCCAATCGCTCGGCGGGCGGGAGCCCCCGTATCTCTTCCTCGATCCGGTAGATCGCCTGGATACCGGCCATCGCCGTCGTGCTGAGTTCGGTCGGCTGGCTGTCGTGAACGTCGAATATCTTGCGACGCAGATGGGCCAGGCAGGCAGCTTCTCGAATGGCGCCGCCCTTGTAGATCTGGTTATAGCCGCTGAAACCGTCGGCCTGGAGCGTGCCGGCAAATCCGGCGAGCTCGGTCATCACGCTCTCGCCGGCGCGTCCCATGGTGGCGCGATACCAGGCGATCGGCGGCTCCTGCGAGCCTGAGTTGCGGTCGTCGGCGACGTAAACCCAGAGCGCGCCCTTGTGCGTCTTGCCGGTGCCGGGCGCCAGGATCGGAAGCCGCGTGTCGTCGGTGTGAATCTTGGTGCGGGTACGGCCGATCTCGCGGATGCGATTGTAGATCGGATCGAGCAAGGCGGCGGCGTAGCCGGCGCTGCGCGCAAGGGTGGATCGCTCGATATCGACGCCCTTGGCGGCCATCATCTGTGTCTGACGGTAAGATGTTGCGCAGAGGATTATGCTGCGGAGGCTCCATTTCCTCCCAGATTTCAGACAATTTGAAGTAATCTCCGCAACATAATTTTCTGAAGCCAAGCCGGTGGCATGATCAGGGCTCCAACAACAAGGAGACTCGGATCATGTTTGAAATTCTATTTGGACAACCGCGCACGATCGCGCGCTATCGTTCCGCCCCATTGCAGAAGGAGCGGCTTCAGTATCTTTCGCATTGCGAGCGTCTCGGCATTAAGATCGAGACATTGCGGAAGATCGCATACCACCAGTGGGATTTGGTGCGCATTCTCGATTTGCACGACAACGACAGTTCGAACTTGTCCAAGATCGAGAACGCGCTCCGGCGGTGGTCCTCACCCGCGGAACGCAAGTCACGATCTCGCGCAGGTCGGCGCTTCTTCGGGCACGCTGAGCGGTGGATGCGCTTTATGGGCTGGTTTGAGCCGCGGGCTATGTTCCACTCCCATACGCGCGAGGTTGCTATCTTTGCCACGCGCATGGCCTCCGAACGCGGATGGGCGAAGAAGACGATCGATGATTGTTGTCGAACGGTCGACAGCTTTTTCGTTTGGCTGGATGAAACAGGCGTCGATCTATCGTCGGCAGGGATATCCTACTTCGATCAGTTTATCGCGCGTTATCATGCGCGCGGTTTTAATCGTTCAACCGCCCATCTCTATGCTCAACAACTTCGTAGGTTCATCCGGTTCGCCGAGCAGCAGGCTTGGTGCAGACCGGGATTGGCCGACGGGATCATGCCGCCACGGCGCTATCCGGGCGAGACAATTCCGAAGGGATTGAACCGGGACGAGGTCACCCGTCTACTCGCTACCACAGAAGGAAACCATCCCCACGAGATACGCGCCCGCGCTATCCTGATGCTGCTGATCACCTACGGTCTGCGTGCCGGAGAAGTCAGCGGCCTGCAGCTGGGAGACTTAGACTGGCAGCAGGAGATGTTGCGGGTACGCTGCCCCAAGCCCGGACGCACCCATCTCTATCCGCTGTCACCAGATGTGGGGCAAGCGATCCTGCGTTACTTGCGCGAGGTTCGACCCGCGCACCCTGAACGGACACTGTTCCTGACGATGAAAGCCCCGATTAGGCCGCTTACCCGCGGGGTAATTAAGGGGATCGTCTTTACTCGTCTCAATGATCTCGGAATCACAGGCAAGCGCCGCGGCCCACATGCGTTACGCCATGCCGCGGCCCAACATCTCCTGGATCAAGGTTTATCGATGAAGGCGGTCGGAGACTATCTCGGTCATCGAAGCACGAGGGCCACCGCGATCTACGCCAAGGTCAATCTCAATGTTCTTCGCGAGGTTGCGGAGATCGATCTGGGAGGCCTCCTATGATTCTTCGTGAAGCGGTCGACCACTATGTCGTATGGCGGCGCGCCCATGGCGCGCGATTTATCACCAGCGCAAGGACATTGTACCAATTTTGCAAGAACTTCCCCGAGCACGCGTGCTGCGATGCGGTTACCGAAAGCGATGCGCGCCGCTTTCTCGCTGGAACCGGTCCGCTCACGCGTTGCCGCGCGAACAAATATGGCACTCTCGCCGGTTTTTACCGTTATGCGATCAGTCGCGGTTATGCTGTCGCCTCGCCGTTGCCGCCGGCGGACGAAGAGCCGCGGGAGCCGCAATCAGCGCCCTCTTACATCTACTCCCGTGAGGAACTGCAGCGTCTGTTTGGAAGCATTGGCATTAGCCGCAAGCGCAGTATCCGGCTCGACGCCGAGACCTTCCATATGTTGCTCTTGATCCTGTATGGCGCGGGGCTGCGAACCAGCGAAGCGCTCCATCTGACCATGAAGGATGTCGAGCTTGCGGACGCCATCCTGACGGTGAGGAACACCAAATTCTACAAGAGCCGTCTCGTTCCTGTAGCGCCTCAACTTGCCGGTGCCCTTAGACGTTATGCCGAACTCCGTGCCGATCGCCCCCTGCCAGAAGGAATGGCGTCCGCCTTTCTCGCAAACCGCGACGGAACGCAGGTAAGGAAACACAATGTCGATCATGCATTCAAACGGCTACTCAAGCATGTCGGAATCGACCATAAGGATGATGGCCGACGCGCCCCGTGTCTCCACGCCCTGAGGCATACTGCAGCCGTCCATCGGCTGACGTCCTGGTATCGCGACGGCGCAGATGTGCAACGGCTGCTACCAGCACTCTCGACATATCTCGGTCACGCCGACCTGGACGGCACAAGCGTCTACCTGTCGATGACACCGGAACTGTTACACGAAGCATCGGCCTGCTTCGACCGCTACGTCAACGGAGGACACCATGCGTGATCTTCGTACACTCGGCCCTTGGCTTCGGCGCTTTCTGGCTGATTACATCTTCACTGAACGCCGTCTCGCCCGCAATACGCAAATGAGCTATCGCGACAGCTTCACGCTGCTGCTGCCATTTATCAGTACAAAGATCCGCAAATCAGCGGATCGTCTGAATGTCGAAGATATTACTCCGGCACTCATACTGCAGTTCCTTGCTCATCTTGAGGAGAGCCGCAGTTGCTCGGTACAGACCCGAAACCAACGTCTGACGGCGATCCGATCCTTCGCGCGCTTTGTCGCCAGCCGTGACCCAGCTCATCTTGCCTGGTGCGCGCAGATCCGTGCCATCACGACAAAGAAGGCCGCGCCGCAGCCGGTCTCGTGGATGAGCAGGGACGAAATGGAAGCGCTTGTAACGGTTCCCGACCGCCAAACCCTACGCGGCCAGGCCGAGCATGCCCTGTTGCTCTTCCTCTACAACACGGGAGCGCGGGTCTCGGAAGCCACGAGATTAGAGGTCGGCGATCTTCAGATCAGTCGGCGCGGCGATAATCATGCGCTCGTCACTCTTCACGGCAAAGGCAACAAAATCCGCCAATGCCCACTGTGGGCGCGCACAGAGGATACGCTCGGCGAGCTCATTCAGGGACGGGAAACCTGCGAGCCCGTCTTCCTCAGCCGCCATCGCAAACGATATACGCGGTTCGGAGTTTATCGGCTTGTCGAGCGATGTGCGGCACAGGTGCCATCGCTCGCTGCAAGGCCGATCACACCCCACGTGATCCGCCATACATGCGCCTGCCATCTGCTGCAGGCGGGTGTCGACCTTAACACCATCCGTGCATGGCTCGGACATGTAAGCCTTGAGACCACCAACATCTACGCCGAGATCGATCTCGAGATGAAAGCGAAAGCGATGGCACTCTGCAGCGCCGCCGCTCCGCGACCGGAAAGGCCGTGGAAAGAGAACAAGGGCGTGATGGCGTTCCTAAACGCTATTTGAGTCCAATAAATTATGTTGCGGAGATTACTCCAGATTGCCTGAAATCAGGGAGGAAATGGAGCCTCCGCAGCATAATCCTCTGCGCAACATCTTACCGTTTGGACTAACCCGCTCCGCCACGGCGGAGCGGCAAGGGGGGTGTACGCCGACGGCGCGGTCTTGATGGCGTCCTCTGTCGTGCCGGTCAGGCGTTCAATAGGAGCTCCAACTGCGCGAGCATGGGGTGGCTGCTTGCAGCCCATTCCATCGGACAAAGGAGCTTGTCATGACCCAACTTCGGCAACGCATGAGCGAGGACATGCAGGTGCGCAACTTCGCGCTCAACACCCAGCTCTCCTATCTGCAACAGGTGTCGCTGTTCGCCCGCCACTTCGGCAAGTCGCCGGACGTGCTCGGGCGCGAGGACATTCGGACCTATCAGGTCTATCTGACCAACGAGAAGAAGCTGGCGTCCGGTTCGATCCACACCGCCATCGCTGCGCTGCGCTTTCTCTACAGTGTGACGCTCGAAAGGGACTGGGCGCCTGAAGAGGTCCTCCCGTTTCCCAAGAAGCCGCAGAAGCTGCCGATCATCCTCAGCCCCGAGGAAGTTCAGCAATTCCTCGGCTGCGTCCTCAACGTCAAACACCACGCCATCCTGACCACCTGCTATGCCGCCGGCTTGCGCATCTCGGAGGCGGTTCAGCTGAAGACCACGGACATCGACAGCCAGAGAATGGTCATCCGCGTCGAGCAGGGCAAAGGCCAGAAGGACCGCTACGTGATGCTGTCGCCCAAGCTGCTGGAGATCCTGCGCAGCTATTGGAAGGTGTGCCGGCCAGAGGCGAGGCTCTTCCCCGGCGATCGCGCCGGCCAGCCGATCACCAGGGATGCGGTGGGACAAGCCTGCGCGAAAGCGCGCGACCTCTCCCGCTTGCCCAAACCGGTCACGCCGCACAGCCTGCGGCACGCCTTTGCCGTCCATCTATTGGAGGCCGGCGCCGACGTGCGCACCATTCAACTGCTGCTCGGTCACCGCAGCCTCGCGACCACCGCCCATTACCTGCGGATTGCCACCAACAAGGTCTGCGCCACGTCGAGCCCGTACGAGCTCTTACCGCGTCCGGCCCCCACCCCGCCGCCGCCGGCCAAGCCTCAGTACTTCTGAGCTCAAGCCGATGGCCCGCTCGGGGCCGGAGGTGGCGGATATATTCCGCCGCTATGGCGAAGCCTATCGCGTGCAGCATGACGCGTCGCTCAGCACCGCGCAGCGTCGCGTCATGACGGCGATCGAACTCTGCCGCACCGCCGCGCTCGGCGGGCATATCGAGCAGTGCGATCAATGCGGCCACCAGCGCATCGCCTTCAACAGCTGCCGCGACAGACATTGTCCCCGCTGCCAATCGCTGGCCCGCGCGCAATGGCTGGAGGACCGTCGCGCCGAGCTTCTCGACACACAGTACTTCCACGTCGTCTTCACGCTGCCGGGTGACATTGCCGCCATCGCCTATCAGAACAAGGCGCTCGTCTACGGTCTGCTCTTCCGCGCCACCGCCGAGACACTGCGCACCATTGCCGCCGATCCCAAACACCTGGGTGCCGAGATCGGCTTCTTCGCCGTGCTGCACACCTGGGGCCAGAACTTGCTGCACCATCCCCACCTGCACTGCGTCGTCCCAGGCGGTGGCCTTTCTGCCGACGGCACGCGATGGATTGCCTGCAAACCCGGCTTCTTCCTGCCGGTCCGGGTGCTCTCACGCCTGTTCCGACGCTTGTTTCTGGAGCACCTGGAGAAAGCCTTCGCGGCCGGCCAGTTGAAGTTCTTCTCTAGCTTGCAGGCCTTGAGCGAGCGCGACGCCTTCCGGCGCTATCTGGCGCCCCTTCGAAAGGCCGAGTGGGTGATCTTCGCCAAGCCGCCCTTCGCCGGACCCGAACAGGTCCTCGACTACGTCGGCCGCTATACGCACCGCGTCGCCATTTCCAACAATCGCCTCGTCGCCATCGAGGATGGCACCGTTCGTTTCCGCTGGAAGGACTATCGGCACGGCAATCGGCAAAAGGTCATGACCGTCTCGGCCGACGAGTTCATGCGCCGCTTCCTGCTGCATGTCCTGCCCGACGGCTTCCATCGCATCCGCTATTACGGCTTCCTCGGCAATCGCCATCGCGCGCAAAAGCTCGCCCACTGCCGCGACCTGCTCGGCATGCCGGCTCCAGAGGCGTCGAACAGCTGCTCGGCGAAGGACTACCGCGACCGCTACGAGGACCTTACCGGGCATTCCCTCCGGCAATGCCCGGCCTGTCATCAGGGGCGGATGATCGTCATCGAAACGTTCGACGGCGTCACCGGACCCCCGCCATACCGGGATACATCATGAAAGAAGCGCTCAGCTTTCGTCGTCACCGTATCGCCCGGGCCGTTCGGCCGCAAAACCGAGCCGGTCCCGCGAAGGTGCGCGCCGTCACCCCCGGGCAGCCTCTCCCGGCAGGGCGCGGCGCCGGTCCTCACCTTGCCGCAACCGATATCCGTGCCGCTTTCGGCGCACCGACCCCTGCAATCGCCGCGTCCACGACCGCATCCGCGCCCACGCCATGCCGGTTCATGGGCACGGCCTCAATTGAACGCCCATAGCGGCCACCTGTGCCCGCGGCTTAGTCCAACACGTTTTTAGCTCACCGTCGCGATCCACCACAGCGCGCTCTCGCCAGCCGCCTTTCTGCGCGACGCCAAGCTAAAAACGCTCTGCATTATGTTGACATCAACATAAACGGTAGAAGGGTAGATGATAACCCCACTTCGCCATCATGATATGGGCGAGCGCGGCATAGCTGAGTTTGCCGCGTGCAATGGCATTGGCTGGTGCCGGCGCCTGGATGATTTTATCGCAGGCCCGGCAGCTGTACTTGGGTCGAATGGTCTCCATCACCTGCCAGGCCTGGGCGACCAGATCGAGCATCTCCTCGCTATCTTCGCCCATGGCGCGCAGATCGCCGCCGCAGCCCGGACAGCATGCGCAAGACGGCTCGCGAACGATCCTCTTTCGCGGCAGGTTCGGGTTGAGCTTGCGCACCGGCAACACCCGGACCTTGTCGGTGTCGGCGACGATGGGCAGCTCGATATCGGGCACGCCGGCGGCAAAATCTGTCTCGAGATCTTCGAGTTCGAGCAGCATCTGGCCCAGCTTCTCGGACGAGCGGCCGAAGGCCTTGCGGTTGAAGCGATCGATCCGCAGCTGCAGGCGCTGGATGCGAAGTGCGGCCTCGGCGCGCTCCCTTCGCAGTTGCTCATCCCGCTCGGCGATGGTGATGTCACGGGCAGAAACGGCCGCCTCCAGAAGGGCGATCCGGGCGAGGAAATCAGCGATTGAGGGGGTCTGTTCCGACACCCAAATTACATACCCGAAAGAGCTTCTTTACGGAAGCAGAATCGACACAAAATCAATGAGAAACGTCAAAATCAGCCAGCCAGACGCGGTCGATAAATCTTGCTCGGCCGGCGCCAGTCGATCCCGTCCAGAAGCAGCGAAAGCTGCGCCTTGGTGAGCGACACGGCGACCTGATCCTTGGTGGTTGGCCAGGCGAAACAACCCTCGGAAAGCCGTTTTGTAAAAAGGCAGAACCCCTGGTCGTCATGCGCCAGAATCTTGATGATATGACCCTTGCGTCCACGGAAGCAGAAGATCGCGCCAGTGTGCGGATTGAGCGCGAGCACCTGCTGCACCATGCGTGCCAGGCTGTTGATCCCGCGGCGCATATCGGTCTCACCGCAGCAAAGGTAAATCCGGTCGGTCGGCACCACCGTGATCACCTGGTCAACTCCGTCAGGACGATACGTAGCGCTGTCGGATCGACGATCCCGTCGATCCGCAATCGCGCGCCGTTCGGAAAGGCCACGACGATCCTGCCGGCCGGGTCCGGACAATCGGCGACGGGGCGTTCAACCTCGGGCAGATCGCTCACCTCGATCCGCGCGAAGGTCGCCATCGCCTGATCGGCATCAGGCTCGCCGCCGGCCATCTGCTTGCGCCAGGCATAGAGCTGTGATGGGGCTACGCCGAAAGCCTGCGCGACTTCGGTCACCGACGACCCCGCCGCGCTCGCCAGGTCGACCAACGCGCGCTTCTCAGTGCAGCTCCACAGCCTTCGTTGCCGCGCGCGCCCAATCACTGTTGCACGGTCTTCGGCCGCCGCCGCACCGCTTAACTCGGCGACCAAATCGCCCTCTGCATGTTCCAATGTCATGGCGCGAAAACTCCATGTTCATCGGCCTATTGCAAGGTGCCTTGGTGCACCGCTTACTCAAGAAGGCTTCCAATAGCCGGACCTATCCTGTCCGGCGTCTGGCAGAATTGATCCGAAAGGCAAACACAGCATGACCAGCATCGAAACCTTCCGGGGGCTGCAGAGCGAGGTGACTGAGTGGCGTCGGTATCTCCATGAAAATCCGGAGCTGGACTACCGGTTGGAGAACACCGCAAGATTTGTGGCGGAAAAGCTGGCTTCATTCGGCATCAACCACATCGAGACCGGCATCGCTGAAACCGGCATCGTGGCGCTAATCCAAGGCGAAGGGGGCGAAGGACCGACAATTGGATTGAGGGCGGACATGGATGCGCTGCCGATCATTGAAGAAACAAACGCGCCATGGTCATCGAAAAACCTTGGTATTATGCACGCATGCGGTCATGATGGCCATACCGCAATGCTGTTAGGCGCTGCGAAACATCTTGCCTCGACCCGAAACTTCAAAGGCACCGTTGCCTTGATATTCCAACCTGCCGAAGAGGTGGAACTGCCTTCAGGCGCCCTGAGGATGGTTCAGGAGGGAATCATCGATCGGTTCGGCATATCCCAAGTCTACGGGATGCACATCCACCCGGGTTTCAAAATTGGTGAATTTGGCATTCGCCCTGGTGCTGCAATGGGTTCGCAGGACGATTTCGACATAGTTGTAAAAGGCAAAGGAGGACATCCATGCGATCCTCATCTCACCGTGGACCCGGTTGTGATAGCTGCACATATCATTCTTGGTCTCCAATCGTTGGTTTCCCGGAAAATTGACCCTCGAGAAACGCTTACTTTGTCCGTCACAAAGATGAGCGCTGCGAAGGCATATAACGTCATTCCTGACCAGGCTGAAATATCGGGGACGGTCAGAGCGTTGGGAGCCAGCCTCCAAGATTTCGCAGAAAAGCAGATACCTGTCATTGCAGCTGGAATTGCTCAAGGCTATGGCGCGGAAATCGAATTCAAGTACATGCGCTCAGTGCCGGCGACCTTCAACTATCCACAGCAAACCAAACTGGCCGTCGCGGCAGCACGCGATCTAGTCGGTGATGCGTCCGTGAATGACAACATTCGAGAAGAAGTTGGCGCTGAGGACTTCTCCTATATGCTTCAGGAGAGGCCCGGTGCTTATATCTTCATTGGTAATGGACCGAGCGCGGATTTTCACCATCCGAAATTTGATTTTAATGATGAAGCATTGCCTTACGGTATCGGCTGGTGGGTTAAGCTCGTGGAGACCCTTCTGCCTTACAAACCTACGACCCAGCAGTAAGGAGATGCATGGGTTGTGCGTCAAATGGATGCCGCACGGAGGTGCACGTTCCTGGTTGTCAAGCGGAAGAAGCTGGTGAGCGTGAGCTTGGCTGCGGCTGAGACCACGCATTAGGCAGTATGCATGATGCTCAGCCGACCCTCGTAAGGCGACGATTGTCGATTGCTAATCGAGACCGGTCACTTTCGCACCGGCAACATCCGGACTGCAGATTCCGACGGTTTGCCAGACAGCATTCCGATCAAAAGCCGGACGCGTTTCATGCTGGAACATTCCGGCCTGCCCGATTCGTCAGGAAACGGTACGCGCGCGTTGGAAACAACGCGGTCAAGTCATGCGCCAGCGACTCGGGCTGGAATGGCCACATGCGTTTGTCTCGTCGAGATACTGAAAGGTGGCGTCGCCTTGACGGAGCTCGACTCGGGAAGAGGGCATATGGACTTTCCTTCAAGCAGAAGCTGACAAGGCAATCTTTTGCCAACTCGCAATAGCATGTGCGCGAAGTTGGCGATGATCGGCGACAGTGAGATAGTTTCGGTGAATGTGGAAGAGATTGGCAATCTGACTGTGGGTTGAGACGAAACGTTGGCATTTTCGTGCCGATTTGAAGCGCATCATGCGCCACTCTCGTCGCCGCAGAGCAAGATGACAGTTCACGGCGCGATTGTTGAGCCCTTTGTGCGAACGGTGCTCGACGCCCGGCATCAACTCGGCCCTTGCGGTGGAGTACGAGCGCAGCTTTTCGGTCACCATCACCCGCGGCGGGACGCCCTGGCGCTTAGAAGCTTGCGCATCAGCCAAAGAGCGGCCCCCCTGTTTCTGCGGTTTTGGAGAATAGCGTCGAGAAGGTAGCTATTGGCATCGACGGCACGCCACAGCCAGAACTTCTTTCCCTTGATGGACACGACCATCTCGTCGAGGTGCACTTGTCGGCAAAGTGACCGCGGGACCGTTGCCGCAGTTGATGGCGAACTTGAGGCCGAACTTTTCCGCCCACTCCCAGACTGTCTGAAACGATACCGCGCTCGGCAAGCAGGTCTTCGACGTCGCGCAGGCTCAGTGGAAACCGATAGTAGAGCCATGCCGCGTGCGCGATGATCTCGGTAGGAAATAGGTGACGTTTGTAGCGGGCGGGCGAGTCTTCAATCATGCAGGTAGACTATCCTACGGATCCGCACCAGCCGGATAAGGCGACGCCACCGCCCCGAGTGCTGGTGCAGCCCTTTTAAGACTGAATGTTTCGCCACTCCCATCCCGTTTTTGAAGCGTGCATTGCGGCCGGGGAGCCACTTTGATCGCTATCGACGCATCGAAGTCTGCGATTTAGTTAGGCTTTCGGGTGAGCGACTGCCGCCCACGAACGGGCTTATGGACCCGCCCAGGCGGTAACCGATCGCGATGACGAAATCTGGCAGGCGCGGCGTGCTGGCGGTTCGAGGTGCGCCAACTGCTGAGATGGAGCCGCTGGGGCGGTTTCGCGGCGGCAAATCGTGACCGGGTGTGCGGAGCGTCTGGATTGCAAGATTTGGAGGACTCAGGAATGACACTTGCTGCAGCCGAACCTGCAACAGCTCTCCCAGCCATAGAAAAACGCCACCGGGATCAACGGCATTATCCTCACGGCATAGCCTTCATGGATGGTCAGTACCTGCCGATGTCCGAAGCCAAGATATCCGTTCTTGACTGGGGCTTTCTGCATTCCGATGCCACCTACGATACCGTTCATGTATGGGACGGCAGGTTTTTCAGGCTGGACCTGCACCTGGACCGGTTCTGCCGCGGAATGGAAAAGCTCCGCATGAAAGTTCCCTACAGCCGCTGCGAGATCGAAAAGATCCTGTCAACTTGTGTGGCGTTGTCCGGGCACAAGTCCGCCTATGTCGAAATGATCTGCACGCGCGGTGGCTCGCCCACCTTCAGCCGCGATCCGCGCGAGGCGGAGAACCGTTTCATCGCGTTCGCGGTGCCTTTCGGGTCGGTTGCCAACAAGGAGCAACTAGAGCGCGGCCTGCATGTCGCCATCAGCAGCACCGTCCGAATCCCGCCCAAGTCGATCGATTCGACCATCAAGAACTATCACTGGCTCGATTTGATCAAAGGCCTGTTCGATGCGTACGACTACGGTGCCGAAACTGCATTGATCGTCGACATCAACGGCAACATTGCCGAGGGGCCTGGCTTCAACGTTTTCACCGTGAAGGGCGGCCGCTTGAAGACACCGGCTTATGGCGTCCTCACCGGCATTACCCGCCAGACCGTATTTGATCTATGCGGCGAACTGAGCCTATCGGTCAGCGCCGGCGACATTGATCGCGACGAGCTTAAGGGCTCCGATGAGGTTTTCATTACGTCTACAGCGGGCGGGATCATGCCAGTATCCAAGATTAACGAGACCGTTGTAGGCGACGGCAAGGTTGGTGCCCTGACTCGCCAGCTGACAGACCTGTATTGGGAGAAGCATGCCGATCCGGCATGGTCGACCGCCGTAAATTACGCATCGTACCGCGATATCTTGTCGAGCGTTCCTCCCTCGCGCGGCGAGGGCTGTGCTGCCGTGAGTCTGCCAATGACCTCCGCTTTCATTTCTTATCTCTCGAATGAGCTCGCCGGGTTAAAGTCCGCCGGCCTCTACAAATCCGAGCGGGTGATTGCCTCGACGCAGTCTGCCGAGATCGTGGTGGGCGGCGAGAAGGTGCTTAATTTCTGCGCCAACAACTATCTCGGCCTCGCCGACAGCGCCGACCTGCGTGCCGCGGCCAGCCGGGCGCTCGACCGCTATGGCTACGGCATGGCCTCGGTACGCTTCATCTGCGGCACGCAAGAGGAGCACAAGCAGCTCGAGGCGACGATTTCATCCTTCCTCGGCCTGGAAGACACCATCCTTTACGGCTCCTGCTTCGACGCCAATGGCGGCCTGTTCGAGACGTTGCTCGGTGATGACGACGCGATCATTTCCGATGCGCTGAACCACGCCTCGATCATCGATGGTGTGCGGCTGTCGAAGGCCAAACGCTTCCGCTACGCCAACAACGACATGGCCGATCTCGAAGCGCGCTTGAAGGAAGCCAAGGACTGCCGCTTCCGGCTGATCGCCACCGACGGGGTGTTTTCCATGGATGGCATCATCGCCAATCTCAGGGGTGTCTGCGACCTCGCCGACAAATACGATGCCATGGTGATGGTCGACGACAGCCATGCCGTCGGCTTCGTGGGCAAAAATGGCCGCGGCTCGGCCGAACATTGCGGCGTCGAGGGCAGGGTCGACATCATCACCGGCACGCTGGGCAAGGCACTCGGCGGCGCGTCCGGCGGCTACACGTCCGGCAGGAAACAGGTGGTCGACTGGCTGCGTCAGCGCTCGCGGCCCTATCTCTTCTCAAACACGCTGATGCCGGCGATCGCCGGCGCCTCGATCAAGGTGTTCGAACTGGTCCGCAATGGCGACGCCTTGCGCGAGCGCCTCAATGCCAATGCGGCGCGGTTCCGGTCGCAGATGGGCGAGCTCGGCTTCACGCTGGCGGGCGCCGACCATCCGATCATCCCGGTGATGCTGGGCGACGCGACACTGGCGCAGGAAATGGCGGCGCGCATGCTGAAGCGCGGCATCTACGTCATCGGCTTTTCCTTCCCGGTGGTGCCGAAGGGCCAGGCCCGCATCCGCACGCAGATGTCGGCGGCGCACTCCAGTGCCGACATCGACCGCGCGGTCGAGGCGTTTGCTGAGGTGGCAAGGGAGCTTTCGATCGTATGACCTGCGGTCTCTATCTGCTTGCCGCCAAACATAGCCTTGGGCGAAAGCCTAGCAGGCCGTTGGAGGAAGGTGTCTACAGCTGGGATACCGAAGGTCGAAAGAGCCTCGGTGGTTTCGGCGGCCGTTACTGCGTCACAGGGGATATGGATGCACGGAGATCGCCGACGCCATTGCGAAGCAGGCGTACGAACTGCCCTTCGCGCATGTCTATGCCAGCCAGGGCACGGAGCCTGTCGCACGTTTGGCCGATTTCGGGCAGAACATGGCCGAAGAACTTGTGAAAGAATGGAAGGCCTGTCCAGGCTTCTGGTGAGCAGCCCGGAACCGGCAAAGGGTTTATTTTGGCCTGTCCGGGTCCGATGCCAATGAAACCAATATCAAGCTCGTCTGGTACTACAACGACATTCTCGGCCGCCCTGAAAAGAAAAAAGATCATCTCGCGGCATCGCGGTTATCACGAGCGAGTTCGGCGACGTTTGTCGTCGGGAGGTCCGGGTCGACAAGAGCTGGGAGCGCCTGTTCGACGGCGAAATCGGCCTGTCGATCGAAGACGGCAAGAAGATCATGACGGCGCTGCAGAGCGCGGTCGTAAACCAGGAGGTGAATGCCTATGCTCTGTTTCGGCGGGTTTGCCCGGACTGCCACACGTTCCGGCCGGTCAAAGACTATACGGCGCGCCGGATCCGAACTGTGTTCGGCACGGTGGAGGTGCGCAATCCCCGCTGGATGCTGTGTGGGGTTGCCATCCAGGGATGGTCGTTGCTTTCGCGCCACTGAAGGAAATCTGCCCGGATCGGGCGACGCCCGAGCTGATGGAACTGACGGCGCGGCTGGGAAGCATGATGCCGTACCGGCAGGCCGCCAGAGTGCTCACCGAATTCCTGCCCATTGAGCCTACCGAGACGCATGCGACCGTGCGCAAGCGCACCATCAGGATCGGTGAACGGCTGGGCGAGCAGGTTGCAGAGGAAGAACGGCGCGCAAGGGCGCAAGCTGATGATCGGCGCCAGCTCGAAATGGAGCTTCCCGGCGATCGGCGCAAAGAGTTTATCATCAGCATCGACACAGCGCATGTGCGCAGCGCCGATCCCAATGCAGCGCGAAACTTCGAACTCGTTGTAGCCAGATGCGGTTGCGGCGGTCGGGGCGAACCCGGTGGCCGCTATTTCGTGACCAGCAGCACCGACCAACCGCAATCCGGGATCGAGCGCTCCACGCGCTTCAGCAAGAAGGATATTGCGGCTTTGGCGACGTCACCGTGATCTCGGATGGCGCCGAAATCCTGAAGCGCCTGCCCCGCGCCATGCCAAGGCCGACCAGCCATATCATCGACTGGTTCCACATCGCCATGAAGCTCCAACCAATGCAGCAGATCGCCGACCACATGGTTCGATCTCGCGCGGACGGTGCCAGGCCCCTTCCAACCCTCCACAGGGACATCAGAGCCGTGAAGTGGCGCCTGTGGCATGGGCGCGTCGATCGCGCGATCCGCGACCTGGAGCAACTCTTGGAGAGTATTCGCAAGGAGACAGCGAGTTCTCGATCGCACGGCTTCATAGCCTCGGCTCGCAGCTCCTGACCTATGTCAGATCGAACCGCGGCGCGATCGTCAACTATGGCAAGCGATACCGAGCTGGGCTTCGTGTCGCCACCAGCCTCGCCGAGTCAGCAGTGAATTCGCTTGTCGGCAAACGCATGGTCAAGAAGCAGCAGATGCGCTGGTCTCTCCACGGTGCGCACATGCTCATGCAGGTCAGGACGGCGGAGATCAATGGTGAGCTTCGCGATCGGCTGCGGGCACCGTTCCGACAGCCAGAACCGAACGTGCCTCCATTATTCAAGCCCAAACCGCCCCTTCTGCGCGCCGCCTAACCCCAGAGAAGTTACCGGTCTCCGACAGCCTGCTTGCCCACGAGCCGTTCAAGTGCTGCGATGCGGGCCTCATATTCCTGGATCAGGTCGGCTGCCTGCGCGTCCTCATCGAGCGCGCCTTCCTCATATTTGCGGACCCAGACACGGATCAGCTGTCGCTGACCTGCCGCTTAAACTCGATGCTCTGGGTACGATATCTTGCCATGGTCTTCTTTCCGAAAACCCGGCTGACTGGGTCAATCCCAAAATCCTAATCTGTCCGCCCCACGGGGCGCACTCCACATCACGGGGCCTTATTCCACGCCTAATCACAACGTAGGCCTCGTCACGGGGTTCTGTGTTCCGGTTCACGGCGCCGACGGCTTGCAAGGTTGCGTTTCGTTCGGAGGTTCGGAGATCGACCTCGAGCCGGAAACGCGGCTTAACCTGCACCTGATCTCGATGTACGCCCACGGTAGCCTGCGCTTCAAGCGCCGCTCGATACGCCTGGGCAAGGCAACCAGTTGGAGCATGGCGATGCATCGAACCATGACTTCATAACCTCATCAGCGTTGTTAGCGAACAAACTGAATTTGACGGAAGAGCACTCGGCTGGGACCATTGGGGACCGTTAAGCAGAGGGCTTTCCAATATGCGTATGTTCATGTGCGGTCTGTATACCGAGACCAACAGTTTCTCTCCTGTGCCCATTGGGCGCGGGTCTTTCGCCGGGGAAACCTTTCATGGTGACGCCACGGCTCACCCACCGGGCTGGGCTTCGGCGCCGATGCACATCTGGAAGACACTGGCCGAGCAAAAGGGTTACGAGGTCATAGAGAGCCTTTGTGCGAGTGCCGGGTCGGGCGCTCCGGTGGTGCGCGCTGTTTATGAGGAGCTTCGGGACGAGATTCTCAATGACCTGCGCAGCGCGGGCGATGTGGATATGGTACTTTTGTCCCTACATGGCTCGATGATCGCGGAGGGCTATGACGACTGCGAAGGTGACTTGCTTGAACGGGTGAGGTCCATTGTCGGTCCCGATGTAGTTATTGGCGCAGAACTCGATCCTCACTGCAGCATAACCCGCAAAATGGTCGCCGCCGCGAACATTCTTATCACCTATAAACTCAGCCCTCACACGGATGTCGAGGAGAGGGCCCCGGAAGTGTTCGCCCTCTGCGACGCAGCCGTTCGCCGAGAAATAAAGCCGGTCACGGCGATCCATGAATGCCGGATGGTTTCAACGTGGCCGACGGACCGCGAGCCCATGGCCGGCTTCGTTCGGTACATGATGGACTGCGAGGGGCGAGGGGATATTCTTTCAGCCTCTTTTGCGCATGGTTTCGGATTGGCCGACGTGCCGGAAGGCGGCGCAAAGGTTCTCGTCATTGCGAACGGGAATGCGGCTGCTGCCGAAACGCTTGCGCGCGACCTTGGACAAAGGCTGTGGGATATGCGGCGGGAAACCGCCCGCACATGGGAGAGCCTCGACGCCGTTCTCGACAAAGTGGCAACAGCAAAGTCGGGGCCGATCGTCATTGCCGATTTTTGCGACAATTCCGGAGGTGGCGCGCCGAGCGATTCAACGCATATTCTCCGCGCGCTGGTGGAGCGGGGAATCGGAAATTCCGCTTGCGGCTTTATCTGGGACCAGGGCGCTGTCGGCCTTTGCATCGCCGCCGGGGAAGGCGCCAAGCTCGATCTGCGGATCGGCGGCAAGGTTTGCAGGGCGTCCGGTCAGCCGCTAGACCTGAATGTGACCGTTATGCGCATCATCGAGAATGCCTCGCAGCATTTTGCCGGCACCACCGACTCGATCGGCGACGCGGTTTGCGTCCGTACAGACGATGCCATCGATATTGTGCTCACCGAGACGCGCCAACAGATATACCAGCCAGACGCTTTCACGCAGTTCGGGATCGAACTCACGGGAAAACGTGCAATCATTGTGAAATCGTCCAACCATTTCCGGGCGGGATTCGCGCCGATTGCAACTGAGATTCTATACCCCGCAACCGATGGTCTTCTGACCCTCGACTATGCAACGGTGCCATACACCAAATTCAAGACCCCCTTCTGGCCGTGCGTTGAGGACCCATTTGAGGCGCGTTGATCCTCTCCGGCCGTGTAGGCTGCGGCCACGACTTCGGAGCCGGGGATTGAACAAACCGTTGGCCCGGGAGAGGTGGTGATTGGAGGAGCGGTCTACTGACGGGACGCCCTGATCGGGAGAGTCAGCGACCCGGGTCAATGACGGACCGAGCAACGGCGAACTCTTCACCTCTGTGTCGAGACAGTCCTCGTCTACAGTGGCGAAGGGCGACGTCGTCATTCTCGACAAACATCGCCAGTCACAAAGGTGGAGTAGTGTGCCGGCCGTCCTGGCCGCCGGCACACATGGGCCTTCGCCTCAGCTCCTGATCAGAAAAGCCGCCGAACCGTCGAGGCAACACGGCGAAAGCCGGCGAATCGGTCGAGGCCATTGCGTGGGCTATGCTTCCGCATGAACAATAGCACGCTCTAGCCCCAGAGTTCGGGCGCCGGCGGCAGGCACAGGCCGTCGCGTGTCTCGAGGGTGGGCTGAGGGTCGCCCTCGATGCCGCCCGGAACGCTGATATCCGGGTAGTCTGCTTCTCCCGCGAGAATTATCGCGGGCGCCAACGCTAGCGACGGTGAGATCATGCACGAGACCATGACACCAAACCGCAACTCCCGTGCTCGCCGCAACACGGCAAGAGCTTCGGTCAGCCCTCCTGCTTTCTCTAGCTTGATGCTGATGCACTTGTATCGATTTCGGAGACCGTCAAGCGAGGCAGCGTCTCGGCACGACTCGTCCGCACAGAGCGGGACTGGATGGGGCAGATGGTCCAGCCGCTGGTCCTCCTCTGGTGCAAATGGTTGCTCGACCAGCACCACGCCGTTCCTAGCTAGAACCGGCATGGCATTGAGATAGTCCTGTTCGGTCCAAGAGCCATTGGGATCTACCACGATGCGGGCGTGAGGTGCGCGCCGATGGATTTCAACGATCCGCTCTAGATCGTTGTCTCCTGGCATTTTCACCTTCATCAGCGGCGCAGCAAAAGGGGCGGCGACTTCCGCCGCAATCTCGCCCGCGCCCGTCGGGTCGATGGCCGGAACGAAAAGCATCTGCGGGAACGGGCGTGGTGCGGACAAGCCGGCGAGTCGCCACACCGGTTCCCCGGCCTGTTTGGCCCCGAGATCCCACAATGCGCAATCGATGGCGTTACGCGCCGAGCCCGGCGGCAGCGCTTCCTGCAATGCGGCACGGGTCATGCCCTCGGCAAGCTTTTCGGTGACGGCGCCCATCTCCGAAAGCACACGGGTCACGTCTTGGCCGTAGGCATGGAAGGGCCGGCATTCGCCCCGCCCGCGATGGGGCCCCTCGGTGAGTTCGATCCGAACCGACTCGACTTGGGTGATCCGGCCATAAGCCGACCGGAACGGTTGGGTCAGCGGCCAGCAATGCGTGGTGATGTTAATTTGTCTCGTCATGGCCAAACTCCGATTTTACGTTTCTCCGTGTCGAGAAGTTCGGTTTGGCCGAGAAAGATCAAATAGAATTTGTTGCGAACCTTATTCCTGAAAGCAAGGATGTGGTCAGGTCATCAGCCCCAATTCTTGGAAGGTCTTGAGACACTCGCCGCAATAGCGGTGAAGGGTTTTGACGAAGCCGTCCGTGAGCGTCGATTGCGTTTGTTGCGCGGGTCGCACCAGCTGAAAGTGGATCGGAATTTCCGGCCGGAAGGCTTTCAGGAGCAGTCCGCGCTCGCGGTATTCTAAGGCTGTGAACGGGTTGACGATAGACACGCCGAACCCATCGAGGACAAAGCCACAGACGACTGTCGCAAGCTGTGCCTCAAGAGGAATTACTCTGTCGATGCCGGCCTGCTGGAACGCCTGATCAATCCGAAGGCGTGTGGTGTCGTTTGCGCCCAGTGAGACGAAATCCTCATCCGCAAGGTCCTGCGGCTCAATGATGTCCTTGTCCGCGAGGCGATGGCCGGGTGGCAGAATGCAGATAGCGTTCACCCGGGCAAAGACCTCGGAGCGGAGGGAGGGTTCGTCCGCGTCGCCGAAAACCAGCCCAATGTCGTTGAGTTGAGAAGCGACGGTGTCCTTGACGATGGTCGAAACATGGGTTTGCAACGTTGCCGTGACCCCTTCGTGCGAGGTGAGGAACTCTTCGAGCACGGTTCTCAAAAACCCCATGCTTAATGCGGGGTTGGCCGCGATCCGCAGGTGCCCAGTATTAAAGTTTCTTATGTCCTGAGCCTTCTTCCTGAGGTGCTCTACCCCCACGAACGCCCGCTGGACCTCCACGAAAAAGATCTTCGCTTCGGGCGTGGGGGTCAGCCGTTTCTTCTCGCGCACGAAAAGCCGCAGGTCGCTGACACGCTCGAGGTCGACAATCAACCGGCTGACGGCAGGCTGCGAGATGTGGAGCATTTCGGCGGCCGCCGTTACGGTACCAGTCAGCATCACCGCCCTGAAGGCCTCGACCTGGCGCAGGTTCATATCGCATCAACTTCATAACTTGGTGAATAACGTCAGGATACTTTTGTATTTGACGTTAATTAGCCATGCAAGCCAAAATCCTCCCTAACTTCAAGCGTTGAGCGCGAACCATTGCTAACAACGCCGCGAACACGATTAGGAGAATTGAGCGATCATGAAGGGTCACACTCTCGACAGCCTTGGCATCCGGACATGGATCAATGCCGCCGGATATCTCACTCGGCTCGGGGGCAACGAGCTACCGGAGGAAGTGTCGTCGGCGATGCGCGAAGCCACCGGAGTGTTTGTCGACATCGCGGAGCTCCAAGCAATCGCGGCGGGCATCATCGCCCGCCACACAGGAGCTGAATCGGGGATCGTAACCGCTGGCGCAACGGCGGCTCTGACACTCGGGGCGGCAGCGTGCATGGCCGGCCTCGATCCGGCGCGCATGGATGCGCTTCCGCACGCGGCGAATATGCCGTCTGAGTTCATCATGATGCGGGCGCATCGGTCGAGCTACGACCATGCCATACGGGCCGCCGGGGCGAAGATCATCGACGTCGGCGTGAACGATCAGGCGCTCAACGCGGGAATCAGGCGCACCGATACCTGGGAGATCGAGAGTGCGATTTCTGAAAAGACGGCCGGCTTCGCCTTTATGGCGACCCCGCACAACCTGCGGGAACTGGAAGTCTGGGCGAGGCTCGGTCAAAAGCATGGCCTTCCTGTCCTGGTTGATGCCGCACCTTGGCTCCCGCCCGTGGAAAATCTTCGCCTTTTTTGCGATGCGGGCGCGTCGCTCGTGGCCTTCAGCGGGGGCAAGGCTATTCGTGGCCCGCAGGCCTCGGGCATTCTCTGCGGACAAAAAGAACTCGTGGCCTCGGCGCTTCTCCAGCAGCTAGACATGAATGTCGTCGCGGACAACTGGCGCCTGCCTGAAACGCTTTTGCCAGGGGGCAACTTGACAGCTATTCCGAGGCACGGAATTGGCCGCGGTTTCAAGGTTTCAAAGGAGACGATTTTCGGTTTGATCGTCGCGCTCGAGCGCTTTGTCGCGCGCGATCATGAAGGCGAGTTTGCCGAGATGGAGGGCATTCTTCGCGCGATCGCCGATGGCCTCGCCGGCGTCCGGGGGCTGAAGACCGAATTGAGGTCAGCCTCCACCACCTACCGACGGCCCGCGCTGGAGCTCCATTTCGATGAAATATCTTTGGGTCTTGCCGCAATCGACGTGGCACGCCAACTCGGTCAATCCAGTCCACCTATCCAGCTGACCGAACGCCTGATCGCCGAAAACATTCTCATCGTCGATCCAGCTTGCCTGCGGCGCCAGCACGTTTCGCCCATCGTATCGGCCATCCGCGAGATTCTGAACCAGCCTGCAAATCATAGTCCTTTTTCGCAGGGGCAAAATAATAAACAGGGAGACCTCAAATGGGAAAAATTAGGAAACTGATTGGAGCCGCATTTGTAGCGGCCGCATTGGCGGGAGGAGGCGCGGCGCCAGCGCTTGCCCAACGCACCACGCTGAACTTTGGCATTGCAGCCGCTGATGCCAATTCCCTCGATCCGCACAAGACGGCCACAACTCAGGACAAGGTGGTGCTAAGTTGGATTTTCAACGGTCTCGTTCGCATCGCACCAGGCCAGTCCAACCCGAAATACATCGAGCCGGATCTGGCCGAAAGCTGGGACTCGAGTGCCGACGGTCTGGAATGGACCTTTCACCTGCGTCACGGCGTGATGTGCCACAAGGGCTATGGAGAATTGACAGCGGACGACGTCGTGTTCTCGCTCCATCGGGCCGCCAACCCCAAGACGTCAAGTTTTGCGTCTGACTTCGCCCAGTTCAAGACGGTCGTTGCCGTCGATCGGTATACAGTCAAGATCACTTTGTCCGACCATGTGCCCAGCCTTCTGGGCCTTGTGACCAATTTCCAAGGAGGCAATATTGTCTGCAAAGCAGCGGTAGAAGCGCTGGGCGATGACTTTGCCCGCGACCCGGTCGGTACTGGACCATTCGTGTTTGAAAGCTATGCTCCGCAGCAGGCGATCACGCTTTCGGCGAATGAAGCCTATTTCCGAGGTTCGCCGCAGATCAAGAAAATCCTCTACCGGTACCTGCCATCGGATGCAAGCCGGGAACTTGCACTGATGTCCGGTGAGATCGATATTATGCAGGGTACTGGGACATCGGACTATGTCGACCGCATCAATGCCAAGAACGGGTTTCATGCTTTTCTTGGCGGACCACCTGAATTGTCTGTGCTCCACCTGAATGTGACAGTGCCTCCGCTCAACGATATACGTGTGCGCAAGGCGCTCGCCATGGCGATCAATAGGGACGACATAATCGCACTGTTCGGCCACACGGCATGGCCGGCAACGTCTGTCATCCCGTCCAACAACCTCGGCTACAAGGACTTCTCCGATATCCTTCCCAAATACGACATTAAGGCCGCCAAAGCCCTTCTGACGGAAGCGGGTTTTGCTGACGGATTGAAACTAAGCACTATAGTCTCCAACAAGCCAACTATTCTTCCTACGATGCAAGTCTTGCAGGCTCAGTTAGCTCAGATAGGGGTCGAGCTTGAGATCAACGTCGTAGATCATGCCACATATCACCAGCAGATCCGTAAAGATTTGAGCGAGGTCGTGTACTATGGCGCGTCCAGGTTCCCTATAGCGGATGTTTATCTGACCCAATTCTACCACTCGCGTAGCGCCATTAATAAGCCGACTGCGGTAACCAACTTCTCGCATTGCGACGTGGCTGATGTCGATATAGACGCCGCTCGGGTCGAGACTGATGCAAATAAGCAGCTCCAGCTCTGGGCGAAAGCGCAGCGAAAGGTGATCGAGAATGTCTGCGCCATTCCACTGTATGAAGGCTTGTGGGATTGGGGCAAGGCGAACGACCTGGACCTTGGGTTTGAATATGTCGGCAGCCTTACCGGCGGTCCGATGCTGACCGAGCAGACGCACTTTGCGAAGTAGGGCAGTATCCCCGCTGAATGCGCCAAAGCGGCGCATTCAGCGGACTTTTTGTCGAGGGGATATGTCTCGCCTAAGTGTGGTTGTCTCGTCACTTAGGGCGAACGGCTGCAGGATCAGCCGTACCCTCGTTATTACGCCGGAGTAGGTTTCATGGTCAGGTTCTTTATCACCCGTCTTCTCGTCGCTATCTTCACACTGGTTTCAGTTTTGACCGCTGTGTTCCTAATCGTCCGCGTCATCCCGGGCGACCCCGCACTCGTCATTCTCGGTGACCAGGCGGGTTCGGAAGCGCTGGTTGCGACCCGGGAGAGGCTGGGGCTCGACCGTCCGCTTATCATTCAGTATTGGGATTTTCTGTCCGGCATCTTCCATGGCGATCTTGGCAGATCCATGATCACCGATGCGCCGGTCTCTGGCGAATTGATGAAGGTTCTTCCGCTGACGCTGGAGCTTACTGGTGTCGGCATCGTGTTCGGCCTCGCCGTTGGCCTTCCCTTGGGCATTTGGGCGGCAATCCGGCGCAACCGCATGGCGGATTACCTGATAAGGATCCTTTCCCTGGCGGGTCTGTCGTTCCCGGTTTTCGTATCCGGAATCGTTCTCATGCTAGTGTTCTCAATCCGGTTTCCGGTATTTCCCGTCGTCAGCGACGGTTCGGGTGGTCTCGGTAATCAACTACGCAGTCTCGTACTGCCGGGGATCAGCCTCGCGCTCGTCATGGCGGCCTATGTCACACGCGTGACGCGATCCTCAATGCTGGGCGTCCTCAATGAGGACTATGTCCGGACCGCTCGCGCCAAGGGCCTTAAAGGAACGGTCGTGGTCTGGAGACATTGCTTCCGCAACGCGCTCATGCCGGTCGTAACCGTCATTGGCCTTTATATTGGGGTCCTGATCGGCAGTTCGGTTTTAACAGAGATAGTCTTCAGTCGGCCCGGGCTCGGAAAGCTTATCGTGGGTGCAATTTCTCAGCGCGACTACACGATGCTGCAGGGGCTGATCGTCGTTTACACCTTCATTGTGATTGTCGTGAATCTTGTGACCGACTTGACCTATGGCCTGATTGATCCGCGCATCAGGGTCAACTGACTAAGGAAATTCAAATGACGACAACAGGCTTGCACACGCTCCGTCACTCCGCCTTCCGGATAGCCCTGCGTCATGCGCTCGGCCAGATACTTCAGGCGTTCAACGTCAACAAGACGACCTGGATCGGAATATTGATCTTTCTAGCGTTAATCCTTCTGGCCGCCTTCGCGTCGCTGGTCGCGCCGTTCAACCCCAACGCGCAACATATTGTCGATCGTCTGCAGGGGCCAAGTGTGAAATACCTGCTTGGAACCGATCAACTTGGCCGGGACATCCTTTCACGCCTTTTGTATGGAGCCCGGATTTCGCTTCTGATCGGCCTTTTGTCGACAATGCTGGGCGCTTTTGTCGGTTCTATTTTTGGAATTTTGGCAGGCTATTACGGCGGGCGTTTCGATATTGTCGTGATGCAGGTCATGGATGCGATGCTGGCTTTGCCCTCCATCATTCTGGGTCTTCTGCTTGTGGCCGTCCTCGGTCCCACAATGACCAACCTGGTCATCGCGATCGCGGTTGGGCTTGTCCCCTCCTATGCGCGCATCGCGCGCGCGCCAACCATCGGGATCAAGAACCGCGATTTTGTAGACGCCTGCCGGTCCATGGGGTTTTCCAATGCCCGCATCATGATTTTCCATGTTGTCCCCAACATCCTGCCTGAAATATTGGTTGTGACCTCCATGTGGCTGGCGACGGCCATCCGTACCGAAGCGTCCCTGGCCTTTCTTGGCCTGGGTGTAAGACCGCCCATCCCAACCTGGGGCGGCATGGTACGAGAGGGGTTTGAAAGCATCCTGACGAATCCCACCCTCGCGATCGTCCCGAGCATCGCAATCCTTTTAGTGGTCTTTTCGCTTAACCTGATCGGCGACGGGCTGCGCGACGCGGTCGACCCCAAACTGAGGGGGGAGGTCGCGTGAACGGGATCTGGTCTGGTTTTGTCGGTATGGACGGGATTTACTATGCTTGAAGTCAGAAATCTGAACGTGACGTTCCGCGGCGGCGGGCGGGAAACGAGGGTCGTCAAGGATCTCAATTTTAGCGTACCCGATCATTCGACGGTTGCTATTGTCGGCGAGTCGGGCTCCGGAAAATCCGTTACGGCCATGTCCATTCTCGGTCTGGTGTCGAGGGTGAACGGCAAGGTTACCGGATCGATCACCCTCGATGGCCGTGAACTTGTTGGACTGAACGAGTCGGAACTGTCCGACATTCGTGGCAAGGACATTTCCATGATCTTCCAGGAGCCCATGACCAGCCTCAATCCGGTCATGACCATAGGCCGTCAGGTGGGAGAGGTCCTTCGGCGCCACCGGGGCATGGACGCTGCAGAAGCCGAAGCCGAGGCGTTACGACTGCTCAACCAGGTGCAGATTCCCAATGCGAAGGCCCGGCTTAGCGATTATCCTCACTTGTTCTCGGGCGGTATGCGGCAGCGGGTCATGATCGCTATGGCCCTCGCCTGCAAGCCTAGACTGCTGATTGCCGACGAGCCAACTACGGCCCTGGACGTGACCATCCAGTCCCAGATTCTGGGACTGATCGAACAGTTGCAGGCCGAGGTCGGAATGTCGGTCCTGTTCATCACCCATGACATGGGCGTGGTTGCCGAGATCGCAAGTCGCGCTGTGGTGATGAAGGATGGCGAGAAAGTCGAGGAGGCCGACGTAAGGACGCTGTTTTCCGCCCCGGCACATCCGTACACCCGCCGGTTGCTGTACGCAGTGCCGGTTTTGGGCAGCATGACCGGCGTTCCGCTCCCGAAGAAATTCGCAACGCTTGAAACGAGCAGTGCAACCCCGGTGCCGGCTACAACGAAACAGCGGGTTCAAGCGACAGTCGTGTCGCGCGAACCGCTCCTCGATGTGAGGAACCTATGCACGAAGTTTTCCATTCGCGGGGGGCTGATGCATGGCGTGGCGGGCCATATTCACGCGGTCGAAAATGTCTCGCTTTCCCTTGAGAGGGGCGAAACGCTCAGCCTCGTGGGCGAAAGTGGTAGCGGCAAGTCGACAACGGGACGGAGTATCCTACGTCTGGTCGAACCGCAATCCGGTAGCGTGGTCTTGGATGGGGAGGACGTTTCTGCCGCCGATCCTTCCTCGCTGCGCCGTCTCAGGCGTCAGATGCAGATGATTTTTCAGGATCCCTATTCCTCGCTCAACCCCAAGAAGATGGTGGGCGCAGCCATTGCCGAACCCATGATCGTCCACGGCATCGCGAAAGGAAATGAGGCGATGGATAGGTCGGTCGCCCTGCTGGAGAAGGTCGGCCTTACGGCAGAACACGCCTATCGCTATCCCCATGAATTTTCCGGCGGACAGCGACAGCGCATATGTATCGCCCGCGCCTTAAGCACCAGCCCCAAACTGATCATTGCAGACGAGGCGGTTTCTGCGCTGGATGTGTCCATCCGTGCGCAGGTGGTCAATCTGATGATGGATCTGCAGCAGGAACTCGGACTTTCCTACATCTTCATATCTCACGACATCGCGGTTGTCGAGCGGATCAGCCACAGGGTCGCGGTGATGTGTCGCGGGCGGGTCGTCGAATACGGACCGCGTCAGGCTGTGTTTGAAAACCCTCAACATCCCTACACCAAAAAGCTTATGCAAGCCGTGCCCATACCCGACCCCGACCACCCACGCATACGCAGCGCAGCGCCTGAAGATAGTCTGAAGTCCTCGATCCATCCGGTGGGCTATGTTCCGCCCGATGTTGCTTTTTCCGAAGTGACCCCTGGGCATCTGATTCAAGTGGGCGAGCTCTGAGGCTCTCCCCAACTGAGTCGGTCCACCGTCACGGTTCGGAAACGGATGGCCGAGAATGGTGAACAATCGATACCCGAGGAGATTGTCACGGTTTGCGGCGACCGCCGCGCCGGTGGCGCGGCGAAATCCCTTAACGCGCTGCAGGTCAATGCGCTCGTCGGGCAAGGCGCGCGAAACGCGGCGTACGTGGCTACGGGTGGTTGAGTTCTGTTTTACAACACCCATCGGTTTAGGTTTTTGAAGTAAATAATTTTGTTGATCGGGTTGGAAGAGAGAAGCACGATGTCCACTACAAGAACTCTTGCTGAATATATCTGCACCAGCAACGCGGCAACCCTGCCGGCGGATAGCCTCGAAATGGCCGCGAACTGCATCCTTGATGCCCTCACCGCTGCGGTCGCGGGGCATGAGGAGCCTAGCGTTGTTTCGACACGTACAGCAACACGTTCACTCTACGGTGCAGGGCAGGTGCCGGTCTGGTTTACGGGTACGTCCAGTACTGCGGCCGGCGCGATACTTTCGAACAGCAGCGCTGCCTCAGTGCTTGATCTCGATGACGGGCATTGGGAAGCGCGTGGCCATCCTGGGGCCGCGGTCATTCCCACAATTTTGGCTGTCGCTGCGGAGACAGGCGTTTCGGCCGAAGAGCTGCTAATTGCGATCGTCCTGGGCTACGAGGTAGGGGTGCGGATAAAGTCGGCTCGAACGCATGGTCCGAGCGGCGTGTGGACCGGATTTGCGGTAGCCGCTGCTGCGGGCAAACTGCGCCGTCTGACCCCGGCGGCACTCTCAAATGCAATCGCCTTGGCCGGCGGCTTCAGCCCCAACTTGATAGTCGGGGACTACACCGCCTTCAGCGGCAGCGACATCAAAGAGGGCATTCCTTGGAGCGCAACCACTGCATATCAGGCTTTACTGCTTGCAGAGCACGGCTTTACCGCCTGCGAAGATATTTTTGATCACAAAGCTTATTATGATGCTGAGCGTATTCTCGCCGGATTGGGCCAAGAGGCGCCGAGAATCTGTGAGACCTATTTCAAGCCCTATGCGGTATGTAGGCACATTCACGGTCCGTTGCGGGCACTTGAAAAATTGATCATGGACCACGAATTGCGACCAGATACTATCGAAAAGATTGATGTACATACTTTTGACTTCGCATTAGCGCTGCCTAACAAGACAAAGCCGGAGACGCTGACGGACATACAGTACAGTATTCCCTACAGCCTTGCGATTGCGTCAATTTGCGGCGGGAATGCCCTGTTACCCATTGACGCCTCTCTTTTGAACCGTGCGGACATTTCCGAACTTGCAGAGCGAATTACGGTCCGCCCTGACCCGGAATTCTCGAGACTCTTTCCCCGAAGCCGGTTGGCGCGTGTCGAGATCACGTCTGGAGGGCGCAAGATTTCCTCTCCGGTGACTGAGCCGCATGGCGGGCCGACAAGCCCCATGTCACTGCAGGAACTCGAAGAAAAGTTTCGTTTTGCGACCCGGCGTTTGATGTCTCGAGATGCACAGCAACAGGTGATCGATGCTGTTTCGCAGCTAAGGAGGGGTGATAGCGGACCGCTGTTGACTTTGCTGCGGTGTGAAATGCTACCTGCCGCCGCGGTATGATGAAGGAGAATGTAATTGCAGCCGCGATGCACCTGGTCAAAAGCGTGGTTGGTCTAGGCCGAACAGCCGGCAGCATACGACGCGCAGCCGGGCGGCATGATAGCAGGTACGCTGCGTACCCTATCCCGCGCAGATGCGAGCCGTCCTTGTCGATAATGCAGACGCTTGTGTCCTCGAGAGAGATATCCAGCACACCGTGTAGTGCCTCTGTGATCATGTGTCTTTTCTCCCGCCGACTATCGGCGACCGACGAGCGCACTTAAGCTTTCCGTCGTGCTTAGCAGTTGGAAGTTCGCCGGTAGGCACCGGTCGGTCATCCGGATCGTGCAGCCTTCAACGGTCAGTCGCAAGACCCTGGATTTGGAGATTTCGGAATTGGTCTGGACGAGCATCATTGCCGTCACCAGAATGTTTCGGCCCTTTAGTTGCGGTCAATAGTTAATGCTGTTTGTAGCTGTCATCGCGGGTGTCATGGTCCTATTCGAGGTCATGGCCTCATGATCATGTCGCGGTCGGGGGCCTCAATCTGTGCATGGCAAAGGCGGTCAGGCCGCGTTCTGCCGAAACAACGAGATCACTGCAATCGCCGTCCCGGCGGGGGACATCCCGGTCCGCTTGGCGGCCCAGTGAACTGGTTGTGGGTTGGTCGATGACGCCGTGTCTCTGCTTCCCTATTTGCAAGGCTTTCTTAACGTTCGCGACGTCGCCGCCCGGCGCCGAGCCTCGTGGCAAGGTTGCGACGAGAACGATCCAGCCTACGGTCGCGGACGGTGACCATCGGTACGCCCGCCCGCCTCGTTTTCCATTTCTACATCCGCAATGGCGACGATTCAGGGCTTCGTCAGCGAGCCCATTTTACTTCCTCCTGCAAAAGCTCGCACGGCGGGCATGGCGATGCATCGAACCATGACTTCATAACCTCATCAGCGTTGTTAGCGAACAAACTGAATTTGACGGAAGAGCACTCGGCTGGGACCATTGGGGACCGTTAAGCAGAGGGCTTTCCAATATGCGTATGTTCATGTGTGGTCTGTATACCGAGACCAACAGTTTCTCTCCTGTGCCCATTGGGCGCGGGTCTTTCGCCGGGGAAACCTTTCATGGTGACGCCACGGCTCACCCACCGGGCTGGGCTTCGGCGCCGATGCACATCTGGAAGACACTGGCCGAGCAAAAGGGTTACGAGGTCATAGAGAGCCTTTGTGCGAGTGCCGGGTCGGGCGCTCCGGTGGTGCGCGCTGTTTATGAGGAGCTTCGGGACGAGATTCTCAATGACCTGCGCAGCGCGGGCGATGTGGATATGGTACTTTTGTCCCTACATGGCTCGATGATCGCGGAGGGCTATGACGACTGCGAAGGTGACTTGCTTGAACGGGTGAGGTCCATTGTCGGTCCCGATGTAGTTATTGGCGCAGAACTCGATCCTCACTGCAGCATAACCCGCAAAATGGTCGCCGCCGCGAACATTCTTATCACCTATAAACTCAGCCCTCACACGGATGTCGAGGAGAGGGCCCCGGAAGTGTTCGCCCTCTGCGACGCAGCCGTTCGCCGAGAAATAAAGCCGGTCACGGCGATCCATGAATGCCGGATGGTTTCAACGTGGCCGACGGACCGCGAGCCCATGGCCGGCTTCGTTCGGTACATGATGGACTGCGAGGGGCGAGGGGATATTCTTTCAGCCTCTTTTGCGCATGGTTTCGGATTGGCCGACGTGCCGGAAGGCGGCGCAAAGGTTCTCGTCATTGCGAACGGGAATGCGGCTGCTGCCGAAACGCTTGCGCGCGACCTTGGACAAAGGCTGTGGGATATGCGGCGGGAAACCGCCCGCACATGGGAGAGCCTCGACGCCGTTCTCGACAAAGTGGCAACAGCAAAGTCGGGGCCGATCGTCATTGCCGATTTTTGCGACAATTCCGGAGGTGGCGCGCCGAGCGATTCAACGCATATTCTCCGCGCGCTGGTGGAGCGGGGAATCGGAAATTCCGCTTGCGGCTTTATCTGGGACCAGGGCGCTGTCGGCCTTTGCATCGCCGCCGGGGAAGGCGCCAAGCTCGATCTGCGGATCGGCGGCAAGGTTTGCAGGGCGTCCGGTCAGCCGCTAGACCTGAATGTGACCGTTATGCGCATCATCGAGAATGCCTCGCAGCATTTTGCCGGCACCACCGACTCGATCGGCGACGCGGTTTGCGTCCGTACAGACGATGCCATCGATATTGTGCTCACCGAGACGCGCCAACAGATATACCAGCCAGACGCTTTCACGCAGTTCGGGATCGAACTCACGGGAAAACGTGCAATCATTGTGAAATCGTCCAACCATTTCCGGGCGGGATTCGCGCCGATTGCAACTGAGATTCTATACCCCGCAACCGATGGTCTTCTGACCCTCGACTATGCAACGGTGCCGTACACCAAATTCAGGACGCCCTTCTGGCCGCGGGTCGAAGACCCGTTCGATGCTCTCGGCCAGATCGAGAGCTCGAGCCCAGAGTCGCCCTCGACCATGAGCGGAACGGCGATGTTGAGTTAGTCAACTCCTGTTGCAAGAATGGTCGCAGGTGCCAACGCCAACGGCGGTGAGATCAACCGTTCCAACCGCATCTCAGGCGCGTGCCGCAGCACGGCAAGCGCCTCGGGTCATCCCGTCTGTTTTCTCAAGATTGATCCTGATGTCGCGCTGCATTTAATGATGAGACTCCTCGGCGTAATGATATCAAGGCCCATCGCCGTCCTCAAAACTTCAATGTATCCAACGCTCTTTCGGCGGTTTGCTGAGGGAATGCTATCGGGAAAGCCACATATGTCCGGGGATGAAAAGCGCCAGACCGAGCTTTCAAGCTTTGTCATGAGGGAGGTGCAGCGAATTCTTGCCCAATGCGATGAGGCGAGACAAGGTGAAAAGGCTGCTGTCGTGCCTTCGGGTTCTGCCTCCAACGATTTGACCGCCGTGGCAGCCGAATTTCTTGGTAGGCTTGAGGCTGAAGCGGCGCGACGGCTAGACGCCCAGGCGTGTGAGATCGCTTCGCGACCCCTGCCAGATCATCCCCTCGGGCATCCGGTTCTGAAAGATTGCTCGAGAGAAGGCGCGCGCATTGCAGAGTGGGCTGGCCCGGTTGCAGGGTCGACGCGTCTCGAGAGCCGTTTTGGAATACCTCGGTCCACACTGCATTGGTGGCAGCGGCACAATGACGTGATTGCCTTTCGGAGAGGCTCCCGCAAGCATGTTTTTCCCTTAGCCCAGTTCATCGACGGCAGACCAATGCCGGGAATTAGGCAGGTGCTTTCCTCAATCTCCGATCCCAGATTGGCTTGGCTATGGCTGATCAGTCCGTCGCCTCTTCTCAAGGGCCGTGTTCCTATCGAATTGCTCAAAGAAGGTATGAACACAGAAGTCGTTGCGTCGGCCGCCCAGGCTCTTTCTCTGGTCCAATCTATCTGACAATTGGCCGGACGCCAGCTTTCCCTCGCCCGAAGCCGTCTCTCTCACGTGTTGTTGGCCGCTCTCGGCGCATACTTTACTGCGCAAATAAGGCAATGTGCCATTTGTGCGATTTGTGCAAATGTATAAATGTACAATTCGTGCAACTAATACGACTTTTTTAGTGTCAAAAATACCACTGATACTTCGCTATGTCGCCGGCAAACGGAATTTGAACTTGCACTAATTCACCCGGTGGATAGCGTCGGGCCGGGAAGGATGCATAGCGATGCGCATCTTTTTCGATCGTGGGGACAGGCAGCGGTTCGTCCATCGACGTCCTCGCCCTTTTTCAAATCTTTGAATGGAGATCAAATATGAACATCAAGAGCCTTCTTCTCGGCTCAGCTGCGGCCCTGATCGCAGTTTCCGGTGCCCGCGCCGCCGACGCCGTCGTCGTCGCCGAGCCGGAACCGGCTGAATACGTCAAGATCTGCGACGTATACGGCTCGGGCTACTTCTATATCCCGGGCACTGAAACTTGCCTGCGCATCGGCGGCTATGTCCGTTACGACATCAGCGCTGGCGATGTAGGCAGCTTCGATGGCGCACGTTCGACAGACGTTCTCAACGGCAAGGACCAGGGCACATGGCACAAGAATGCCCGCTTGTCGCTGAAGACCTGGACTGGCCAGGAAACCGAGCTTGGCACGTTGAAGACCTACACCGAGACCCGCTTCAACTTCGGCAACAGCGCCTACTATGCTGGCGCAGACGGCAATCAAGCCCACAACAAGAGCGCTACGCTGAATAAAGCTTGGATCCAGCTTGGTGGGCTCCGCGTCGGTCTGGACGATTCGGCGTTCGATACTTTCATTGGCTATGCCGGCAATGTTATCAACGACACCATCGTTCCCTATGGCGATTTCTACACTAACCTCATCCAGTACAACTTTGACGCCGGCAACGGCTTCTCGGCCGTGGTCTCGCTCGAAGAAGGTTCGGTTGACGTCAACAATGTCTTCTACGTGGGCACGATCGATAGCTACGTTCCGCATGTCGTCGGCGGTGTGAAGTACACGCAGGGCTGGGGCGCCATCACCGGCGTCGTCGCCTATGACAGCAACTACGAAGAATGGGCCGGCAAGGTTCGTGCTGACTTCAACGTGACTAGCGAGCTGTCGCTGTTCGCCATGTTCGGCTACGGCACCGATACACATTCGCTCGCAGCGGCTAGCGGCCGCGACTTCTACAAGCAGTGGGGCGGTCACTGGGCTTGGTGGGCTGGTGGCACCTATAAGTTCAATCCAAAGACGTCATTCAACTTGCAGGTTTCGGGTGACCAGGACAAGAATTATGGCGTGGCGGCGAACGTTGCCTACGACATCGTCTCCGGCCTCAAGATGACCGCGGAAGTTGACTACGATCATTTTGGTCACTTCAACGACGGCACCCCGTTCGGCAACTGGACCGCTGCCGACAAGAAGAACAACGTTGGCGGTTTCCTCCGCTTCCAGCGCTCGTTCTGAGGTTGAAGGGCTCGTTGCCCGCGTTCGAAGCGGTACCTGCGAGCCTTCAATTCACGGCTGAACCATTGTGGTGAGGCTTGTAGAGGTTTCGGCGGATTGCTTGATCACGGACCTCCAATCCGAGCATTCCGTTGATGAGAAGGGCGCCCTGTTCCCGGGCGCCCTTTTTTGGGGGTTATCATCGGACTCGCGCAAGCGAGATGGATCGCGAGCGACTGTGAGGCGGACCGCTCTCCGCCAGCGTCGCGTTCTGCTCCTGCTGACAGCGGCCGGCACCGTCAAACGAGGCCGCGTGTGATGGTCACCGACAAGCTTCGATCCTACAGTGCTGCGATGCGATATCATGCCGGGCGTCGAGCATCGCTCACACTAGGGCCTGAACAATCGCGCTGAGAATTCTCGCCAACTGGTTCGACGGCGGGAGAGGACTATGAAGCGGTTCAAGTCAGCGCGACAGCTTCAGTGCTTCGTCTCATCCACGATCCCATCGCCAACCTGTTTCACATTCCCGGCCCCGTATAATCTTTACGAGCACCAACCTGCTTTTTTGCCCTGCTGTCCGGTCCTCCCATTTGACCGCGGGCGGCGAGCCCTGCCGGTGCACCTCCCCGCCGGCAGGGCATTCCTTCTCCTAACTTGCTCTGCCTCCGCGGCCTCGTGACAAGCCCACGTTGATCTCGAATTGTCCGGCGCCCTGGACGGCGCGCTGTCTTCAGCCCCAGCACCAGAGGGTCGATCCCTCATCGTGCGCGTCGCCTTCAGCGGATGCCCTATGCGATGGGGCTTTGGACGAACGGGTATTGGGCTATCAGAAGCTAAGCGAAGGTCCTTTTGCGAAGGGGCGTGTTTCCCGCATTTGCTGTGGTGTGACGATCCCCATCATCGATCTGCGAGGAAATTTTGCGGTGATGACCTTTGCCGCTGACAAGCGCGATCCTGCATTTTTCGCGTCGCGGAGCGCTATGCGATGGGGCTCCCATACGTTGCGACCTGTTTTCGCTTTGGCCTTTGGGAGCCATCGAAAATTAAGTTGTGCCATCCCCTGTGACGCCCTGATCCTGCCATTGTCCATGGGCAAGTGGGCTGAGGGAAATCTCCAACTTAACCTCTACACGAACAGAGAGGCTCAGCCCAATGAGCAGGGTAGCGCGCGCGGACGCGGCTGCAGTTTCGTCGGCTACGTTTGCTCCGCTGGAGAACCCCACCTTTCGAGTGATCTGGCTTGCCGCACAGGTGTCCAGCCTGGGCTGGCTGCTGCAGACCGTCGCGGTCAGCTGGCTTATGGCAACCATCTCGACCTCGGACGTGATGGTCGCCCTGGTGCAGACCTCGACGACGCTGCCCGTGTTCATTCTGTCGATTTTTGCCGGGGCCATTGCCGACAATTTCAGCCGTCGCAAAGTGATGGCGCTCGGCTGGTGCGTGATAGCCTTGTCGTCGATAACGTTGACTGCTCTTGTGGGGCTGGGATTTTACAATCCATGGATGATCCTCGCCTTCAGCTGCCTGGCCGGATGCGGCGCTGCCTTTACGGATCCGGCTTGGCACGCCTCGGTTGGCGACATCCTGCAAAAGCGAGAAGTTCCGGCCGCGGTCACGCTGATCTCCGTGGGCTACAATGCCATGCGAAGCATTGGTCCGGCGCTCGGCGGCGTCGTCGTTGCCTCGTTTGGACCGTTGACGGCTTTCGCCATCGCGACGCTGACCTACCTGACGATGCTGTGGGCGATAGGGCTCTGCAAATGGAGTGGTCGCTCTTCGCCTCTCCCCCGAGAGCCAATGACCACGGCCATTCATGATGGAGCGCGCTTCACGGCACTGTCGGGAGAGATCAAGGCGGCAATCGCGCGCGGAACTCTGTTTGGCTTGACAAGCATCTCGATACTGGCGCTGCTGCCACTGGTCGCCCGCGATCAGCTGGGGGGAGGACCGATAGCTTATGGCACCCTGATGGCCGGATTTGGGGCGGGCGCCTTATGCGCCGGCATATCCAACAACGTGCTGAGACGGTCGCTGTCGCAGGAGCGATTGACGACGTTGGCGTGCATCGCCTGCGCGGCGTGCTGTCTGGCTCTTGCGTTTACTCCTTCACTGCTGGTGGCAACTATTGCGCTGACGCTTGGCGGTGCGGGCTGGGTCGTCACCTGGACGGGGCTTGACGTGAGCGTGCAATTGTCGAGCCCACGGTGGGTCGTTGGTCGCACGCTTTCGATCTACTCTGCCCTTTCCTCGGGCGGCATCGCGGCCGGCAGTTGGCTCTGGGGCGTGCTGGCTGAGAATTATTCGCTCAGCCTGGCGCTGGAATGCTCCGCTGGCGCTCTCCTGTTGGTTGCCGCCACCGGCTTCCTGCTGCCAATTCATCAATGGAAAGATTCTGACCAGGATTCCCCGGGCTTCGAAACGCCCGAACTCGCCCTGGACCTGAAGTCGAGAAGCGGCCCGATCGTCGTCAAGATCGAGTACTCGATACCGGAGACCAATCTGGAAGCCTTCCTGGATCAGATGCGGGAACGACGCCGGGTGCAAAGCCGCGTCGGTGCGCGGCACTGGACCCTTCAGCGCGATCTGCAGGAGCCGCAGCATTGGACAGAGACATTCCGCACGCCGACCTGGATGGATTACCTTCGCCTGAACCATCGGCTCACAGCGGCGGACAAGGAGCTGGACCAGCGTCTCCTTGAATTGCATGTGGGAGAGCTTCCACCCCGCACCAAGCTTGCGATTGAGCGCCCGACCGGAGCGGCCCGCAAACGGGATCAGTCGACAAGTTTCTTTTTCCGACGGTGATCTCATGCGGGAGCAACGGGTAGGGGCAATTGCGTTGAGGACGAGCCAAGCTTTCCCGCTCGGCCCCGATCTTGCGGTCGGCCGATTGATTTCACCGCAACAACTTCGATCAAGTGTCCGCCTGGATCGGTGGAGCCCCGGCTCGGCCCGTCCCAGCGTCGCGGCTTTAGCTTGGGACAATTTGACCAGGTCATGCGCCGGCGGCTCGGGCAGGAATGGCCACAGGCGCGTTTGTCTCGTCGAGGATACTGAAACTGTATCGGCCGTTTGCGTCGACATCGACCGAATAGCTCAGGCGGTCACGAATGTGATTGTCCTGATCAAAGGTGACGATCCGTGGTTTCAGCGAGGTGAGTGCGGTTTCGTCGAGGTAGATCGAATTGCAGACGATGATCTGGTCGCCGGGCTGGCACGTCCGCGCGGCGGCGCCGTTCAGAACACAGCACCGAGAGCCCCGCTCGCCAAGGATCACATATGTCGAAATCCGCGCGCCGGAATTCTTGTTCCATATCTCGACAAATTCCATTGGCAGGATGCCAGCCGCCTCGCAGTGGGCTGGATCGAGCGTTATCGACCCGTGATAGTTCAGGTTCGCCTCGGTGACATAAAGTCCGTGGAGCTTGCCGGCGACTATCTTTCGCATGATGCTGGTCCTCTTGATGAGCTTGATCCGGGTAACTGCCTCTCGAGCAGTTGATGGCCACCGCCTACATTCCAATCACCAGCGCCCCGCCGGTAAGGCCTGCGCCGGCCGCCGCCAGCAGCAGCTTCTCGCCCCGCCGGATAGGCTTGTCACGGTGGGTGATCGACAGCGACAGAGGAATGGTTGCAGCCGAAGAGTTTCCGTAGTCGGCGATCGTTTTGACGATGCGTTCGTCCTCGATGCCGAGCGACTTGCCGACGGCGTTGAAAATCCGGGCATTTGCCTGGTGCGGCACGAAACGGGCGACGTCTGAACTGGCCAGGCCGGCCGCCGCCAGCGCCTCCAGGGAACAGCGGCTCATCATCTCGACCGCCTTGGCGAAGACTTCGCGGCCGTTCGCAATGGTCATGCGGGTTTCGGCGATGTCGATCTCTTGCGCGAACGGACGGTTGCTGCCGCCGGCGGGGATGTGGATCAAGCCGTAGGCGGAACCGTCCGCGGCAAAGGAGGAGCCGAGGATGCCGATACCGGGATCGATTGCCGGGGCCAGCACCACCGCTCCCGCGGCATCGGCGAACAGCACGGCGCTCGCCCGCTCGGCCGGATTGATCCGACGGCTCAAGATGTTGGCCGCGATGACGATGGCCGGCTTGTTGTGCAGGCGCACAAAGCCGTCGGCGAAGGTCATGGCGTAGACGAAGCCGGCGCAGGCGCCGGCCAGGTCGACCCCGCCGGCCCTTTCGAGGCCGAGCCTGTGCGCCACCAGCGGCGCGCTCGGCGGCAGCAGGTGGTCAGGCGTCGACGTGGCGAGCAGGAGCAGGCCGATCTCTTCGCGGTCGAGACCGGCAGCCTTAAGCGCCATGTCGCCTGCCTTGGCCGCCAGCCCGGATAGTGTGTCGCCTGGCTCCGCCCAGAAACGCGAGCGGATGCCGGTTCGTCCCTCGATCCAGCCCGGGTCCAGACCGAGTTGTTCCTCGATCTCGGCATTGTCGACTTTTCGAGCCGGCACGTGATGGCCAAGGCCTATGATGCGTGCAGTGCGGTTCATCTCTTGTCACCCGCAAGCCCCGCCGCCTCATCGATGGCTGCGTAGAGGCGGTCGAGTTCATCCGATGTCACACAGTATGGCGGCAGCACGTAGATGACGTTGCCGAGCGGTCTTAACAGCATTTCGCGCTCGAGGAAGAAGGCGCGCAGCCTCGGCCCGACCTCGGCCAGATAACCGGCATTGCTGACGCTGAGGTCGAGCGCGGCGACGGTGCCGGTCGTGCGCACATTCTCGAAACGCGCATCCCTCTTGAACCGCGCAATCTTCTGCGCCTGCATCTTCGACAGGGCGGCCACGCGTTCTGCTACCGGCTCATCGTTCCAGATGCCGACATTTGCCAGTGCCGCCGCGCAGGCGATCGGGTTCGCTGTATAGGAACTCGAATGGAAGAAGGTCTTTGTACGATCCGTGGAATAATGCGCGCGAAAAATCGCATCGGTGGCGAGCGTCGCCGCGAGCGGCAGCGAGCCGCCCGTCAGTCCCTTGGAGGTGCACAATATGTCGGGCGCAATTCCCGCCTGTTCGCAGGCGAACATCGTGCCGGTGCGGCCCCAGCCGGTCATGACCTCGTCGGCGATGAAAAGCGTTTCGGAGCGCTCGGCAATGCGTTTGAGTTCAGCAAGAACTGAAGCCGGATACATCCGCATGCCGCCGGCGCCGAGCACCAGCGGCTCGACAATCAACGCGGCAGCCTTGCTGTGGCGCGTGAGCCGTTCGAAGGCATCGAGCGTTTGCTGCTCCCGGCCCGCGGCGGGGAAGGGGATGGCGTCGACCTCGAACAGCAGGGGCTCGTAAGCGGCATTGAAGACGCCACGCGCGCCGACGCTCATCGTCCCGAACGTGTCGCCATGGTAGCTGTCCTCCATGACGACGATGCGGGCGCGCGGGAAGCCATTGTTGCGGTGGAACCCCAGCGCCATTTTCAGCGCCACCTCGACGCTGGTCGAGCCGCTGTCGGAATAGAAGACCCAGTCGAGGCCCGCCGGCGCCATGTCGACCAATGCTGAGGCCAGTCGCTCGGCCGGCTCGTGGCTGAGGCCGGCAAAGATCACCTGATCGAGTGTCTCGGTCGCGTCGCGGATGGCCTCCACGATCTTCGGGTGACGGTGGCCGTGGGTGACGACCCACCAGGAGGAGATCGCATCGAGTATGCGCTTGCCCTCACATGTCTCAACATAGGCGCCTTCGGTGCGCACGATCGTCGGCGGCACCGGCTCGGTGGCATGCTGTGTGAAGGGGTGCCAGACAGCGGAGCGGCTCACTGTGGGATCTCCATGAAGTCGGCGGCGCTGAACGCGGCGCGCATGGCCGCGCAAAGCGCCTCAGGCGTCAGCGGGTCGAGACGCGGCAAGCGGCCAAGCACGCGCACCTTGCCCATCTCGGCGATCGTCCTTTCCGTATCGGCCATCTCCTCGCCGATGAAGGCGATGCCGAGCAGCGGTATGGAGCGGGTGCGCAGGGCCTCGAGCGAAAGCAGGGTGTGGTTGATGGTGCCGAGCGCCGTGCGGGCGCAAAGAATGACCGGCAGCTGCCATTCCTGAAACACATCAACGAACCTGGTCTGCCGATTGAGCGGCACCATCAGCCCGCCGGCGCCTTCGATGATGAGCGGGCCCGTTAACTCCGGAAGCGAGAGCTTTGCTGCCTCGATCGCAACGCCATCGAGTTCGGCCGACCGATGCGGCGACAGAGGCCTCTTCAGACGGTACACTTCCGGCAGGACGCGTCCTGAAGGCAGGTCCGAAAGCCGGGCGACGACCTCGCTGTCGGTCTCCTCATCAAGACCTGATTGAACCGGCTTCCAGTAGAAGCCGTCGAGCAGGCCCGCCAGACCGGCCGCAAACACGGTCTTGCCGATGCCGGTGTCGGTGCCGGTTACGACGACTTGCACGGTCATCGCGCGCGCTCCCATTCCTCGGCAAGCGCATCGAACAGCGCCGAAACATTGTCTTCGCTGACATTCAGCGTCAGCGACACCCGCAGCCTCGCCGTCCCCTCGGGCACAGTTGGCGGGCGGATGCCGCGCACGTCGAAACCGCGCGCCTGCAAAGCCTGCGCCAGCGCCATGGCGCGGGAATTGTCGCCGACGATGATCGGCAGGATCTGCGAACCGCTCGCGGGCAGGCCCAGCTTCCCGGCCCTCTTGCCTGCAAGTGCGACGAGCCTCGCCAGCCGCTCACGGCGCTCTGGCTCATCGGCAATGATATCGAGCGCCGTTGCCGCCGCCACGGCCATCAGCGGCGAGGGCGCGGTGGCGTAGATGAAGGGACGGCAGCGGTTGACGAGATAGTCGCACAGCACGCGTGGCGCGGTGACCAGCGCGCCTGAGGCGCCCAGCGCCTTGCCGCAGGTGTGCAAGACCACGATATTGTCACGGCCTTCAAGGTCGTGCGCGAGCCCGCGCCCGTCCGGGCCCAAGACGCCGGTGGCGTGCGCCTCGTCGACGAACAGGAAGGCATCGTGGCGGTCCGCGACCGCGATCAGTTCGCCAAGCGGCGCCCGGTCGCCGTCCATGCTGTAGAGGCTCTCGACGACGATCCAGGCGTGACCAGCGCCACCTTTCGCGCGCCATGCCCGGATTGCGTCGTCCACGGCGGCCGCATCGTTGTGCGCGGCTTCCGTCATTTCGGCGCGGCCGGTGCGCGCCCCCTCATGCGCGCTGGCATGGGCGAGCTTGTCCAGCACGATCAGGTCGCCCTTCTGCGGCAAGGTGGTGAGCACCGCGAAATTGGCGACATAGCCGCCGCCGAAGAACAGCGCGCGCTCGGCGCCGAAGAATTTTGCTGCCTTGGCTTCCAGCGCCTCGTGTTCGGGATCATTGCCGCGCAACAGCCGCGAGCCTGTCGCCCCGACGGGAGTTCCGGCGGCGAGTGCTGCCGCGACCGCGTCGGCCATGCGCTTCGAGCGTGCGAGGCCGAGATAATCGTTGGAAGCGAAATCGAGCCCCGAACGGCTGCTCAGGGTCCGCAACCGGTTTTTGCGGGCCAGCCCGCGCAGGCCCGCCTCGTAACGCTCGAGCAAGACTCGTCCGTTCACTGGGCTTCGCGCGCAAAAGGTTTGATGCCCAGTCGGCGGAACAAAGCGCTGTCCTTGTCCTCGGCCGGATTTTCGGCGGTCAGCAAGGTATCGCCGACAAAGATGGAGTTGGCGCCCGCGAAAAAGCACAGCGCCTGCATCTCGTCGCTCATCGCCGTGCGGCCGGCCGAGAGCCGTACATGTGATTTCGGCATCATAATGCGGGCAAGCGCGATCGTGCGCACGAATTCGATCGGTTCGATGGGCTCGGCCTCGCCGAGCGGCGTGCCCTCGATCGGGATCAGCATGTTGATCGGCACGCTGTCAGGCGGCTCGGGCAGGTTGGCCAGCGTCAACAGCATGTCGATGCGGTCGGCCTTCTCCTCGCCCATGCCGACGATGCCGCCGCAGCAGACCTTGATGCCGCTGTCGCGGACATTGGCGAGTGTGTCCAGCCTGTCGGCAAAAGTCCGGGTCGAGATGACCTCGCTGTAGTAGCGCTCGGAGGTGTCGATGTTGTGGTTGTAGTAGTCGAGGCCGGCTTGCTTGAGCCGCTGCGCCTGGCCCGGATCGAGCATGCCGAGCGTCATGCAGGTCTCCATGCCGAGCGCCCTCACGCCCTCGACCATGGCGACCACCGCGTCCATGTCGCGCTCCTTGGGACTGCGCCAGGCGGCGCCCATGCAGTAGCGCGTGGCGCCAGCGTCACGCGCCTTTTTGGCCTCGGCGACGACGCGTTCAACCTCCATCAGCTTCGACGCCTTGAGCCCGGACTGGTGATGCGCCGACTGGCTGCAATAGCCGCAATCTTCCGGGCAGCCGCCGGTCTTGATCGAGAGCAGGCGCGACAGCTGCACGCGGTTGGGATCGAAATTCTCGCGATGGACCGTCTGGGCCCGGAAGAGCAGGTCGTTGAAGGGTATGTCATAGAGCGCGCGAGCGTCCGTCAATGTCCAGAGCCGGCGGGTACGTTCGGAACTCATCCGCGATCCTTCCTGCAACGTTGTGTTCCCCTTGTCAAAGAAGCAGCTCTCCTTACGGCATTCTGCTTGGTTTTCCAGTCCCCAATTGCATGACGCCGCACTGTCAAGCTGAGGGCTGCGCGCCCATCTCTCCCGAGCGCAAAACCGTGCGAAAGCACATTAGCGGTCGCTCAATGGGGGGCCGTTCTTCACTTCAATTACAGTCGGCCAAACACATCTGCTCCCGACTGATGCCCCAGCCCAGGCGATTTAGGAAACAGGCCCGACAAAAATGCTCATTGGTTACGGCGTTTGCCCTCCAGAAGGTCGAGGACCGCACGCGCGGCATCCAGGATAGCTGTTCCAGGTCCAAATACAGCGGAAACCCCATGCTCCATCAGGAATTGATAATCTTGGCGCGGTACCACGCCGCCGCAAATGACGATGATGTTCTCCGCGCCTTTGGCCTTGAGTTCATTGACAAGCTGCGGCAGAAGCGTCTTGTGTCCGGCCGCCAGCGAAGACGCACCGATAACATGGACTTTTGTGGCCAGGGCCATGTCGGCAGCTTCTTGCGGCGTCTGGAAAAGTGGTCCAGCCACCACCTCGAAACCAAGATCGCCGAAAGCTGATGCGATCACCTTGGCGCCCCGATCGTGACCATCCTGGCCAAGCTTGGCGACCATCAGTTTCGGGCGTCTGCCGAGTGCCACGGAGACCTGTTCGACGCGAGAGATCATAGTCTCGTATTCCGGCTCATTAACGAAGGCCGCGCCATAAACATTTGAGATCACATCGGGGACAGCCGCATGATCTCCGAAGGCGCGGCGCAGTGTGTCGGAAATCTCCCCCACCGTCGCGCGGGCGCGCGCCGCTTCGACAGCCGCCGTCAGAATATTGCCCTTGCCGCCGGCTGCGGTCATGCCAAGTGCGGCAAGGGCTGCATCCACGCGCTTGGGATCGCGTTGACGCTTTGTCCTTTGAATGCGACTGACCTGCGCCTCGCGCACTGCCGCATTGTCGATGTCCAGGACATCGATTTGGTCTTCAGTCTCGAGGCGATATTTGTTGACGCCAACGATCACCTCGTCGCCACGATCAACCGCCGCCTGGCGCCGGGTGGCAGCCGTCTCAATCAGGCGCTTTGGCAGGCCTTCGATGACGGCCTTGGTCATGCCGCCCATGGCCTCGATCTCCTCGATGAGCGCCCACGCATTCTGCGCCAGTTCGTTCGTGAGGCTCTCGACATAATAAGACCCCGCCAGCGGATCCACGACCTTGGTCACGCCTGTCTCGTGCTGCAGGATCAGTTGCGTGTTGCGTGCGATGCGGGCCGAGAACTCGGTCGGCAGCGCGATCGCTTCGTCGAAGGAATTTGTGTGCAAGCTCTGCGTGCCCCCAAGCACGGCAGCAAGCGCCTCGTATGCGGTACGCACGATGTTGTTGTAAGGATCCTGCTCCTGCAGCGACACGCCGGACGTCTGGCAATGGGTGCGCAGCATTAGCGACGAGGCTTTCTTCGGCTGGAACTCCTCCATGATGCGGGTCCACAGGAGCCGCGCGGCCCGCAGCTTGGCTGCCTCCATGAAGAAGTTCATGCCGACCGCGAAGAAGAAGGAGAGCCGTCCGGCGAACTCGTCGACATCGAGCCCCTTGTTCAGGGCAGCCCGGACATATTCGCGCCCGTCGGCCAGCGTGAAGGCAAGTTCCTGCATCAGTGTCGCCCCGGCCTCCTGCATGTGATAGCCGGAGATCGAGATCGAGTTGAACTTCGGCATCTCCTTCGCAGTATATTCGATGATGTCGGCGACGATCCGCATCGAGGGCTCGGGCGGATAGATGTAGGTATTGCGGACCATGAACTCCTTGAGGATGTCGTTCTGGATGGTCCCGGAAAGCTGCGCCCGCGATACCCCTTGTTCCTCGCCGGCCACGATGAAACTGGCCAGGATCGGTATCACCGCGCCATTCATGGTCATTGATACAGAGACCTTGTCGAGCGGAATGGCGTCGAACAGGATCTTCATGTCCTCGACGGAATCGATCGCCACGCCGGCCTTGCCGACATCTCCCTCGACGCGTGGATGGTCGCTGTCATAGCCGCGGTGGGTTGCAAGGTCGAAGGCCACCGACACGCCTTGCTGACCCGCGGCCAGCGCCTTCCGGTAGAAGGCGTTAGAGGCTTCCGCCGTCGAGAAGCCCGCATATTGCCGGATTGTCCATGGCCGGCCGGCATACATGGTGGCGCGCGGCCCGCGCACAAAGGGCTTAATGCCTGGGAGCGTGTCCAGATGACCGATCCCTTTGACGTCATCGGCCGTGTAGAGGGGCTTGACCCGAATGCCTTCCGGCGTTTCCCACGCGAGCGCGTCGGGCGAGGCTTTCAGCTCTCCTTCGGCGAGACGGCGCCAGTCAGCGAGGTCTGGATCGCTCATCACTCGAATTCCATGATTGGCTCATCGACGGCCATGGTCGCGCCGGCCATAGCGGCGATCCGCTTGACGACGCCCCGCCGCTCGGCGCGCAGCACATTTTCCATCTTCATCGCTTCGACGGTCGCCAGCGACTGGCCGGCCTCGACGGTATCACCTTCGTTAACGGCGATGGCGGTGACCACCCCTGGCATCGGACAGAGCAGCATCTTCGAAATGTCCGGCGGCAGCTTCTTCGGCATCAGTCTCGCAAGTTGCGCCACGCGGGGGCTGCGCACATGGACGATCTCGTCCATGCCGCCCTGGCGCAGCCGCCAGCCGGCGCCGTGGGTGCTGGTCTTCACGCCAACGCGCTTGCCATCGACGATGAACGCCGCATGGCTGCGGCCTGGCAGCCAGTCGCTCGATATGGCATGCGAGAAACCGTCCTCGAAGCTGACGATCACCTTGCCACCCTCCTCACGCGTCGAAAGCGCGAAGGAAAAACCGGCGAGCGTGGCCACCCAGTCGCGGCCAACCTTGCGCGGATGATTGGCCAGAGCTCCGGAAATCAGCACGCCGCGCTTCTGCTGGCGCAGATTCAGGATTGCTGCGACTGCCGCGAGGCTCCGGGCCGCCGCCTCAGTCGGATGCACGCCGGTAAACCCGTCCGGGAATTCTTCGGCTATGAAGGCGGTGGTTAGCCGTCCCTCGCGAAAGCGCTGGTGCTCCATCACCGCCGACAGGAAAGGCAGATTGTGGCCGATACCCTCGACCTCGAAATCGTCGAGCGCTCGTGCCATCGCGTCGATCGCAGTCAGCCGATCAGGAGCCCAGGTGCACAGCTTGGCGATCATCGGATCGTAATACATCGAGATTTCGCCGCCTTCGAAGACGCCGGTATCGTTGCGGACAATAGTGCCGCCCTCGCGCTGGCCTTCGACCGGCGGCTGATAGCGCGTCAGGCGTCCGATCGACGGCAGGAAGCTGCGATAGGGATCCTCGGCATAGAGACGGCTTTCGATCGCCCAGCCGTCGAGACGGACATCTGCTTGCCGCAAGCGAAGCGGTTCGCCGGCAGCGACGCGGATCATCTCCTCGACAAGGTCGACGCCGGTGATCAGTTCGGTCACCGGATGCTCAACCTGCAGCCGCGTGTTCATTTCGAGGAAATAGAATTTGCGGCTGCCATCGACGATGAACTCGACCGTTCCGGCCGAGAAATAGCCGACTGCCTTGGCCAGCGCGACGGCCTGCTCGCCCATCGCTCGCCGTGTCTCGGCGTCGAGGAAGGGCGAAGGCGCTTCCTCGATAACCTTCTGGTTGCGGCGCTGGATCGAGCATTCGCGCTCGCCGAGATAGATCAGATTGCCATGTTGGTCGCCCAGCATCTGGATTTCGATATGGCGCGGCTGGGTGACGAACTTTTCGATGAAAATGCGGTCGTCGCCGAAGGACGACTTCGCCTCGTTCTTCGATGATTGAAAGCCCTCGCGCGCCTCGGTATCGTTCCAGGCGATGCGCATGCCCTTGCCGCCGCCGCCGGCCGACGCCTTGATCATGACCGGATAGCCGATCTCGCCGGCAATCTTGACCGCCTCGTCGGCGTCGGCGATCAGTCCCATATGGCCCGGAACCGTCGACACTCCCGCCGCAGCCGCGATTTTCTTGGAGGTGATCTTGTCCCCCATGGCTTCGATCGCCCGCGGAGGCGGACCGATGAACGCCACGGCTTTGGCTTTCAGCGCTTCGGCGAAATGGGCGTTTTCCGAAAGGAAGCCGTAGCCCGGATGCACTGCGTTGGCTCCCGTCGCGTCGATGGCGTCGAGTATCTTCGCAATCACGATATAGGACTGGCTGGACGGCGCAGGGCCGATATGCACGGCCTCGTCGGCCATCTTGACGTGCAGCGCCTCGCGGTCGGCATCCGAATAGACGGCGACCGTCTTGATACCGAGTTTCTTGGCCGACTTGATGACCCGACAGGCAATCTCGCCACGATTGGCAATGAGGATTTTCTTGAACATCAGGGCCTCATCACAGCGGTATCGTGTCGTGTTTCTTCCACGGCGCGTCGATCTTCTTGCCGCGCAAAGCCGCGAAGGCGCGGGCGATGCGCCTACGTGACGAATGCGGCATGATCACCTCATCGATGAAGCCGCGCTCGGCGGCGACGAACGGGTTAGCGAAGCGCGCCTCGTAATCCTTCGTCCGCGCCGCGATCTTGTCCTTGTCGCCAAGTTCCGAACGGTAAAGGATTTCGGTCGCGCCCTTGGCGCCCATGACGGCGATCTCGGCCGTCGGCCACGCATAGTTGATGTCCGCGCCGATATGCTTCGACGCCATGACGTCGTAGGCGCCGCCATAGGCCTTGCGGGTGATCAGCGTGACCATCGGCACGGTGGCCTGGCCGTAGGCGAACAGCAGCTTCGCCCCATGCTTGATGACCCCGCCATATTCCTGTGCCGTGCCGGGCAGGAAGCCTGGGACGTCCACCAGAGTCAGGATCGGAATGGAGTACGCGTCGCAGAAGCGGACGAACCGCGCCGCTTTGCGCGACGAATCGATGTCCAGGCAGCCGGCCAGCACCATCGGCTGGTTGGCGATGACGCCGACCGTTTGACCCTCGAGGCGCAGGAAGCCGGTTATGATGTTTCGGGCGAAGGCTTCCTGTATCTCGAAGAAATCGCCCTCGTCCGCAACCGCCAGGATCAGTTCGCGCATGTCGTAGGGCTTCGCCGCGCTGTCGGGGATCAGCGTGTCCAGGCGCATCTCCAGCCGCGACGGATCGTCGTGGAAAGGGCGCACCGGCGCCTTCTCGCGGTTGTTGAGCGGCAGGAAGTCGAACAGTCGGCGGATTTCCTCCAGCGCCTCGATATCATTGTCGAACGCTCCGTCGGCGACCGACGACTTCTGCGTATGGGTGCGCGCGCCGCCCAGTTCTTCGGCGGTAACGATCTCGTTGGTGACCGTCTTCACCACGTCCGGTCCAGTCACGAACATGTAGGAGCTGTCGCGCACCATGAAGATGAAGTCGGTCATTGCCGGCGAATACACCGCGCCGCCGGCGCACGGCCCCATGATGACGGAAATCTGCGGCACGACGCCGGACGCATCGACATTGCGCTTGAAGACATCAGCATAGCCGGCCAGCGAATCCACACCCTCCTGGATGCGGGCGCCGCCGCTGTCGTTCAGACCGATCACCGGCGCGCCGTTGCGCACCGCCATGTCCATGATCTTGCAGATTTTCTGGGCATGGGTTTCCGACAGCGAGCCGCCAAGGACGGTGAAGTCTTGGGAAAAGACATAGACGAGCCGCCCGTTGATGGTGCCCCATCCAGTCACCACGCCATCGCCCGCTACCTTCTGAGCGGCCATGCCAAAGTCGGTCGCGCGGTGGGTGACATACATGTCGTATTCCTCGAACGAGCCCTCATCGAGGAGTACGTCCAGTCGTTCCCTGGCGGTCAACTTGCCTTTTGCGTGCTGGGCGTCGATGCGCTTTTGACCGCCGCCGAGGCGGGCCTGCTGGCGGCGGGCCTCGAGTTGTTCAAGAACGGCTCGCATCAGCGCACGGCCTGTGCTGCAAAGACCCGATTTGTCGTTGAGAACCCGATCAGGGCGAGCTGGCTTTTCCTCGAAACGTATGCTGCCGCCGACATTGGCATTCTCCCATAAATTGCGCTTCGCATTAGTTTGTCGGCAACGAGCGCGAAAGCGTTGACCGGGCGTTGATGTGGAATGTATAAAACTGCGAATAGAAAAATGCGAATTTGCAAATGGCCTACGCCAAGCTCTTCATCGGCCGTCGCGTCCGCGAACTGCGAGACGCCAGCAAGGCTACCCAGTCGGCGTTCGCCGAGCGGCTGGGGATCTCGACCAGTTATCTCAATCAAATCGAGAACAACCAGCGACCGGTCTCGGCCGCGGTGCTTCTTGCATTGGCTGAGAAATTCCAGGTCGACATAGCGTCTATCGGCGGTAGCGACGCCGACCGGCTGCTTTCTGTCCTGAGGGAGACCCTCGCTGATCCGGTCTTTGGCCGTCTGACACCGGGCGTGCAGGAACTGAAGCTGATCGCGCAAAATGCGCCCTCGATCGCGCATGCGCTGATCGCCTGCCACCAGGCGTATCGCAGGAACAGCGAACAGCTTGCCAGCTTCGACGACCAGCTGGTCCGCAACAATGCCATGTCGGAGCCGACGCCCTATGAGGAGGTTCGCGATTTTTTCCATTTCGTCGACAACTATATCGACGAGCTCGATCGGGCGGCCGAGCATCTGGCGAAAACCCTTCGTTTGCCCGAGGGCGAGGCGGGGACCGCTTTGTCCCAGTACCTCGAGGAACATCACAAGGTCCGCCTAGCGCGCGCCGGCAACGGCGAACGGGTGGTCAGGTTCTTCGATGCTTCCGCGCGGGTACTTTATCTGAATCCTTATTCGCCGGCGGCCACGCGTAGTTTCCAGATGGCATTTCAGATTGGCGCCTTGGAGCAGCACGGGCAGATCGACGCGCTCATTGAGCGAGCCCGCTTTCGGACCGCAGAAGCTTCAGAAATTTGTCGGATTGGTCTTCTGAACTATTTTGCCGGTGCGCTGATGTTGCCATACCGACCGTTCCTGGTCGCAGCAAAGGAGTTGCGACATGACCTGCACCTCCTGGCGGTCCGTTTCGGCGCCAGCCTCGAACAGGTTGCTCACCGCCTCTCGACGTTGCAAAGGGCTAGACTGAAGGGCGTCCCAGTCTTTTTTGCGCGCATCGACCGTGCTGGCAACATCACCAAGCGTCACAGCGCCTCCAAATTGCAGTTTGCGCGCTATGGCGCGGCATGCCCGTTGTGGAATGCCCACCAGGCCTTCGAATCTCCCGGCCGCATGATCTGTCAGCTGGCGGAGACGCCGGATGGCGTGCGCTATCTCAGCATCGCAACCGAGGTGGTGAAGGCCGAAGGCGGATTTGCCTCTCCTCATCGGCGATACGCCATCGCCCTCGGATGCGAAATTTCCTATGCAGGCGATTTCGTCTATGCGGACCGCATGGATTTCACCAACCGCTCGGCATTCGACCCCATTGGGGTTTCATGTCGCATTTGTGAGCGCATGGATTGCATTCAACGCGCCATCCCGCCCCTTCAGAGCAGAATTACGGTGGATCACAACCGGCGCAGCGAATTGCCGTACACCATTGGCTGATTATCTTAGCGGCCAAGGATTCCGGAGTGTGGAGGGATACCTCACCAGTAGGTATAGCGCGACATATGCGGAACGGCCACGCGGGCAATCGCTTTTTCAGAATTTCATCCAGCGGGATAGGTGCGGTCATATGTCCGGCTTTTCAGCGCGGTCTAAGACCGCTGGCCTCGATGAAATTCGCGATGCGGGGGGCTGATCAATCTGACGCGCTGTAAGCGCATTGTCGCGCCGGCCAATCCGTCTTGGTCGTCGTCCGGCTCAGGCGCGTGCTGCGCCGCTAGCCGCACCAGTCCCGCCCTTGGTGAGCAGCGCCCAGATAATCCTCGCCATCTTGTGCGAGCGCGATCGCGACGACCGCCGCGCTAAAAGGGCAACTAGCCATCGCGGCGCTTTGTCGTTTCCCTTAACGCGCAGCAAGACCGATGTCGCGCCACAAACGAGCAGCGAGCGGAGCGTCGGGTTGCCCATTTTCGATACGCCGCCGAGCCGCGCCTTCCCGCCGCTCGAATGGGCTTTGGCGTCAGTCCCAAGCAGGCGAAGTGACGGCCGGATTTGAACCCGTGGGGATCCGGGATCAGCGCTTTGACGGAAGCCGCGTGATCGCTCCGACGCCCGGAATTTTGGTCAGCCGTCGCATGTCCTCGTCGCGCTTCGCCTCGCCGACGATCCCTCGTTCGAGCTTGTCGATTTGACGCGTCAGCGCCTCGATCTGATCGATGATTTCAGCCAAAGCCAATCGAGCGGCTTTTGGCAGGCAAACGTCCTCCTCGTCCCGCACGATCTCGATCAACGCAGCCACTTTAGCGTGCTGAGGGCGGCAATAACGCCCAACTCCGACAAATGCCCGCGAAGGGTGTTGATCGCCTGAGTTTGCTGGCGGATTAAAAGGGCGCGCGCCCTCAGTACCATGGCCGCCGCTTGTTTATCAGCCGATTTGATCGGAACGAACGCATGGTCTTGCCGGTGACGGCTTCGGTGATCGCTTCGGCGTCGGCGCCTTCCGTTTGCCCATTTTCACGAAGGGCTTCACATAAATCGGCGGGATCAAACGCACGTCGTGACCGAGCGCCGCGATCTCGCGCGCCCAATAATGCGAGCCGCCGCACGCCTCCAAAACCAACCAGACACGGCGGAAGAGAGAGGATTCTCGCCGGGAATCAGGAGTTGAGATGACGAAGAGAAGCCGCCGGACGCATTCACCGGCATTCAATGCGAAGGTGGCGTTGGCCGCGGTAAAGGGGGAGAAGACGCGTTCGTAGCTGGCGCAGCTGTTCAACGTTCACCCGAACCAGATTACGATCTGGAAGAACCAATTGTTCGAAGGCCCCGCTGGCGTGTTCGGGCAGGACAAGGCGGGTTCGAGCGAGGCGCCGGTCGATTTGAAGGCGTTGCACGCCAAGATCGATGAGCTGGCGCTGGGAACGTTTTTTGTCCGGCGCGCTCACGCAAGGCCGGCCTGCTGAGCGCAAAGCGATGATCGACCGCGACCACACTCTGACTGTGGTGCGTCAGGTGAAGGTGCTAAAGCTGGCCCGCAGCACGGTCTACTACAAGCCTCGGCCGGTTTCGGCCGAGGACCCGCGCTGATGCGTCTGTGGCGGCAGCGTTCGCGCGGGGTGCCTTCTTCGCCGGCGATCTAATCGCTGCTTCACTTGATTGGGCGATTCGTTTGCTGCCACGTGACACGGCTACATGAAAGATGCTCCGCGCACTTGAATGCCCGCCGAATTTGCCCGCACGCCCGGTCGCTATTCACAGCTAGCCTATCTGACTAGCGGTCGTCGTGTTCGATAAGTGCGCTACACGATACCCGATCCTGAAGATTTCACACGTCGAAGTGAAATTGAAGACTGGATGGAGGCGATTCCGGGAATTTTGGTCAACGTCCCTGTCAGAAACGTCTCATACTCTTTCAAGCCGGATGTCAAAACTCGAAGGAGATAGTCGTTGTCGCCCGTCATCAGCCAACAGTCGACAACTTCCGGATGCTTCTTGATCTCGGTTTCGAAGGCGACGAGTGCGGAATCGATTTGGCGCTCCAACTTCACTGACATGAAAAGCGCCACTGAAAGACCCAGCTTTTCTTCGTCAAGTGTCACAGCGTAGCCGGTGATGATCCCCTCGGATTCCAATCGGCGCAGGCGTCGTAGGCATGGGGACGGGCTAAGGCCTACCTTCTCGCTCAGCTCTTGGTTCGTGAGCCGAGCATTGGCCTGCAATTCACGCAGCATCCTGCGGTCCATCGAATCTAGCTTGGCAGATGTCATCTGTATTCCGATCATATTGTGGCAGCTTCTGTCGTGAATTTGCCGATTGGGGAGGGAATAGCAAGAAAATAGCGCCAAAGGGACGGTAAAATTGCCAAAGAACAAACTGCAGCGAGAGACGCAGCGAAATGGCCAAGGCAACCCGTGACCCTAAAATGCTTCGCCGACTGGAAAAGAAGACTCTCTGGCTCGCCTGCTGGATGATCGACCAGGCGAACCGGCGCGAGAAGGTGGATGGCGTCAAGGTTGGCGGCCATCAGGCATCGTCAGCCTCGATGGTGTCGCTAATGACGGCACTCTATTTCGACGTGTTGCGGCCACAGGACCGTGTGGCCGTCAAGCCTCACGCCTCACCGGTCTTCCATGCGATCCAATATCTGATGGGAAATCAGACGCTTGAGAAGCTGGAGAACTTCCGCGGCTATCACGGTGCTCAGTCATACCCTAGCCGCACGAAGGATGTGGACGATGTCGATTTCTCGACGGGATCCGTCGGACTCGGTGTCGGGATCACGCCCTTCGCTTCATTGATCCAAGACTATATCGCCGCCAAGGGCTGGAGCGCCACCGGTGATAAACCCGGCCGGATGATCGCGCTAGTCGGCGACGCCGAACTCGATGAGGGCAATGTCTACGAGGCGCTGCAGGAAGGCTGGAAACACGACCTGCGCAATTGCTGGTGGATCATCGACTATAACCGCCAGAGTCTCGACGGGGTCGTGCGTGAGGGTCTCTACGACCGCATTGAAATGGTATTCAAGGCGTTCGGCTGGAATGTCATCACGCTCAAGTACGGTGCATTGCAGCGAGCTGCATTCGAAGAGCCCGGCGGCGAGGCACTGAAGGAATGGATCGACGCCTGTCCCAACCAGCTCTATTCGGCGCTGTTGTTCCAAGGCGGTGCTGCTTGGCGCAAGCGCCTGTTCGACGATCTCGCCGACCAAGGCAAGGTGAGTGCGCTGATCGAGCGTCGTTCCGACAACGAGCTGTCGGAGCTGATGAATAATCTCGGCGGGCACTGCCTAGAGACTCTGACCGAAACCTTCAACGGAATCGATCACGACCGTCCGACCGCCTTCATCGCCTACACTGTAAAGGGCTATGGTACGCCGCTCGCCGGCCACAAGGACAATCATTCCGGGCTGATGACCTCTGCACAGATGCAGGCCTTTCAGGAGCAGATGAAGGTCCGGTCGGCTCGCGAATGGGAGCGCTTTGAGGGGCTGGATGGCTCTGCGGAAGAGATCCAGGCCTTCCTCGGATCGGTGCCGTTCTTTGCAAAGGGCCGGCGACGCTACCGCGCGGAACGCGTCGACATTCCGCAGGCCGTTGCCATAAGCCCTGCCGCAGTGCGCGACGAAATTTCGACCCAGGCCGCCTTCGGCCGTATTCTCGACGCGATCGGCAAATCCGACAGCGATCTCGCCGCCCGCATTGTCACGACCTCGCCAGACGTGACGGTTTCGACCAATCTCGGCCCGTGGGTCAATCGCCGCCGACTGTTCGCACGTCAGGAGTTCACTGACATCTTCCGAGACCAGCGCATCCCGAGCGCCCAGAAGTGGGATTTCTCGCCTAAGGGCCAGCACATCGAGCTCGGCATCGCCGAGATGAACCTGTTCCTATTGTTGGGCGCGGCAGGGCTTTCCCATTCCCTGTTCGGCGAGCGGCTACTGCCGATCGGTACGCTTTACGATCCTTTCGTGTCGCGCGGCTTGGATGCTTTGAACTATGGGTGTTACCAGGATGCCCGCTTCATCGTCGTCGGCACGCCGTCTGGCGTTTCGCTTTCCAGCGAGGGCGGTGCGCATCAGTCGATCGCTCAGCCGCTGATCGGCATGAGCCAGGACGGGTTGGCGAGCTTTGAGCCGGCCTTCGCCGACGAACTTGCTATCATCATGGCGTGGGCCTTTGACTACCTGCAGCGTGAAGGGGAGGGCGATCCCGACGAGCGCACATGGCTGCGCGACGAAACCGGCGGCTCGGTTTACCTGCGCCTCAGCACCCGCCAGATTGAGCAGCCGGGCCGCAAACCGAACACCTGTTTCGCCCAAGAGGTGATCGATGGGGCGACCTGGCTGAAAGAACCCGGCTCCAATGCCGATCTCATCATTGCCTATCAGGGTACGATCGGAACCGAGGCCATTGCAGCGGCAGGCATGCTAGCTGACAGGCGGCGCGACATCGGCGTCCTGTCAATCACCTCGGCCGATCGCCTTAATGCCGGTTGGCAAGCCGCCCAGCGCGAACGTGCCCGTGGCAATCTGGATGCACTGAGCCACGTTGAGCGCCTACTAGGCAAATTGCCGCGCCATTGCAGGATTGTCACCGTCATTGACGGCCACCCGGCAACGCTCTCATGGCTGGGTGGCGTGATGGGTCACAAAACGATCAGTCTTGGGGTAGAGCATTTCGGTCAAACGGGCTCGGTGAGCGACCTTTACCGGCATTACGGGATCGATGCAGTATCTATCGCCGACACGGCGTCTAGTCTGACAAATGGGAAGTCCTAATGCGTTCCTGAAATGAAAGCCGGGAAAATTGGTAAAAATGAGGTCTTTTCGCAGCCTATTCGGTAAGCTGCTGCAGACATGACTGCACTTCGGTTTCTGAGGAGCCGGTCTTGTTCAAGGGCCGTTATTTCGAGCACCGTGTTCATCCTACCGGCCTGCGCTGGTACCTTGCCGACAATCGACCGCTCGACCGGATTGACGCGCTCGGCCGGAGGGCCGGAGACGGGGGCAACGACCTCGCTGTCGGGCTCATCGTCGAGACCTGACTGAACTGGTTTCCAGTAGAAGCCGTCGAGTAGGCCAGCTAACCCGGCCGAAAACACAGTCTTGCCGATACCGATGTCGGTGCCAGTCACGACGACCTTTACTGTCATGGCGTGCGCTCCCATTCCTCGCCAAGCACCTAGAACAGTGCCGAGACGTCGGCCTCGCCGACACTCAGCCGCTCACGGCGCTCTGGCCCGTCGTTAATGATATCGAGCGCCGTTGCAGCCGCCACGGCCATCGGCGGCGAGGGCGCGGTGGCGTAGATGAAGGGCTGGCAGCGATTGACGAGATAGTCGCACAGCGCGCGTGAGGCCCCCAACGCCTTGCCGCAGGTTTGCACAACCCATTGTCGCGGCCTTCGAGGTCATGCGCGAGCCCACGCCCGTCGGGTCGAGATGATCCCGCTGTAGTAGCGCTCGGAGGTGTCGATGTTGTGGTTGTAGTAGTCGAGGCCGGCCTGCTTGAGCCGCTGCGCCTGGCCCGGGTCGAGCATGCCGAGCGTCATGCAGGTTTCCATGCCGAGCGCCCTTACGCCCTCGACCATGGCAACCACCGTCTCCATGTCGCGCTCCTTGGGACTGCGCCAGGCGGCGCCCATGCAGTAGCGCGTGGCGCCAGTGTCACGCGCCTTCCTGGCTTCGGCGACGACGCGTTCAACCTCCATCAGTTTCGACGCTTTGAGCCCGGACTGATGATGCGAGGACTGGCTGCAATAGCCGCAATCTTCCGGGCAGCCGCCGGTCTTGATCGAGAGCAGGCGCGACAGCTGCACGCGGTTGGGATCGAAATTCTCGCGATGGACCGTTTGGGCCCGGAAGAGCAGGTCGTTGAATGGTAGGTCGTGGACCGTCTGGGCTTCCTCTCGCGTCCAGGGCGGAAGCGCCCAACCGATTGGGTCCGAGGTCAGGTCCGGGGTGAGTTCGGGCTTGATATCCACCTTGTCCTCCAAAATCATCTGTCCTTGACCAGAAGCGTTGCAGGGTTGCTGGTCGACAAGCCTGTGCAGCGAGAAGTGCCCCATATGGAGGCGCGATTACCGGTTTCATTCAAAACAGAAGGCCCTGGCTGCTGCCGGCAATGGCTCAACCCACGTCTCGTCAGCGCGGGCCGCTGCATCCATTGTTTCGCCTCGAGCGCAGGAACGCTCCCTTCTGATTGCGTCGCAGGATTCGGTGAAGGCGACGTCCAGCAGATAACCGAGCAATTCCAGCCCGTGAGAGGCGGCCATCTGGCGCAGTTCGTCGAGCCGGCAGACGATAACGCCAAGTGCTTCGCCGCGGGCTTTTGTTAGTTCATTCTCCGTCATCTCTCCCCCTCGCCAATCTGGATCGTCGCCTGGCAGCCCGCACCCTTGCATGGAGGCACCTGCAGGAGTGGTGCTGGCCAGCTTGCCACTCGCCCATTCCCGGCAAGAGCGGATCATGTCCGCCCCATCAGTTCAGACGCCTGCCGCAGTTGGCACCCACCGGCACATCCATTCCGATATCGAGGATCGGCGCGCTGTGGGTCAGCCAGCCAACCGAGATAAGGTCGACGCCAGTCGACGCTATTGCCGCGGCGCTCGCCAGCGTTACCCGACCGGAAGCTTCCGTGATCGCGCGGCCGCCGACCAGCGCGACAGCCTGAGCAAGCTCCTCGACCGACATGTTGTCGAGGAGCACGGCGTCGACGCCCACTTGCAGCGCCATCTCGAGCTGGTCCAGCGTGTCGACTTCGACCTCGATCTTGACCATGTGGCCTATGGCGCCGCGCGCCCGCTCGATCGCGGTACGAATGTCGCCCGCAATGGCAATATGGTTGTCCTTGATAAGCACGGCGTCGTCGAGCGCGAAACGGTGATTGGCGCCGCCTCCGGCACGTACGGCATATTTTTCCAGGACACGCAGGCCGGGCGTCGTCTTTCTAGTGCACACGATCTTTGTGTTATGACCGCGCACCGCATCGACGAGCGCAGCTGTTGCGGTGGCAATGCCGCTCAGCCTGGAGAGGAAATTGAGCGCCGTCCGCTCGGCCGCCAGCAGGCTGCGCGCCGGTCCGCTGACATTCGCGATGGTTTCCCCGGCCGAAACTTTGCCGCCCTCGGGACACCGCAACTGTATGCTGATGCCAGGATCGACGAGCAGGAAAGCAAACATGACCAGATCAAGCCCGGCAACGACGCCAGCCTGCCTGGCGTTCAGTGCAAACGTCGCTTTGCAGTCGGCGGGGATGATTGCGTCGCTCGTGATGTCGCCGGCTCTGCCCAAGTCCTCCAGCAGTGCGCTGCGCACGATGGGTTCCATGATGATCTGGGGAAGCGGTGCAAGTGAAGTCATATCAAAAGCTCCGTTCGGATGCTTGCCAGCTGAGCGCGACGGCATTCTCAAAGGCTGTGCAGAGCGTCAGTCGCGAGGGGAGGGCGGCAGCATCGCGCCCGGGGAAATCGGATCGGTAATGCGAGCCGCGGCTCTCCTCCCGCCGAAGCGCCGCAATCGCGATCAACATCGCCACCAGTGCCGGGTCGGCCGACGCCGTCTCACCAACGGCGATCGGCAGCAGAGCCGCCACGGCGTGGCGCAGCAACTTGCCGTTACGGACGATGCCAAGCGCATTCGAGACGGGTTGGCGCATAGGTGAAGGGTCCGGTCGTACTGGAACGATTGCGGGAAGCCTGGGCCACTGCCAGCCGGCGCAAGTGCCACCGACGCTTGCCGCTACCCACGCGGCGGTCGCAACGGCTTCGGTCAGAGAGTTGCTGGCCAGCCGGTTGGCGCCGTGCAGGCCGGTACATGCAACCTCGCCGCACGCCCACAAGCCGGCAACAGAGCTGCGGCCCTCGGCATCCACGGCCACGCCACCCATGTGATAGTGCGCGGCCGGGCGTACCGGGATCGGCTCGACGGCCGGATCGATACCGGCGTGCCTACAAGCCGCGTCGATCGTTGGAAAGCGTTTTGCGAATTTCGGGCCGAGGCATTGCCGGGCATCGAGATAGACACGATGTCCCGCGGTGAGCTGACAGGAGATGGCCCGCGCGACCACGTCACGCGATGCGAGCTCGGCGCCGGGCGTATCGGCAAGGAAGCGCTGACCGTGTTCGTCGACGAGCACCGCACCTTCGCCGCGCACGGCTTCGCTCACAAGCGGCATTGGACGGCGTGGGCTGTCGAGGGCGGTCGGATGGAACTGCACGAATTCGAGATCGGCAAGCTCCGCGCCGGCGCAGGCGGCCAGCGCCAACCCGTGCCCGAAGGAGCCAAGCGGATTCGTCGTATCGCTAAAGAGGCCACCGATGCCGCCGGTCGCAAGCACCACACGCCGCGTAGGCAATGCGAACGCGCCGCCGGGCAGGATAGCCAACAGGCCCACAATGCTGCCTTCTGCAACGATCAGGCGAAGGGCCGTCATCCCTTCCAGGATTGTGATCGAACGGGTTCGCCGCGCTACGGCGAGGAGCGTGCGGAACAACTCACGGCCGGTGGCGTCGCCGGCGGCGTGCACGATCCGGCGGCGCGAATGCGCCGCTTCCAGGCCGAGCCGCAACTTCCCATCCGTCGAGCGGTCGAAAGCAACGCCAAGACGAATGAGGTTCTCGATCGCTCGAGGTGCAGCCTCAATCACCCGCCTGGCCATTAGTTCGTCGCAATATCCGTCGCCGGCAGCGAGCGTATCGGCGAGGTGGAGTTCCGAGGCGTCGTCCTCGCCGAGGCTGGCTGCGAGGCCGCCTTGGGCGAGGGTGCTCGAAGCTTCGGTCCCGAGCGGGGCTCTGGAGAGAAGAACGACCGGCTGTGGTGCCATATGAATCGCCGTCATGAGCCCGGCGAGGCCAGCGCCGATAATGATCGGTGCCCCGCCAATGTCATGGATATCCGGTGTCATACGAAAAGCATGCGCTCGACAGCCCAACGGGCTCGCTCGGCAACATCGGGATCGATCATGACGATGTGACGGTTTTCTTCGAGCGCGCTGCGGATGTTACGAAGCGTGATACGCTTCATGTGTGGGCACAGGTTGCAGGGGCGTACGAACTCGATTTCGGGATGTTCGACGGCAATGTTGTCGCTCATCGAGCACTCCGTCATGAGCATCACACGCGCTGGCTTGTGCTGGCCGACGTAGTCCGACATCGCCGCCGTCGAGCCCGCGAAGTCTGCCACCGCAACGACCTCCGGTGGACATTCAGGGTGAGCAAGCACCGTCACGCCTGGATAGGCCTCGCGCAGTTCCTGAATGTCGGACGCCGTGAAGCGCTCATGCACCTCGCAACGTCCCGTCCAGGCGATGATCTCGACTTTTGTCTGCGCCGCGATGTTTCTCGCCAGATATTCGTCGGGCAGCATGATCACGCGAGGCGCGCCGAGCGACTTCACCACTGCCAGCGCGTTCCCCGAAGTGCAGCAGATGTCGGACTCAGCCTTCACGGCGGCCGACGTATTTACATAGGTGACAACCGGAACACCCGGATAACGCTCTCGCATCAACCGCACGTCCTGTGCCGTGATCGAGTCGGCCAGCGAGCAGCCGGCACCGAGATCTGGAATGAGCACTGTCTTGTCGGGATTGAGCAGCTTGGCCGTCTCGGCCATGAAATGCACGCCTGCGAGCACGATGACTTGCGCCTCGACCGTCATTGCCTTGCGAGCGAGCGCCAGGCTGTCGCCGACGATGTCGGCAACGCAATGGAATATCTCCGGCGTCTGGTAATTGTGCGCCAGGATGACCGCGTTGCGCTCACGCTTCAGCGCCAGGATGGCATCGATGTCGTCGCTGAAGGCCGGCCATTCGATCGACGGAATTACGCGGCTGACGCGATCGTACAGGGAGGCGGCCGCAGGTAACGCCCGGGTCATCGGCGCCTCCGATTATAGTCATTCTGGTTATAAGGGGGATATATCTACGCCGACTATAAGGAGTCAACCCCGTGTTTGCGGCAATTTTGTCCCAGCTATAACCGTCTCATCGAGAACGGCATGACGGAAGCGATAAAGCTTCGCCGGCCTCCCGCCGGTTTCGGTGGTGGTCTCGCCGGTTTCCTCGACCAGTTCCTGCTGCTCGATCAGGCGGCGGAAATTCGGCTTGTTAACGAGCCTGCCGGCGAGCGCCTCCACGGTTCGCTGCAGTTGTAGAAGCGTGAAAACCGGCGCCATCAGCTCGAACACGACGGGCCTGTATTTGATTTTGGAGCGCAGCCGCGCAATGCCGGTTGCAAGGATCCTGCGATGATCGGCGACCATCGATCTGCCCGGCATTGGGGCGAGGGCGCCCTCATGTCCGCCGCGAGCCGCCTCTTCAACCAGCTCCGACTCATAGAGCAGCTCATAGCGTTGGAGCACCAGCTCCTCGTTCCAGCCCCGATCGTCGAAGCCGAAGGCGACTGCTGCCCGCCGGCGGCGCTCGCGACGCGCCTCGCCCTCTGGCAGGCCTTGCGCCCATTCAATCAGGCGTGGGCGCAGAACATCCAGCACCACCGGCGGCGTGCCGGAGCGATGGTCCTCCCAGGGGAAGTAATCGTACCAGCTCCCCCAGCACGGCTTGGCCGAGGCGATGGCATATTCTTTCCGGGTGAGAGCGAGATAGCTGATCGAAATCACACGCTGCTGGTCTTCGGCGGCGATTCTGTCGCGGTCGGCGAAAGTGTAGAGCTGCTCGATGTAACCCAGCGGCTGACCGGTTTGCTGTTCGACCCATGCCCGAAGGCCCGATTGCAGCGAGCGGTGATCGAACTCGAACGGGCCCGACGGAAGTGCATTGGCCTGCCCGATGGTGAGAATGCAAGGGTCCCCTTCAGTGACGGCGACCACGACAGCGATCAGATCCGCCTTGATCTCGCTGGCCTTGCGTCCGGCGCGGCCTTTTCTGGTATCTTTCGCCTTGGCGTTCATGTTCCCGGATTTTGTTGGTACGGCTGCAGTATCGCAAGCTCAATCGATTTAATGAACTCTTATCTGTCCGCGCGTCAACATTACGGCTCGTGGATTTTAGTTTCGCAGCTGCACAGGCTTGCGCCAAACGCGACACCCGCGAGGGGTAACGCAGAGGAAGGAAGATCGAGGTGGCCGGTGACACAAAAGCGATCCGATCGCCCATCAACGAGCGCGTCGGCATGGTACTCGATGGCCAAACCGTCGAACCTGGGGGCGGAACAAGGGCAGTGCGAAATCGTATGGGCCTTGTCAACCAGAGGCAGCTACCGCCGATCTGATAACGATTCCGCCATCTGGGCTTCGGCGCATCTGTCGTCCGATAGCTGCGCGCAAGACGTCAGGCAATTGCCGTGCCGGCACTCGTGACCACAGTGTCCGAACAATTCAAAGACGGTGAGCGACGTGTCCCCAACATAGTCTTGCCGCTGCAAGCGAATACGGCCGCGGCAGGACCATTTCGATGCTCGCCGGCATTGTGATCTATGGCCCGACATTCCGCCGTCGTTTACGTGTTGTGATCTGGGCGCGCTGTGGCCGGGGTCGGCGTTTGGGTTTGGTTCCCGATCCGCTTCGTGTGATTTTGCAAAACGCGAAGCGCCGAAGAAGTTTCGCGCCGCCCCTGAAGCGCCCAAGTCGGCTCCCGCGACTCAAGAAGCCCTCGCACCTAGGATGCGACGGCTTGGCCTCGTTTTGTCTTTCAGTTGGTCAGGTCGGTCTCCAGCTTCTCGAAAACGAACAGCTTGCCTCTGCGCACGCTTTCTTCGAGCGGGCTCGCATTCGCCAGATGTGCCGCAACCGCGCTGGCCAGCATGCAACCTGTCCCGCGCATCGATACTGCAAGGCGCGGCGCATCGAAGCGAATGGGTTCTTGACCGCAGCGCAGCAGGATATCCGTCGATCGAAGTCCTTTTGCATGGCCGCCCTTGATCAGAATGGCCTGCGCGCCGGCGGCCAAGAGCTCCTGGCCTTGCCAGACCGCTTCATCCTCATCGACCGCTTGCTCCGCGCCGATAAGGAGCGCCAGTTCGATGAGATTGGGTGTGACCAGACAGCAAAGCGGCACCAGATCACGCTTCATGGCAGCGATGGCGCCTGCTTCCAGGAGCGCCCGGCCCGATGTGGAGGCGAGCACCGGATCGAGTATTGCCGGCACCTGCGGATTTTCGCGGAGCACTGCGGCTACGGCAACGATGATCTCGGCGGTCGCGAGCATGCCGATCTTGATAGCAGCCACCTTGTTGGCCTGGAACGCAGCGCGCATCTGGTCGGCCACCAGGCTTGGTGGCGAATGATGGAGCTTCTTGACGGCCTCGTGCGTCTGCACCGTCAGCGCCGTGACGGCAAGGCAGGTGCGCACGCCCACGGCAGAGATCGTCTCGATATCGCGCGCGATTCCAGCCCCGCCACTGGAGTCCGAGCCGCCGACGACAAGCACATGCGGTTCTCGCCCCAGCGCCATCGATCCGTCTTTTTGATCCATTCTCGCGTGCGCCCTTCGGGATCAGCATTCAATGTGATGTCGGTGACCACCGCGGCGCTGTCGGCGCCGGCTTCGAAGACGCCGTCGAGCCGCTCAGGATTGAGGCCGCCGATGGCGACCAACGGGATCGGCGCGACCCGGTGCCTCCACGCGCCGATCCGCTCAAGCCCTTGCGGCGCCCATTTCATCTTCTTCAGGATGGTAGGATAGATAGGACCTAGCGCGATGTAGTCGGGCGTGGCGGCCATGGCCGTTTCCAGTTCGGCATGATCATGGGTGCTGAGCCCGAGCCTCATGCCGGCCGCTCGTATCCGCTCAAGGTCGGCGGTCTGCAAATCCTCCTGGCCGAGATGGACGAAGTCGCAGCCTTCCTCGATTGCCAGGCGCCAGTGGTCGTTGACGATGAGCTGGCATCGCTGCGCGGCGCATAAAGCCTTTGCCTTGCGGATCTCGGAGCGCAACCCGGCCTCGTCCATGGTCTTGATGCGCAACTGCACCAGCTTGACGCCGAGCGGCACCAGCCGTTCGACCCAGGCAGCACTGTCAACGATCAGGTAGAAGGGATCGAGTTTCATGAAAAAACCGCCCTGCCGAATGTCGGCGTCGATGGCACAGCGACATCGCGCGGTTCGAGCATTCCCGAGCAGAAGGCCTCACGGCCGGCATCGACCGCCCTGCCGAAAGCGCGCGCCATGCCGACCGGATCGGCCGCCTTGGCAACCGCAGTGTTCAGGAGCACGGCGTCAAAGCCGAGTTCCATGACGGTTGCCGCGTGCGACGGCCGTCCGAGCCCCGCATCCACGATCAATGGAACATCCGGGAAATGTCCGCGCATCGAGCGCAACGCCGTACTGTTGACCGGCCCGAGTGCCGAGCCGATCGGCGCGCACCAGGGCATCAAGACCTTGCAGCCCGCTTCCAGCAGCCGCTCGGCCACAACAAGATCGTCGGTGGTGTAGGGGAATACCGCAAAACCGTCGTCGCACAGAATGCGGGCGGCTTCGACCAGGCCGAACACATCCGGCTGCAGCGTGTCGTGGTTGCCGATCACTTCGAGCTTGATCCAGCTCGTACCGAAGACTTCGCGCGCCATCTTTGCGGTGGTGACCGCTTCCTTGACGGAGTGGCAGCCGGCAGTGTTGGGCAGGATGCTCGTGCCGAGCGAGCGGATCAGCGACCAGAATTTTTCGCCGGCCCTGCCGCCCGCCATCTCGCGGCGCAACGAGACGGTCACCACCGAGGTGCCCGACGCCTTGACCGCGTTTGAAAGGACGGACGGCGAAGGATATTGAGCCGTGCCGAGAAGCAGGCGGGAGGGAAGCGTCGTTCCGAGAAGCTCGAACATGGCTAGCCTCCTTGCATCGGCGAGAGGATTTCGATCCGGTCGCCGTCGCTCAACTGAAACTCCACCCGCCTGGCTTTGTGCACGAGGTCGCTGTTGACGGCAGTTGCGAGCCAGTCGCCCTCATAGTCGAGCGTGGCAAGCAGCGTCGCAAGCGTGGTGGCGGCGCTCTCAAGCGCTTCGCCGTTGACGGTCAGTTTCATGACCAAGCTCCCTTGGTTTGTCGTGTTTGAAGACCAGCTCGGCTGCAAGGCACGCCATGGCGGGCGCGAGAAGAAAGCCATGGCGATAAAGCCCGTTGATCGCGACGCTATTTCCGCGCGCTTCGACACGCGGCAGGTTGTCTGAAAAGGCCGGGCGAACACCAACGCCGGTCTCGACGATGCCGGCCTCGCCGAAGGCCGGATGGAGCGCGCAGGCCGCGCCCAGAAGCTCCATCATCGAACGGACCGTGACCGGTCCAGCGCTGTCGCTCTCGATCGTCGTCGCGCCAATCATGAAACGGTGATCGGCACGTGGCACCGCGTAGAGCGGAAAGCGCGGATGAAGGAGCCGCACGGGGCGCGACAGCGCGATATCAGGCGTGTGCAGGATCATCATCTCGCCGCGCACGCCGCGCAACCTTTCATCGTCCGCTGCAATTCCGGTGCAGTCGATCTCTTGATCGAATCCGGGGAGCTGCCGCGCGTCCGTGGCGAAGCTGAAATCGACACCCATCGCGACAAGCTTGCCGTGAAGTGCCGCCATCGCCCGGCGCGGGTCGAGATGCGCCTCGCCGGGGAAGAACAGCCCGCGCCGGAAACGCCCGGCGAGGTCAGGTTCGAGCCGCGCGATTTCCGCCTCATCGACCCAGCGATGGCCCGAGGTGCGGCCGGCGAAGCGGTCCAGTTCGCCGGCGTCACGCGGTGCCGCCACAACCAGCGTTCCGGCCCGCGTTACCTGACCGGGCAGCACTGTCTCCCACCAGTCGGCGGCGCCGCGTCCGAGGTCGAGCACCGGCTGCTCGGCGCTCTCGCGCTCGCACCATGGCGCCAGCATGCCGCCGGCAAACCACGATGCGTTGCTGCCGAGACCAGTCCCGATTTCGGCGACAGTGACCGCCGCGCCGTGTCTGGCCAACTCGAAGGCCGCCGTGAGGCCGGCGACGCCGGCCCCTTTGACCAGCACCCTCATGACGGCCCTGGTCCTTTGGGCGCAGTGTCGCTCACCGGCATGTAGAGATTGCCGCCATCGCGATATTTTTCCGCCATTGCCGCCATCCCTTCCTTCTGCGCTTCGGCACGGATGTCGTGGGAGATGCGCATCGAGCAGAATTTCGGCCCGCACATGGAGCAGAAATGCGCCAGTTTGTGCGCCTCCTTCGGCAAGGTCTCGTCATGGAACGAGCGCGCCGTTTCGGGGTCGAGCGACAGGTTGAACTGATCTTCCCAACGGAACTCGAAGCGCGCGCGGGAAAGGGCATCATCCCTGACTTTCGCCGCCGGATGGCCCTTGGCAAGATCCGCTGCATGCGCGGCTATCTTGTAGGTGATCACGCCAATCTTGACGTCGTTGCGGTCCGGCAGGCCGAGATGTTCCTTCGGCGTCACATAGCAAAGCATGGCGGTGCCGAACCAGCCGATCATGGCGGCGCCGATGCCTGATGTGATATGGTCGTAGCCCGGCGCTATGTCCGTCGTCAGCGGCCCCAGCGTATAGAACGGCGCCTCGCCACAGACAGCGAGCTGCTTGTCCATGTTCTGCTTGATCTTGTGCATGGGGACGTGGCCAGGCCCTTCGATCATCACCTGGCAGTCCTTGGCCCAGGCGATCTTCGTCAGTTCGCCAAGCGTTTCCAGTTCGGCGAATTGCGCGGCGTCGTTGGCATCGGCGATCGAGCCGGGGCGAAGGCCGTCGCCGAGCGAGAACGAGACGTCATAGGCGCGGCAGATGTCGCAGATCTCCTCGAAATGCTCGTAGAGGAAGCTCTCCCTGTGATGATGCAGGCACCACTTCGCCATGATCGAGCCGCCTCGGCTGACGATGCCGGTAACCCGCTCCACCGTGAGCGGGATGTAATGCAGCCTGACGCCGGCATGGATGGTGAAATAGTCGACACCCTGTTCGGCCTGCTCGATCAGCGTGTCGCGATAGACTTCCCAAGTCAGATCCTCGGCGATGCCTCCGACCTTTTCGAGCGCCTGATAGAGCGGCACGGTGCCGATCGGCACCGGTGAATTGCGCACGATCCATTCCCTGATGTTGTGGATGTTGCGACCGGTCGACAGGTCCATCACCGTGTCGGCGCCCCAGCGGATCGCCCACACCATCTTTTCGACTTCCTCGGCCATCGAGGAGGTGACGGCGGAATTGCCGATATTGGCATTGATCTTCACCAGGAAATTGCGGCCGATGATCATCGGCTCGCTCTCGGGATGATTGATGTTGGCGGGGATGATCGCGCGCCCGCGCGCCACCTCGTCGCGCACGAATTCCGGCGTGACGAAATCCGGAAGCTCCGCGCCGAAGGCTTCGCCGTCGCGGTGCAGCTTGCCGTGCAGGATCTCGCGGCCGAGGTTCTCGCGGATGGCGACGAACTCCATTTCGGGCGTGATGATGCCGGCGCGGGCATAGGCAAGCTGGGTCACCGCCTTGCCGGCCTTGCCCTTGAACGGGCGGTTGCGAACGGGGAATTCCGGCGTCAGACGCTCGCCCACGGCGAAGCCGTTGTCTTCCGGCCTGACATGGCGGCCGTCATAAGCTTCGACATCGCCTCGCGCTGCAATCCATTCGTGCCGAAGCCGCGCCAGGCCTTTGTCGATGCTCGTTTCGACCGTCTGATCGGTGTATGGGCCAGATGGATCGTAGACCGTCACGGGTGGTTCGCCCGCCGTCGGATGGACGGAGATTTCGCGCATCGGCACCCTGATCTGTGGATGGAGGACGCCGGATTTGTGGATTTTTCGTGAGGCAGGCAGCGGTCCCGTTGAAACCGCTGGGGTCAAGGCATTCATTTGAGGCTCCTTTGCTCATTGCATTGGAGACCCAGTTCTGTGCCGGAAGGATGAAAAGACGCTTCGGCCGACCTGCTCGAGACAGGTCTTCGGGCATAGACTCCCGCAAAGCGCTTGCACCGTCCCTACGCCAGTATGAACTGGATCAGGTTCAACGGGTCACTGCGCCGCGAAAGCCAGCAGTATCTCAGCCCCTTGTCGGGACCCCCCTGGTGAATGCATCAAGTTGAACGGGCCGGCGCCGCTTTGTCAAGCGCCTTCGGACACGCTGGAGTCGGCGGGTTGATCAAACGCGGATGGAAACCTCGTGGATCGGGGCCCACGCGCGGGAGACCAGGGCAGGAATGGCCAAAGCCTTCTGCGGACCCGCAAGAAACGAGAAAGGTGTATTGGCCCTGTGCGTCGAGATCAACGAATAGCTGAGGCGCTCGGTCCGATGATCTGCCAGAGCATCGAAACAGGACCGGCGTAAAACGCCAGACGTGCCGGCGTGTCGTCAGCGCTATCCACCCATTCCCTGAGGCGCGGACGGGGAGATCGGGCGAAAGCGAAATTGAAAAGCGGACCGCCATCGCGGACCATGCTGTTTGCCACCGCATATACGCCGCCGATCACCTGCTCGGCGGCGCGTCAACGAGCGGATCCAGTGGGCGGCACACTGTTCAAACCGCCGGACGCGGGGTTCCGTTTATCTGCCCGGCGGGCCGGCTTGTTCCCCCGTCGGAACAGTGGCCTTGAGGGACGGCTGGCAAGATTGAAGCGAAGTGTCCGTCGTTTCCCTTGGACGGCTGGCTATGTCGAGAGCTACACGCGAAAGCGCAGTGAGCTCGCAGGCAGATGGCGTCAGTGGCGACACACACGGGCAAGTGGGGGGCTGATGCCCGACCGCCATCCGAGCCTCAATCCTCATACCGCCAGCGTTGATGTTTGCACTCTCGTCACAACTTGAGCGAGGAAAGCGCGAACAAAATCGTGGCCTGAGTCAATTGCTTCAGATGCCGCCCATGCAGAGGTACTTCATCTCAAGATAGTCCTCGAGCCCATGGCGGGAACCCTCGCGCCCTATGCCTGACTGCTTCACGCCGCCAAAGGGCGCGGCTTCGGAGGACATGCGCCCGGTGTTGATACCCACCATCCCATATTCCAGGGCCTCGGCCACGCGCCAGACACGCTTCAGGTTGGAGGCATAAAAGTAGGCGGCGAGGCCGTAGATCGTGTCATTGGCCTCGTGAACGACCTGTTCGGCGTCGTCGAAGTTGATGATTGCAGCCAACGGTCCGAATGTTTCTTCTTGCGCGACTGTCATCTCGCTGGAAATACCGGTGAGGACCGTTGGTTGAAAAAACGTGCCCCTCGTGCCGATACGATTGCCGCCGCATCGAACAATACCGCCTTTTTCGACGGCGTCGGCGATATGGGATTCGATCTTGGCCAGAGCATGCTGATCAATCAGTGGCCCGATGGCAACCGCGGGATCGAAACCGTCACCAACCTGAAGTTGGCGAACCCGCTGCACGAATTTGTCGACGAATTCATCGTGAACGCCAGATTGGACATAAAGGCGATTTGCCGAAACACAGGTCTGGCCGGCATTGCGGAATTTCGCCTGGATCGCACCGTCGACCGCGGCATCGACATCGGCATCGTCGAAGACGATGAAAGGCGCGTTCCCTCCTAGCTCGAGGCTGACCTTCTTGATCTGGTCCGAGCATTGGCGCATCAGCAGCCGCCCGACCTCGGTCGAACCAGTGAAGCTGATCTTGCGGACCTTAGGGTTGCCGCAGAGTTCACGGCCGACCGCGTCGCCTTCGGAAGCGTAGACCAGATTGACGACGCCTGCGGGAAAGCCAGCCTGATGGGCGAGGGCGAACATTGCGCCCGCCACGAGCGGCGTCTGTTCGGCAGGCTTGAGCACGATCGTGCAGCCGGCGGCCAGAGCCGGGGAGATTTTGCGCGCCACCATGGAAGCAGGGAAATTCCAGGGCGTGATCGTGCCGACGACGCCGATCGGCTGCTTGATCACCAGCATGCGGCGGTCCGTCGACGGGGCGGAGATCGTATCGCCATAGATGCGATTAGCCTCTTCGGCATACCATTGCAGGTACGCCGCCGCATGCGATATCTCAGACTTGGCTTCAGCCAGTGGCTTGCCCATCTCGGCGGTCAGAATCGCGCCGAGGTCGTCGGTGTGGTCGACGATCAGTTGATGCCAGCGCCAGAGGATGTCGCTGCGCTCTCGAGCCGTCAGCGCCGCCCATCCAGGCTGCGCCATGTACGCTTTGTCAATCGCAGCGCGTGTTTCCTCGACGCCCATGTCGGGAAGCTCTGCCAGCAATTCGCCGGTCGATGGGTTGAGGACCACAAATGTGCGCTCACTAACTGGCGTGCCAAGGGCCGGGAGACAGTCAAGCTTGGCAAACAGGTCAGGAGATTTGAGATGGGGGATCAAGCGCGGGAGCAGCGGCAATGTCGGTTCCTTCAAGGCTTTCGGCCTGTCCGGCCGGGTGGACATCTACTGGCACGTGTGGCTTTTGCATAGGACCACTCACGAAAAGTCGTGCGTCGCTGAAACCCGTGGACCCTGCCACGGGAAAGGCCGGCGGTCGGCTTTCCGCGTCACGATCCGTTCGCCAGCGGCTTGGTCCACAGCCATTGGCCCAGGAGATCATTCGTCGTATAGCTCTTGCCCTGTTTGCGCCGTCCGTTTCGGGTATCGCATCGGAGCCGTAGAGCGTTTCCTAAATTGAGCCCAGTGCGTTGGCCCTATTGAGCGCGCTGCGGCGTGTGAACAATCGGACCGCGAGCCGGGGTCCCGCCACAACGGCGATCTTCGGATCTACCCGTCGCATGTGGGCGCGACACTAGAGCCGCTTCGGCATCCACGCTATGCATTGTTCGAGGCGTGCCAGTCGAACCTTCTGCGAACGAAGCTCGTGACCAACGTTTTGCAACCTGGATTTGCCTTTGGACGCGGCCGCAGAAATCAGTTCGCATTCAAGCCAAGCTATTCGTTCTCGCATGTGCTGAACCTCAGCCTGCCGTATATCTCTAATCCAACCTGGACCACGCATATTCCACGCTCACCCTATGTGCAGGCTGGGTAGCATCCGAAAACTAACGCCGGCAGATTCGAAAAACTCGAATTTTAACCGTCGCTAAAATTAGCCGCTCCGTCGGTACCTAGCTTGCTGCCTCAACCTTGAACGGCGACAGTTGCTTCCTTGCCCTTCGCGTCCGAAATAATCTTAATGGACTTCGTAAGAGCTTGTTCAGCGCCAGTATCTAAAGGAACCGCATGACACCGCGTCGCAAGCGTATTCTGGGCAAGTCAATAGTCGTGACGATAATTGCAGTCGTCGCAACCTTCGGTTTGTCTTTTACGGCTCGGCTTGCGCTGCAGATGCCGATCGACTGGCTGAGCTGGGTGGAATGCACCTTCATTCCCATCCTCATCGGGATGCCGGTCAGTGCCTACATCTTCACCCAGGCGGAAACGATCCAGGAAACATGTGACAAGTTGGAGAAGTCTCATGCAGCCCTGAAAGAGACGCACAACAGGCTCACCTTCGTCACCAGTCATGACCCGATGACAGGACTTCTTAGTCGCGGTGAATTCATCGCAAGGATGGATAGAAGCCGCGATGAAGGGGAATGCGATACCCTTCTCCTCATCGATCCTGATCACTTCTCTTCAATCAACGACAAGCACGGACATGCCAAGGGTGACGAAGCTCTGGTTCGGATTGCGAAGGCGCTCGTCTATATAACGCGCCCAGGAGACGGGATCGGTCGCCTTGGCGGGGGAGAGTTTGGGGTCTTGCTACGCCACGTCCGCAAAGAGCAGGCAAGTACCCTTGCGGAGAAGATCCGCCGTCATATCGAGCGGATTCCTGGGGTGAAAGGGCAACAGGACGGCGTGAAGGTGACCGTCAGCATCGGGGGTGCGGAAATCCCGCATGGTGCAGACACTCAGGATGTACTGCGCACTGCCGCACGATGCCTTTTTGAAGCGAAACAACGTGGGCGGAACCGCGTTTCGTTCGATCATGAAGCAGCCAAGTTGCGAGTCGTGATACCGTAACCAGGCCCCGCCTGGGAGAGAGCCCGATGGAAAAACACGCCGCGGCCTGGTGGTGCTGATGGTCTTTTTGGTGGACTGGTGGCCGTCGGTGCGACATTCGCAACATCGGCCCGATCGCGCTAGGCCTGGCTCGGCAATTCTTCGGATCCGTGAGACCACCCGGGCTTCAGGTCGCGGGGTCGTTCAGGGCCATGCGCGAGAGCGGAAGCGCAGGACGTGCTTGCTGACAATAGGGGCATTGCAGTGAGCGAGCTGCCGGCCGCCGATCGACCGGCCCTTGCAATTTATTCGTTTTTTTGCTGCGCCCAACTCAAAAGTTCGGTTATGAATTGGGACTGGCCAGACGGCCTGCCCACGTTGCAATTGTTACAAAGGAACACGCATATGGCGACTGGAACCGTGAAGTGGTTCAACAGCAGTAAGGGATTTGGATTTATCCAGCCTGACAATGGCGGTCAGGATGTTTTCGTTCACATTTCCGCCGTTGAACGAGCGGGGCTCTCGACCCTCGCCGATGGTCAGAAGATCAATTATGAAATCGAACAGGACCGCCGCACTGGCAAGTCCTCTGCCGGCAGCCTCAGCAAAGCTGGCTGAATTTTCTCCAGCGTCCTGGCAACAGCCGATGGACACGGTGCATCCAGGCTGGGAAGCCAAAGCTGTTTGAAAGGGAAGGCGGGGCTGGACCCCGCCTTTTCACATTCCGGCCAGATGCAGATTGCGCCGATGGCAGCTTGCGCGCTCCAGAAAAACCTCGATTTCTGAAATCAAGCTGCGACCTTCTTGCCGGTCCGCTTCGTCGGCGCTGGCGTTTCCGGCTCTTTCGGTTTGCGGCCGAGCCCCATCGTCTTGGCCAACGCCGAACGCGTTGCGGCGTAATTCGGAGCGACCATGGGATAATCCGCGGACAGACCCCATTTGGCGCGATAGTCGTCTGGCGTCAGCCCATAATGGGTCGACAGATGGCGCTTCAGCGATTTGAATTTCTTCCCGTCCTCAAGGCAGATGATGTAGTCCGGTGTCACCGACTTCCTGATCGATACCGCAGGCTTGAGAGCCTCCGCTTCTTCTGCGGAAACGCTGGCGCCGGCAGTGCCTTTGAGTGCTGCGTGCACCTGGCCGATCAGGGCAGGGAGATCACCTACCGGGACCGGATTGTTGGAGACATAGGCTGAGACTACATCGGCGGTGAGCTCGATGAGGACGTCGATGTTGTTTTCGGCTTCTTCCGTCATGAAACACTCCGGATGCTTGAAAGACAGTCGGCGAAGTGTCGCTACATAGTGGCGGTTGCCGCGGAACGCAATAAAGCCCAGGCAAGACTATTGCGATGCTCGTCCTGCACCGCGGTTAGTAGCAACGCTTCCGCCCATATCACGTTGATGGCTAACCTGATCGGAACTGCGGTTGTCGGCGAAAGTATCGCCATAGTGTGGGGCGATCATCCAACTTGATCGTCGCGGTGGAGCTGAATGAATGCGCCTGGCAAGGGTGCCGCGGGGGGCAGGAACTGCATCGACGCTCGGTGGGCATGCCTTTCGGCCCCCATCCCGAGACGTAGCCGTTTTGCTCTTCGCAGCTGCACAAAAATATGCCAAAGGCGACACCGGCGATGGGTAACGCTAGGGAAGGGGCTTCGCTTGAGCATATCTGCTGAGACCAAGGCGATCACGCCGCCGGACATTCGCTTGCGGAAAGGCCAGGCTCCGCTCGTCTGCCTGACAGCGTACACGACCCCGGTCGCCCGCTTCATCGATCCGCACTGCGATGTTGTGCTGGTGGGCGACAGCGTCGGCATGGTGCTCCACGGCCTGCCTTCGACTCTCGGCGTGACGCTCGACATGATGATCCTGCACGGCAAGGCGGTGCGGCGTGGCCTCAAGCGTGCGCTCATGGTCGTCGACATGCCGTTCGGCTCCTATGAGGAAGGCCCCGAGCAGGCTTTCCGAAACGCAGCCCGCGTGATGGCCGAGACAGGTTGTGCGGCTGTCAAGATCGAGGGTGGCGAGGCAATGGCGGAGACGATCCATTTCCTCGCCGCGCGTGGCGTACCGGTCATGGCCCATGTCGGCCTGACACCGCAGGCGGTCAATACCTTCGGCGGCTATCGTGTGCAGGGCAGGGGCGAGGACGGTGAGCGCATCCGGAGCGATGCCCAGGCAGTGGCGAAGGCCGGTGCTTTTTCGGTCGTTCTGGAAAAGGTGCCTGAGCCGCTCGCCCGGCGGATCACCGAAGAGGTGACCGTCCCGACGATCGGAATCGGGGCCTCGCCGGCGTGCGACGGGCAGATCCTGGTGGTCGACGACATGCTTGGCCTGTTCGGCGACTTCCGCCCGAAATTCGTCAAGCGTTACGCAGAACTCGGACAAATTGCCGAGGCGGCGGTCGCGGCTTATGCACATGATGTACGCGAGCGCCATTTTCCAGCGGCTGAGCATGTCTTCGGCGATGCGCCAAAGACCGTCAAAGGAGGAGAGGCAGCGTGAGCATACCGATCGTCCGGACCGTCGCGGAATTGCGCAGCATTGTTTCAGCTTGGCGTCGCGAAGGCCTCAAGGTTGCCGTCGTGCCGACGATGGGCGCGCTGCATGAAGGCCATCTCAGCCTGGTGCGAGCGGCGCTAGAGCGCGTGGATCGGGTGATCGTGACACTCTTCATCAACCCGAGACAGTTCAACAATGAGGCTGACCTTGCCGCCTATCCACGAACGGAGCACGAGGATGCTGCCAAGCTCGCACCGCTGGGTGCCCATATGCTCTACGCACCCGATGCCTCTGAAATGTATCCGGAAGGTTTCGCCACCACGGTTTCGGTGAGCGGGGTGAGCGATGGGTTGTGCGGTGCGTACCGTCCCGGCCATTTCGACGGCGTGGCAACTGTCGTAGCCAAGCTCTTTCTGCAGACGGGCGCCGATCTGGCCTTCTTCGGAGAGAAGGACTTCCAGCAGTTGCACGTCGTGCGCCGGCTGACGCGCGATCTCGATATCCCGATCGAGATCGTCGCTTGCCCGACGGTGCGCGAAGCCGACGGTCTGGCAATGTCATCGCGCAACCTTCGTCTCTCGTCCGGACAGCGACAGGCGGCGCCGAGCCTCGCGGAAATCCTGTTCGCGTCGGCCGAGCGGCTGGCGACAGGGGCGACAGCCGACGACGTACTCGCCGAGGCGCACAAGGCGATCCTGGCGGCGGGCTACAAAGAAGTCGAGTATCTTGAATTGCGGGCCGACGATGACCTCTCGCCGCTCGACGCCGCGGACAGATCGGCACGCATCCTCGTAGCCGCATGGCTGGGTGACGTTCGGCTCATTGACAATGTGTGCGTCCAGCCAAAGCAACACGCTTCCAAAAGGTTTGCTTCAGCTGCAGCAGCTTAAGGTCTCTGACACTCCCTCCAAGGGAAAGCTTTTCCGCTCCCGATGGCACGGATGTTTCCGGCGGTGGCGTACACAGTTTTCCGGGCCCCCGGCCATTCAACGGGCACCCGGATCATCGCCAAGCGTTTCGTCAAAAAGCAGCAGACTTGGACGGCGCTTAGCCAACGGCCGAGAAGCTAAAGGAAGTTATCGGCGGGAAGGTCCGCAAGGGCGCCTCCACAACAACCCCAGACATAAGAGCTATCTTGAGATCTTCGAGGCGGCGGTTCCCGATCCGGCGGATATTGGCTTGGCAGGTGATTGGGGCCGAACCGTCACTCGAGCGGAAGCCCGATCTCAGAATCTGCAGTCGGGTTTTCTCGGGTAGACAAGGTCATGGTTGCGCATGTTCCAACCAGTTTTCAAATGCCAGTCCAGGCACGCGGCGAAACTCGCGCTCATTGTCTGTGACCAGCGTGGCGCCGATCGCCAACGCTTGCGCGGCAATCCATGTATCGTTGGCCCCAATTGGCGTTCCTTGACGCTCCAGAAATGCTCGAATCTTTGCATAATGCCGCGTTGTGTCGTGCTCGACCCCGACTAACGGGAGCCGTTGAGCCAGAGCGGCCAGGCGAGCGCGGTTGCGGTCGCCATAAGCGCTTTTCTCCGCCCCGAATTGCAATTCGCCGAGCACGATAGCGGAGAGCCGCATGGCGCTCAGTTGTTCGGATTCCAGCCGTCTTCGTACCTCGGGTCGGCCTTTCAGGGCAGCGATCAGAATATTCGTGTCGAGAAGGTAGAGCGACGACACGATCTAATCGTCCAACGCGATTACATCTTCAGCCGGCTCATCCTCTGGCGCGATCAGATCAATTTCATCGGCATCGGCCCAGAAATCGCGAAAGGCGTCGGCTGCCACGCGGGGATGATCGGGAACAAGGCGCGCGATCACCTTGCCATGCCTGGTGACGGCAATTTCTTCGCCAGCTTCGACTTCCGCCAGCAAAGCCGAGAAGCGCGATTTCGCCTCCACTACGGTGATGTTTTTCATCGGCGTCTCCAAAATGACCATGTGGCCAGAATATATGTGGAAGAGCACGTTCCGTCAAACGAACCCTGCGTGAGTTGCCCATGGACGTCACCTCACAGCCCATATCATAACTTGTATGGTGCACCATTACTCAACGTATGTTGCAACCAAGTTCGATTGTCGCGCAGCCAGCAAAGTAGAAATGTCGCAATCCGGTGCTGCCGGCTGCGGCGCCAGCGCCCGATCGGGCGGCAGCTGGTCGGGGTTGCGCAGCCCGATCGGGGGCGATCCAGTAGATCTCCGTCGGCTTTAGCTTTGAGAGCCGCGTGGCCCTCTTCGAGCTAAAAGCCGGCGTCCGTTGTCGGTTGAGTCTCCCGGTTGATTGGAAACTCGTCCAGCACTGCGAGGACATCCGCAATACGATGCCTATCGCTCTCTGTGAGTGTCAGATCGACTTTGACGGCCTGGCTCTCGACCTTGGCTGCGGGCATTCTGTCAAACGCCTGCTCACGCCGCACGACGACCGCGGGGTCCTTTGTGAAATCCGCCTTCCGGCCGGGCTTGCGGCCACGCTTCACATAGCCATTGCTCTGGCTGCCGTCGGGAATGCCGAACATGTGGTTCGTCTGTCCGGTGCGCCGCGGCCCGCGCTGGCTGCGATGAAGCTCCCGGCCAGCCTGCATCTGGGCGACCAGGTCCAGGGCAGCATCAAGTCGCTTGTTCTCGACAATCTCTGATCTATGAACCGAACGCAGCTTGTCGAAGGTTCTGTAGGGTAGGGCGATGCCGTCGTGCATGACCTCGAGGCGACCGTCGGGATAGTCGCAGACGACGACCTTTTTGCGGGCAAGCCGCTTCGCGGTATCGGTCGGATCGAGAATGAACAGCACCTTGTCGTAGCGCAGCGTCAAAGCCTGAGACAGCGTGCGAACCTCCTTGCGGCACATGGCGCCGTCCAGATTCTCATGATCGGCGAGGGGGCGGTGCATATCCTTCGGATTGCGGGGTTCCTTGCCGAAGCGTGCGTTGAAGTCCGCCATGAACTCGGGCGCATAGGCATTGGCCGCTTCGATCGTGCTGATGTCGCGCAGGCGCAGTTCCTTCACAAGCCGGTCCTGGAGCGTTTGGTTGGCGCGCTCGACGCGACCCTTGGCCTGTGGGGTGTTGGCACAGATGATATCGATGTTGAGTTCATAAAGAGCCCGGCCGAACTGTGTCAGGCCGCTGCTTCTATCCTTCTCGGAACCATGGGTCGCTCGGAAAATGCCATGCTTGTCGCTGTAAAACGCAAGCGGCTTGCCCCATTCCCGCAGATACGCCTTTGCCGCGTGAAAGTAGTCGAACGTGTTCTCGGAGCCGGCAAAGCGCAGATGAAGCAGCTTGCCGGTCGCATCGTCGATGAAGACGAGCAGGGCGCATTTGGGCCCACGGTTCTCGAACCACCAGTGATGCGAGCCGTCGATCTGCACCATCTCGCCCAAGCAGTCTCGTCGCCCGCGCGGCTGATGCAGCCGCTGCTTGCGTTCACGGCGCGACGTCCAGATTCCAGCCTCCGTCATCCACTTGCGCAGCGTTTCCTTGCTGACCGCGAGCTGATGGCGTTCGATCAGCTTCTCGCGGGCAAGCGTTGGACCGAAGTCGATGTAGTGTTCGCGGATCAGCTGAAGCACGAAGTCGCGAACACCATCGACAATGCGATTGTTGGAACGCCGGCCACGCGCCTTGTGCCGGAGAGCCGCAGCGCCATCCGCTTGGAACGTCTTCAACAGCCGCTGGACCTGACGAACTGAAACGTCGAGCAGGTTTGCCGCTGCAACGCCTGTCATTCGCTGCTCAATAACCTTCGACAGAACCTCGATACGCCGCAGCTCGCGTTCGCTCATCAGAACCAGTCCCAATCTGCAATCTCCCACGCTCTCGAACGCGGGGAGATTGGCAAGGCAGGAGCGACATTCCTACTTTGCCAGATCCGGACATTTTAACTTAGCTGCTACAACGTAAAGTTGCATAATATCTGTTATGGAACTCGAATTATACAACGATACCAATAGTTTAGTCTCGCCTACTATCCATTATGTTAAACCAACATGCCGGCGAACCATTGCGAATTCCCCTTTAGAGATCAGTGCGCAACACTCTTCGAGAAAACGTTGATCACTACAACGCCGGGGATGATGAGTAGGGTCCCACCGACAGCCGAGACATCAAGCGGCGCCCGATAAACGAGGACGCTCACCAATGCCGTTAGGACCATCCCGACCCATCCCGACGCCGCACCAGATCGCGTAGGTCACGCCAAGGGGAATCTCCTTGAGGGCATGGGAGAGGAAGAACAGCGCGACGATGACGCTCGCAATGGCAGCTGCGGTTGGCCCCGCCTTCGTGAACTGTTGCGTGCGCGGCAAGAGCGATGAACCGACAACTTCCGAGACAATGCCTAACACCAGAGCCCCGTAGGCCGTGACCATAGAATTCATCAGATCCATGTCCTCAGGGACGCTTCAGCGATTTGAATTTCTTCCCGTTTTCAAGGCAGATAATGTAGCCCGGTGTCACCGACTTCCTGATCGATACCGCAGGCTTGAGAGCCTCCGCTTCTTCTGCTGAAACGCTGGCGCCGACGGTGCCTTTGAGTGCTGCGTGGACTTGGCCGATCAGGGCAGTGTCGGGCGGCGAGCTCGATGAGGACGTCGATGTTGTTGTCGGCTTCTTCCGTCATGAAACACTCCGGATGCTTGAAAGACAGTCGGCGAAGTGGTTGCCGTTGAAAGCAACAAATGTCTCGGCAGGATTATTGCGATACTCGTTCGCTGGCGTGGCTTGGGTCAGTCCCACCTAGCCGTATCCGAGGAACAAACCTGATCTTCATTGCCGAGTATCTCGGAGACGGCCGAGTGGGACAATCGAAACATAAAGGATTTGCAGTTGAAATTTACTTTTTCCGAATTGTTCAGTGCTAGGGGACCGACCAACACGCAGCTGACTACTCTACCGGGGGAGTGAAAGGGGATGCAGCGTCTGTTTACCGCAAGGCTCGGTGACCTTCTGGCGGGAGATCTGCGGGCTTTTGGCGGGCCCTCGACGATCGAGCCACTTGCCGGCCGCATCAGGGCTGAGCAGGTCAGTATCGTGCTTCGCAACACGCTTCTTGGCATGGTTGCGAACATACTCAATGCGGCCACTTTTGTTATGGCGGTTTGGGGCTCGCCCGACCAAACGAAAGCCATCCTCTGGGCGAGTGTCATCATCGTCGCGGCTGGTTTCGTAGGGCTAAGATCAAGATCATCGTTTCAGACAGTCAAACCAAGGTCGGTGTCTCGCCGCACAACGCAAAACCTGGTGCGCAACGCCTTCCTGTTCGGCACTTGGTGGGGCGCACTTCCGGTTCTGTTCTTCGGCGGGGCAACAAGCGCGGCGCAGGTCGTCATTACCTGCCTGAGCGCGGGGATGATCGCAGGCGGTGCCGCTTCCTTCTACACGATCCCTATTGTGGCCATCGCGTATACGCTACCGATCTTCGTCGGTTCGGCGGTCGCGATTGTGTGGGTGGAAGACGCCGTCAATCTGCCCGTCGCAATCCTGATGGTGAGCTATGCCATCACGCTGTTTCGTGCAGTGCTTGCTCACGCGTTCGAATTTACCCAACGCTTCATTCTGCAAGCGGAAAGCGAAAATGCCATTCGCAGGGATGTTCTGACGAGTTTGCCAAACCGGTTCAGCTTCAACGAGCGGCTGGAGAACGCGTTGGTGGACGCAAAGCAGTTTGACCAGCACTTTTCGCTGCTTTTGTTCGATCTTAGCAATTTTGACGAGGTGAACGATCGCTTTGGCCGGGCAATGGCGGATGCCGTTTTGGTCGAAGTCGCTGCGCGACTTCGCAAATCGACACGGGAGAGCGATGGCATCGCCAGATTGGAGGGTGGCGAATTTGCAATAATCGCTGCGCGCGATATCAGGCCAGATCAAATCAGGTTCTTAGCCGAACAGATCATAGATGCCATGCGCGCCCCGTTCTTGATCGAGGGGCGCGAAATATATTGCAAGGCCTCTGCCGGTATCGCTTTGGCGCCCACTGACGGGTTGGATGCCACCCATCTCCTGCGGTGCGTCGACACGGCGCTGCACAGGGCTAAGACGCTAGGGGCGGGCTCCATCCAGTTTTTCTGCGCGAGCGACGATGAAGCTGCCGCAAGGCGCCATGCCCTTGAACGAGATCTGGCAACCGCGCTCGCCAACGACCAGCTTTCGCTCGCATTTCAACCGTTTCTCGACCTCGGGAGCGATCGCATTCGAGGTTTTGAAGCGCTTCTGCGCTGGCAGCATCCGACTCTAGGCGCGATCCCTCCGTCGGAATTCATATCAATCGCTGAAGAAACCGGATTGATTCACGCCATCGGGCATTGGGCTATCAGCGCGGCTTGCCTGGCAGCGGCGCAATGGCCGCGTGACCTACGGGTCTCCGTCAATCTGTCGGCAGTCCAGCTTAAGAACAAGTCGTTGTTGGATGGAATAGCAATGGTCTTGTCGGAGACTGGTTTAGAACCAAAGCGACTTGAGGTCGAGATCACGGAATCGGTGCTAATTTCGGATTTTGAAGACGCTGTTTCATTACTACAATCGTTGAGTTTTCTGTCCGTCACAGTTGCTCTTGACGATTTTGGCACTGGCTTTTCATCCCTGACATATCTTCGTAAATTGCCTCTTTCGCGGCTCAAGATCGACCGGTCTTTTGTCCAGGATATACTCACGGATGCGGACTGCGCCGCGATTGTAAGATCATTGGTTCAGTTGGCGCATGAGCTTCGAATTGAGGTAACGGCCGAAGGCGTGGAAACTCCCGAGCAGCTCGACTACCTGCGCCGCGTCGGATGCGATGAAGCTCAAGGCTATTTGATCGGCAAACCTGTGGGGATAGACGACATTTTTGGCATTGCCGCGAAGGCGATTGGTCAGGAGCAAAACACATGAATGGCCAGACGAGGCACCTGGCAGCAATGATCCGTCTCGCACGCTGACGGCATTTTACGGCCGCTTACTGAGGTAGGCTGGAAGCCGCAAGTCCTGGTGCCTGGAACAGTCCTGTGACGAAGCATCCGATCGAGGTGATCACCACGGTCGAGAGTGGCTGGCGCAGATCTCGGGGGAACGGCGGCACCTACAAGTTCAATGCCAAGACCGCGTTCAATCTCCAGGCCTGGGCTGACGACGACAAGAACTACGCTCTGGCTGCGAACGTTGCGCATACCATCGTTCCGGGCTTCACGATCACGACCGAAGTCGACTGGGACCATTTCGGTCACTTCGACGATGGCACTCCGTTCGGCAACTTCACCAAGGCCGACGAGAAGGATAGCGTTGGCGGCATCGTCCGTTTCCAGCGCAACTTCTGATCGAACCCCTGCCGATCAGAACGGAAAGGCCCGCGACGTCGTCGGGGGCCTTTTTGTTTTGCCGAGAGCTGCCGTACCGACGCGAATGTGCCCTCCCGTAAGAAGCAGCGCTCAGCCGGCTGGGAACGGGGCGAAGTGACCCGAGCCACGAAGCCTCGCGAGCAGGATGATGGCCGTTCCGCGGTGGTCACCCCTCGCCTGCTCACTTAGCGGCGACGCATCCCAGGCAGCCAATTCTGCCACCAGAAGGGCTGTGTCTCCGTTGATCGAGGCGCATCTAAGCTGTCCGCTCTTCTCCATTACGATTATCGCTGTGCCGGTTTCGCCATATCCAATCCCAGCCATCCGCTGAACGCAGATATCGCCGTCGACACGTACGTCGAATAGAACCGATCCTGCTGTTTTCTCCGCAGCGTCAGCCACACGATCACCGAACGGTTGATGCAGGCCCTCGCGATTGCCGAGCGACTGCTCAAACAACGCCAATTCAACATGCTCCGCCACCATGGTAGCCAGGGTGCGCGCCGGCTGGCGTAATCCGCAATAGGCCAGGCCTAATTATCCACATCCCAGCCGCCGTCCCGCAGCCGCTGCGACCTCGCAGCTGCGCTCCTGGCCGGCGCCACCTTCGCCTGTCCGCCTCATGCCAGGCGCCTTATCATCGCTAAAGTAGCCGAAGTTAAATTTAGAGCGTTTCAGCTTGCCGGAAATTAGGGTCTCCGAGGATAGACCAGCATGGCTTTTGGGGTGCTGCAGGGAAGACTAATGCGTGGACGTGGATTGATTAGAGCGTTGCGCCAGGACGACGCTCGACAGGTGCGCGCGCGCATTGCCGAACTGGAGCTCGACCTCATGACGACCGCACCTTTGGGACGCCATCGACGTTTCGAAGCCGGACATGAACTTCGCAGGGCGAAGCTTCGCCTGGAGAAGCTCGAGGAATGCATGGGCAAACTATCGGAGAGCTCTGGACGATAGCGGAAGCTTCGCCGCTCTTCGTCCGAGCCGCCGTCCGCGCATTTGGTCCATCAACTGGCAAAGAATTCGTGCCGATTCTATGGGCACTTTTGCGGCAAGGATTTGAAAAGCTCCTTGGATCCCGTAGTCAACAGCCACACCCCTCGATCGAGATGGCCGCGAACCCCGTCGCGGGCGCGAACTGGCCCACACGTCCGCACCAGATTGTTGCAGTGCACATACCACTGTCACACATCAGCCCCAATGTGCTGTCGCGGGCGGGAAACCATCTTCAAGCGGAGGTTCAAGAAATGTCCAAACCCACTGACAAGTCCAACGCAACCGAAGCCACCGAATTTTCGGCATTCGATCCCGGCAAGGCTACCGATCAACTTCGCGCCGTCGCAGACAAGGGCATGGAGCAAACGAACGAGGTGCTTCAAAAATTCAAATCAGGCGCTGAAGAGACCCAGAAGGCGCTCGAGTCGAGCGCCGAAACCGCGAAGTCGGCCGGCAACGAGTTGTCGCTGAAGATGATCGCGGCATTGCGCGCGAACGCCGAAGCTGACTTCTCGCACCTTGAGGCGCTGGCCCGTGTGAAGTCGCTGTCCGAAGTTTTTGAGTTGCACAGGATCTTTCTGCGCAAGCGCCTTGAAATGGGTGTCGAGCAAGTCAAGGACATCCAGGCGCTCACCGCCAGGACGGCGGCCGACGTTTCCAAGCCGGTCAAGGACGCCTTCGCGAAGGCGCTGAAGGGCCTCGAGGCCGCCTAGTTTTCTAGATGATCCAATCAATGCGGGAGCGCTCCTCGATTTCGGGGAGCATCCCATGTTTTTTACCTGTCATTTTGCCGGTCAGGGTCCTGTCGTGCAAAGCGCGTTTCCGGCAGGAGCCGGCTTGATCTGGAATGGTGGTCGATCGCTGCTTGAAGGTCACTTCCATGCATCGCGCGGACTTGCCGAAGCGGCGCGCCTCTATCGGCAACGTCCAGAGCCGGAACTCGACGGTGCGATGTGCTCATCTGCCGGCCGGACACCGAAACAGTCGCGACGGTCATCAAGCGCCCGAGGTCCACTCGTGGCCGGATCGGGTGGCAAGGCCGCGGCCTCGTCGACCGTGACCCACGTCGACGACCTGGTCGGCACACCAGCTCTTGTCGAGCCGGCGCCGGGCCGTCCCAGTGCGTAGACCAGGGACAAGGTAGGTCTTGTCTGCCCTCAGAGAGTCCGAACCCTGTTTCTTCTTCGGCCAGGTGGTCAAAGGCCTTGCGATTTGGCGATTTTGCTGCGTTATCTCCAGGCGCATTGTAAACCGGCCTGGCTTTGGCCAGGCCATTCTGCAGTTGTTATGAAGGAATAAGATAGATGGCGACTGGAACCGTGAAGTGGTTCAACAGCACCAAGGGCTTCGGCTTCATCCAGCCCGATGGCGGCGGTCAGGACGTGTTCGTCCACATTTCCGCTGTCGAGCGTGCCGGTCTTTCGACCCTCGCCGATGGTCAGAAGATCAATTATGAAGTTGAGCAGGACCGGCGCACCGGCAAGTCGTCGGCCGGCAACCTCAGCAAAGCAGGCTGACTATCCGCCGCGAACCGGAACGTCGCGGCGAACACTGACAGCCGCTCAAACAAGCGCGCGCCGAACACGGTTCGACCCGAAGGCGCAGTGGACTGCTAAAATCCCTTCGGGAATTCCAGTTGGAAAAGACTGCTTGCAAGAAAGGTGGCGAGAGCCCCGCCTTTTTTCGTCGGGGTTGAGTTTGGGCAGGTGCGGTTCGCCAGGACGACCGTCGGCTATCAATCAGGCTGTGCCGTTCGTGCGGGTCCGCTTCGCAGGCGCGGACGCTTCCGGCTCCTTGGGTTTACGGCCGAGGCCCATGCTCTTGGCCAGTGCCGAGCGCGCCGCGGCGTAGTTTGGCGCGACCATCGGATAGTCAGAAGGCAAGCCCCATTTGACACGGTATTCGTCCGGCGTCAGACCGTAGTGGGTCGACAGATGCCGCTTCAGCGACTTGAACTTCTTCCCGTCATCCAGGCAGATAATGTAGTCCGGCGTGACCGATTTCCTGACGGGTACTGCTGGATTGAGAACTTCCGGCTTGTCCGGTGCGGAGCCGGCGACCGCTCCCTTCAGTGCCGCATGCACCTGGCCGATCAGGGCAGGAAGTTCGCCTACTGGAACCGGATTGTTGGAGACATAGGCAGAGACAACGTCGGCGGTGAGCTCGATAAGGGCATCGGTGTTGTTGTCGGCTTCTTCTGTCATGGAGCGCTCCTTATGGCATATCAACAGTCGGCGAAGTTTTCCGCTTTTAGTGAGGCCCGGGCGCGAACGCAACGAAAGCCTCAGCGAGATTCATGCGTAACGCATTCGCCCCGGGAGGTCGTGGCATCCGGCAGTAGCATTTGTTCATCCGTCCGCTTCCACTCGCCGTTGGACGCGCCCCCTGCTCTCGCCGCGATTCGCGGTTCATTCTTCCAGAAAGAAGTATTCGTTTCGGCCACAGCGGCAAAAACTTGCTCCTTAAGTTAAATGCCCTGATCCTGCCATTCCTCCGTGGACATGTGCGCTGGGAGAAACCTCTACGCGACCTGTACACGGAAGGAAGGCTCGGCCAATGAGCAGTGTGGCGCGCGCAGATGCGTATCCAGTTTCGTCGGCGACGTTTGCGCCGCTCGAAAACCCGACCTTTCGTTCGATCTGGCTTGCCACACAGGTTTCCAGCTTCGGATGGCTGATGCAGTCCGTGGCCATCAGCTGGCTGATGGCCACAATCTCGACTTCCGATCTGATGGTCGCGCTGGTGCAGGCTTCATCAACGCTGCCGGCGTTTATCTTATCGGTCTTCGCCGGCGCCATCGCCGACAATTTCAGCCGTCGCAGGGTCATGTTCGCAGGTCGGTGCCTGATGGCGGTGGCATCTGCCGTGCTGACTGGTCTTGTCGCGCTAGGCCTTGTCGATCCATGGACCATACTTGGCTTCAGCTTTTTGATTGGATGCGGCGCCGCTTTCAATGATCCCGCCTGGCAGGCGTCGGTTGGCGACATCGTCGACAGGCGCGACGTTCCAGCTGCCGTCACGCTCATCTCGGTCGGCTTCAATACTGTGCGAAGCGTAGGCCCGGCGCTCGGCGGCATTGTCGTCGCCTCCTTTGGACCGGTGACGGCCTTCGCTCTCACCACGCTCAGCTATCTGTCGCCACTTTGCGCCATATGGCGCTGCAAGTGGAATGTTCGCTCTTCACCGCTGCCGCGCGAGTCGATGGCAACGGCGATCCATGACGGGGTGCGCTTCACGGCGATGTCGTCGGAAATCAAGGCGGCGACTGCGCGCGGAACCCTGTTTGGCTTGACGAGCATTTCGATACTCGCGCTGCTGCCTCTGGTCGCTCGCGATCAGCTGGGCGGGGGACCGATCGTCTACGGGATCCTGATGGCCGGCTTCGGAGCCGGCGCTTTTCTGGCCGGCATCTGCAACAGCTACTTCAGGCGGATGATGTCCCAGGAACGTCTTATAACGCTCGCGAGCATTGCCTGCGCGGCGTGTTGTCTTTCCCTTGCACTCACGCCTTCGCTGGCGGTGGCGGCCATTGCGCTGGCACTCGGCGGCGCCGGCTGGGTCATCACCTGGACCGGGCTTGGCGTGAGCGTCCAATTGGCCAGCCCAAGGTGGGTCGTTGGTCGCACTCTCTCGATCTATTATGCCTTGACGTACGGAGGCATCGCGGCCGGCAGTTGGCTTTGGGGTACGGTGGCCGAGAATTATTCCCCGACACTGTCCCTGGAGGGCTCCGCTGGAGCTCTCTTGCTGGTCGCCGCCACCGGGTTCCTGTTGCCCATCCGTCAATGGAAAGAGCAAGAACAGGATCCTTTGGTATTCAAAGCGCCGGAGGTCGCCGTCGACTTGACGTCGAGAAGCGGCCCGATCGTCGTCAAGATCGAGTATTCAATACCTGAGAGAAATGTCGAGGCTTTCCTGGACCAGATGCGAGAACGGCGCCGAGTACAAAGCCGCGTCGGCGCTCGGCATTGGACCCTGCAGCGCGATCTTCAGGATCCATCGCTTTGGACAGAAACATTCCGCACGCCGACCTGGATGGACTATCTGCGCCTCAACCATCGCCTTACCGCGGCGGACAAGGACTTGGACCAGCGGCTCCTCGAATTGCACGCCGGCGAACTTCCACCGCGCACCAACATTTCGATTGAGCGGCCGACGGGGCCCACCCGCAGGCGGGATCATTCGACGCCATTTTTCTCCAGGCGTTGATCTCATTCCGGGCTACGACCGTCTCTTACGACACGCGAGGCGCTGGAGTACCCCAGCGCTGTCTGCTGTACTATCTGGCCCCGCGCCACCGACTAGGTCCGGCTGAAGGTCCCGCCGGCGGGCTTGCAGCAAACCCTTGTAGAAGAGGGTAAGATAAACTAAGTTCATCGGACTAAGGTTAAATGGTGAACCACATGCAGACGGTTAACATCCACGAAGCGAAAACCCATCTCTCTCGTCTGGTCGACAAGGCGGCCAAAGGCGAGCCTTTTATCATTGCCAAATCCGGCAGGCCCCTTGTCAAGGTTGTCCCGATCGATCAGCCCGACGCTGGCGCGATACGGCGGATCGGGTTTATGGCCGGTGCATTCTCGGTTCCCGAAGACTTCGACCGCATGGGCAGCGAGGAAATCGAAAAGCTGTTCGACGGTGACGCATGAAGCTGTTGCTGGACACACATCTTCTGTTGTGGGCGGCAGGTGAACCGGATCGGCTCCCGCTGGAGGCGATAGCCGAGATTGAGAACCCAGACAACGAGCTGCTGTTCAGTGCTGCCAGCCTTTGGGAAGTCGCCATCAAACGAGGTCTCGGCCGTTCGGATTTTACGGTCGATCCGCGCCTGCTGCGGCGAGGATTGTTCGACAATGGCTATCATGAACTGCCGATCACCAGCGAGCATGCAGTCGCGGTCGATGGACTTCCGCCGATCCATAAAGATCCGTTCGATCGTATCCTGATCGCTCAGTCCATCGTGGAAGGCATCACGCTGATCACGGTCGACGATCTCGTGGCGCGCTATCCGGGCCCGGTTCGGCGTCTCTGAAAGGCTACGCCGCAAGCCGGCTCACCAATCACCACGATACATGATGGCCGTTCATAAATCCTCCGCATCAATGCGCTACGTCTCCCGGCTTCCCCGCGGTTCCGACCAACAGAAGAGATTTGGCGCGTCAAACTCCAAGCCAGGCGCAGGAACGGCCGGTGTCCGACAATCCTGATCTAAGAAACGCTGCCGACCCGCCGGACACTGAAGGGGGATTGATATTACGAGCCTGGAGCAACGAGGCATGAGAACGCTGGTTATTGGGGGATCCGGATTCGTCGGACACGCGGTGGTGCGTGCCTTGGTCGCCGAAGGGCACGCGGTGAGCGTGCTCAATCGGGGTACTCGCCCGCTCATCGGAGTCGAACAGCTGATCGCCGACCGCAACGACGCCAAAGCCGTCACGAGCGCCTTACTCGACCGGGAGTTCGACTGTGTCATCGACACCAACGCTTATACCGGCGAGCAGGCTCGCATCATGGTGACGGCTTTGGCCGGGCGGGTCACGCGGGCGGCAGTCATCTCGAGCGCCGCAGTTTATTCCGATGGGGCGGCGACCCCGGCGCGGGAAATCGACCTGGCCGGTGGCGGGTCAGCCTGGGCCGAGTACGGGCGCGGCAAGGTCGAGGTTGAAGAGGTCTATCGCGAGGCGCGCTTTCCCGTTTGCGCGACATTTCGCCCACCTTACATATTCGGCCCCAACAACGATCTCGATCGCGAAAGCTGGTTTTTCCGACGCATCCGGCATGGGCGCCCGGTTCTGGTGCCCGGTTCCGGCAGCGCGGTTTATCAGTTTCTGCATGAAGACGATCTCGGCGCGGCCATCACGACCTGGTTGTCCGGGACCAAGGATGCGCTCGGGCCGATTTTCGCTGCCTACAATCTCGCCGATCCTGAGTTGGTGACATCGGCCGGGCTGACCGTACTTCTGGCGAGCGTCGCGGGCCGAGAGGTCAAGATGCATTGCGTCGGCTCGGCGGCTGGCGAGCGACGGCCAAGAACCTGGTTTCCTTTCCGCGATATCGACTGCGCGGTCGACCCGAGCCGGTTTATGAATGCCTACGGGTGGTCCCCGGCGGCACCGCTGGAGCAGCGGTTTGCCGACGTCTTATCGGCGCTCGAGCGCCGTGGCGCGCTGGCACAGAACGACTGGACGCCGCTTGAGGCGGACTTGTTGGAAATCTTGTCCTGAGATGTTCGCGATCCATTGCCAGCAGTTGGACGAAGGAACCGTGACGCGGATGCCGGTCCCTTCGCCATAGCACTCAGTTGCGCTGACGCTGCAGGCAATCACGACGTCGGCGCAATCACCACGGGCCTCAAGCACCGACAGCCCTTCCTCGACCTCCCGCAATTGACGGCGACATTCCCGATGTCAAAAAAACGCGGATCCCTGCGCCGATGTCGTTGCCCGCGTCTGATACTGGCGAGCCAGAACGAACTCGCACAGCGCCTACAGGCTGACACTCAACGTCGGCCGTCGCCAGCAGTCTGCTGCCGACGGCTCCCTGTCATTGAAACAAAAGGGCCGCCCGAAGGCGGCAAGATCGGGAGTGCCCGAATCTGCAATGGGATTGACGATCCAGGACGGGCCAAGCTTACCCTACGTCAGCGCAATTGCAATCGGTGCGCCGCCAGCCTTCCTGTTTACGGAATATTAGGCCTGTTTTCGCATCATCGATCCGGGCGGCTGAGTAGTGTGTTCCGCCCGCACCCCATTTCAGTCATGGGGCTGCCAAGCCACCGGCTGGCTCGGTTTGCTGCTTCGCAGAAACGCCGTTTTTCGACCGATCTGGGACGCCAAGACCTTTCGGTGATTTCGGTCTCGAGCTGACCGACAGCTACGGGCCCGCCGAACGACGGCCGCTGCTGGCGCTGCGGTCGCCTCGGCGATAGGACAGCCGGCCAAATCATCGTACCGGCTGTCTGCAATCGCCTCACGAGCGTCTTGACTCTCCTATGCCAGGAGCCTATCCCCCGCGTTGTTAGCACTCGCCATAGGTGAGTGCCAAGTTGGTCCGGCATCGCCGGGCAGTACTGGTTTGTCCGGCTTCGCCGGATCGAGGAACTGTTCACACCATTCTCATCGAGGAAGTAAAAATGGCAAAGTCGAAGTTCCGCCCGCTTCATGACCGCGTGGTCGTTCGTCGGGTCGAATCCGAATCCAAAACCGCTGGCGGCATCATCATCCCGGATACGGCGAAGGAAAAGCCGCAGGAAGGCGAGATCATCGCCGTCGGTTCCGGCGCCCGCGACGAAGCCGGCAAGCTGGTTCCGCTGGACGTCAAGAAAGGCGACCGCATCCTGTTCGGCAAGTGGTCGGGCACCGAAGTCAAGCTCAATGGCGAAGACCTTCTGATCATGAAGGAATCCGACATCATGGGCATCATCGGCTGAATATCGGCCTCACCGTCAACTGAATTTCGGGCTTACCCCAAGCCCCTGCCAGGAGCTGAAAAATGGCTGCCAAAGACGTAAAATTCTCCCGTGATGCCCGCGAGCGCATGCTGCGCGGTGTCAACATCCTCGCCGACGCGGTGAAGGTCACGCTCGGCCCCAAGGGCCGCAACGTCGTCATCGACAAGTCGTTCGGCGCCCCGCGCATCACCAAGGACGGCGTCACCGTCGCCAAGGAAATCGAGCTTGCGGACAAGTTCGAGAACATGGGCGCGCAGATGGTCCGCGAAGTTGCTTCGAAGACCAACGACATCGCCGGCGACGGCACCACGACCGCGACCGTTCTGGCGCAGTCGATCGTCCAGGAAGGCCACAAGGCGGTTGCCGCCGGCATGAACCCGATGGACCTCAAGCGCGGCATCGATCTGGCCGTCACCGAAGTCGTTGCCCACCTCACCAAGAACGCCAAGAAGATCAAGACCTCCGAGGAAGTCGCCCAGGTCGGCACCATCGCCGGCAATGGCGACGAGTCGGTCGGCAAGATGATCGCGGAAGCGATGAAGAAGGTCGGCAACGAGGGCGTCATCACCGTCGAGGAAGCCAAGACCGCCGAGACCGAACTCGAAGTCGTCGAAGGCATGCAGTTCGACCGCGGCTACCTCAGCCCCTACTTCGTCACCAACGCCGACAAGATGGTCGCCGATCTGGAAGACGTCTACATCCTGCTGCACGAGAAGAAGCTCTCCAACCTGCAGGCCATGCTGCCGATCCTCGAGGCTGTCGTGCAGACCTCGAAGCCGCTGGTCATCATCTCGGAAGACGTCGAAGGCGAGGCCCTGGCCACGCTGGTCGTCAACAAGCTGCGTGGCGGCCTGAAGATCGCCGCCGTCAAGGCGCCGGGCTTCGGTGATCGCCGCAAGGCCATGCTGGAAGACATCGCCATCCTGACCGGTGGCCAGGTCATTTCCGAAGACCTCGGCATCAAGCTCGAGAATGTCGGCCTCAACATGCTCGGCCGCGCCAAGAAGGTGTCGATCTCCAAGGAGAACACCACCATCGTCGACGGCGCCGGCAAGAAGGCCGAGATCCAGGGCCGCGTCGCCCAGATCAAGCAGCAGATCGAGGAGACCACCTCGGACTACGACAAGGAGAAGCTGCAGGAACGTCTCGCGAAGCTCGCTGGCGGCGTTGCGGTGATCCGCGTCGGCGGTGCGACCGAGATCGAAGTCAAGGAAAAGAAGGACCGCGTCGATGACGCCCTCAACGCGACCCGCGCGGCCGTCGAAGAAGGCATCGTTGCCGGCGGCGGCGTCGCCCTGCTGCGCGCTTCGCTGAGCATCAAGGCGGTCGGCGCCAACTCCGACCAGACCGCTGGCATCGCCATCGTGCGCCGCGCGCTGCAGGCTCCGGCCCGTCAGATCGCGGCCAACGCCGGAGCTGAAGCCTCGATCGTTGCCGGCAGGATCCTCGAGAACAAGGACGCGACCTTCGGCTACAACGCCCAGACCGGTGAATACGGCGACATGATCGCCATGGGTATCGTCGATCCGATGAAGGTTGTGCGCACCGCTCTCCAGGACGCGGCCTCGGTCGCCGGCCTGCTGGTCACGACCGAAGCCATGATCGCGGAGGCTCCGAAGAAGGACTCTGGCGCCGGCGGCATGCCTGGCGGCATGGGCGGCGGCGGCATGGGTGGTATGGGCGGCATGGATTTCTAATCCAACCCATTCAGCCTTCAGATGCGGAAAGGGCGGCATCGATGCCGCCCTTTCTTCGTGTCCATTGCGCCGGTTGTCGGCGACCCGCAAGCCGGGGTATGCCCGCCAAGGATAATGCTTATGTTTGGACGGATACTGCCTTTTTTCCTGGGGCTGGCCTTACTGTTGGGGAGCGGCTGCGCGCACAGCGATGATGGTACGGTGATTATTCCGAGATCGCTTGATGCCAGGCGATTCTTTGACAAAGAGCCGCTACGCCTGCGGCGGCAACAGATCGAAACCAGCGTGTTTCCGGTTGCGCCACAGGAGCCGGAACGGCTCAAACCGCGCCGTACGGCAAGTCTCAAGACATCAAACAGACGGGCATCGCCGGCCGCAAGCCCTCCGCTCTCCTCTTCCGAGCCACACAAGCCGCTTGTCTGCAAGAATATCAGCGAGCCCGGCAAGCGGTACCGTGTGGTTTGCGAATAGGACACTTGGTTTGGCCAGCATTCTACCCCTGCGGTGCCTTCCTGATCAGGTTGTCCAGAGCGACGTCTCCCTTCTTTCCCATGATCCAGTCATTCTATCATTCCCAGCTACACGAAACGGAACGAGTTTTGCCGGCGGCCTCCGCGAAGCGCTTGGCTACCGATCAGAACAGTCTTTGAAAGAAAAGGCCGCGCTCGGCCGCGATCGCAACCGCATGGGCCAAGCTTTTGGCACCCAGCTTGGCCCGTGCCAGATCAAGATGAAATCGGACCGTGCGAGGGGATAGCGACAGTATCTCTGCGGTCCGTTTGACCTTCTCTCCCCTAGCGTACCATCTCAGGCACTCGATCTCTCTATCGGAGCAGACCGTCCGATGGAGTCGCCTTCCTTGGATTCGACCGATAGCATTGTGAAATTCGCCGGCGAGATGCTGGAGGTCGCGAACCTCGGATTTGAGGAACGCCTGCCACGCCGCTGCGTTCTCGTTGCTCGTCACGCTCAGAATGCCGCGGTCGCCGTCGACACCCCTAACCGGGAACGTGACGCCATGCTTCCCGACACCATGTTGCCTCGCTTCACCAAAGAACGTGCGCACGGCCTTGTCCGATAGGTCGATCTCCTTCCAATCAACCAATGTCACAGCACGCAGCCCGTAGCGAAGCACGGGATCGATGTCGAAAAAATCCTTCTCGATGTAGCGTTTCACCCACTCAGGCGAATAGGTGGTCAAACAGAACGGCTTACTCGGTTCCTCGTAAACCGGCCTGACGGTAAGAAAGGCCGCCGTCTCAAGGCCGTAACTCTCGACAATTGTGTTCAGAAGGTCCGCTGCGTCGGCAGGAGAGGCAACTGCGCGAATACCCTCCGTCATGTCGTGAACATTTGAGTCAAATTGCGCCATATTCAGCTTACCTTCTTGCTATCGACGTGCCTCTCCAAGCCAGTCGCGCGGCTATCTGACTAGGTTGCTCCTCGCTGGATTCCAGCGTCTCACGACCTGTCAAAAGTGACAGGCAAAACCGCCAGTATACATAGGTTGCAACCCGCATTATTCCAGATTGGATGACCACAACCCGGCGTGGAGGAAACGCCTTGGATACGATTGTACCTTCGTCAAACGATGTGGCTCGGCAAACTAACTCCACACGTGCCAACCGCCGTGCATCACATCAGCGTTCCGCAACGGACGACCACGAGATTTGCCGTCTCTGCTCGGAGCTAGAACAATTAGACGCTGACCGGGAAGCTCTTTTTGCCTTCTTCCCTCCGCCTGCGCCGGGCAATCCTGCGCAGAGCAGGCAGTTTTTCACAAAGCTGAACTCGATTACGGCTCGCTATTTGGCGCTCGAACAGCGGCTTCGACAGGCTCGCAGCGACATCAGGCAAGGCCGCCCACGAAGCCGCTGAGTTCGTTCAGCGGATGCCGCTGCGACCGCCGCGGCAATAGCGCGCATTCAGAGTATCGATTGCTTGACGGCCCCGCGTCAACTCGACACCGAGGCCCTATCCGGCCCATCGGGCGCGGATCCGGATAGAGCACCCTCCTCCCCTCGTGGGATATGAGTCAGAGACACTTGCACAGCGATTTGCAAGATAGTTTACTGACTCAATGAATCTGAAGAGGAGTGACCCATGGGAACCAGCAATCAACTTTTGCTTCGTGCACCGCATTTGGGCCAGCACCTTCCAGATGCCTTGGCTCCGCCGGAAATCCTCACCTGCAAACCCATGACCTCCGAGCACGACATGAGTTCTTTTCGTCACATCCTCCACCTCGTCGCATCCGCGGCCTTGCTCGCCGGTTGCGCCGAGCGAGTGCCGGATGCTTCACATTCGGCCGGCCCCGTTTCGGTTACGGACTCCTATTGGAAACCGGATCGCGTCAGTCGCAGCCAGCAAGAATATGCGCCCGACTGGGGCCGCTTCCCGCCGGTCATTACCCAGCGAACCGGCTACCCGACCGAAGCTCAGGCGAATAACGCCTTGCGCCGCTCGCATTGGAGTTCCGTGCCTGTGCGCACGCTCATCACCGAGGAAGGCATCAAGACGATCTCCGTCCCTGCGGAAGCCCCGGACACGATCGCTGCAGGCGTTCGTGTCTTTGCGTGCCGGCCCGGAGCGCTCAACGGCTATACCGGCCGCGTGCAACACTACGACGGCCCCGTCGTCGCCTGCGCTTCCGACCTCCTGTCTGCCGATGGTCGCGTGCTCGCCCGAGTACCCCTCAATTTCTACTACTGGCAGAAGGCTTGGCGCGTCCAAGACCCGAGGCCGTCCTACAAATCCGTCCCGTGGGCTTATCAGGAACCCTCGCCACCCAAGAGCAAGGGCTGGTTTGGCAGCCGCTACTAAGCGGCGGCCGTCACACTGCCGCGTGTCGGCTGGCCAGACGCGCACAGAAGCCGACGGCCAAACCAACGGCAAGGCGCCAGCGTCGCCAAGATTGTCCGCGGCGTATGAGAGGTACGCTTCCACCACGTCTCTTTCGTGCAGATCCCAGTTCGAAGATGGCGACTCTTCGGCGACTTCGAGCGTATTGCGTGTGGTCGCGCCAGCAGTCATGGCGACCTTCAGCACGGAGGCCGCATCGCTCACCGGCCAAAATCATGCTTCCCGCACTTTTCTTTTAGGAAGAACAGGCCAGGCGAGCGACTATTTCAAAGGCATTCGCTATGCGAGATCGATCTGTCGTTCGACCAAGCGTTTCGCAAGGCTCTAGTTCAATCTCTTTCCTGGCGAAATCAGCGTCAGTGCTCGGCATTGCTGACGGTCGCCCACGAAGATTCTGCTGGTATCGTGCGTTCAGCATTCTGGGGGAGCGAGCGGCAGGCCGCACAGCCTCCCAACATCGCCGCTACTTCACGGTCGAGGTCATCTATCGGTTAGGCTCTGCTCTTCTGCTGGGGGCTCGTTTCGTACGAACACGTCCAGCACTTGCGCGATATTGATCCCTGACGGCGATCCGTTGCGCACCATACCCCTCGATACCGCCGAGCGCATGGCTCCAATGACGCAGCATGCCGCGACGAGCGCTGCCACGGCATCGCCGTCGGTCTCGGTCAATAGCTGCTCCGCCAGCGCCCTCGCTCCTCGCGGAATTTGATTGACGTCTTCACCACCAAGCGACCACTGACGATTTTCTTCCGTCACGGCGACACCTCCCGGACTGTTCGATTTGACCATTGGCGGCCAAGCTGGCGCAGCGGATCTCCGATCGCCGCTGTCAGTACATGAGACAGCCCGATCGCAATCGCGATCGAGAACGTTGCCGTCGCCGGAGCGCCCAGGAATTGGCCAAGGGACCAGTTGAACAGCGCCAGCACCGGCAGATGGATCAGATAGAGCGCATACGAAATGTCTCCCAGGCGGCGCAGAATCCGCCCTGGCCAGTTCACAGAACCATTCCGCAAGGTCGCCCTTGTCACGATCCACCCGCACGTCAGCGCCAATGCGGCAGTCGCCACGCCATGTGTCGCCGGCGGCAAGATCGCCAGCATGAAGGCCCCGACCGTCATCCAGAACGCCGTTTCCATGTTGCCGATCGCCAGCAGGTTTTCCGCCAGCCATGGCCATGCGCTTGTGCCCATGGTTGCTCCGATCGCCAGCCCGACCGCGATTGCATCGATGCGGAACGTCCAAAGCGTCCCGCCCCATGGCCGCAGCGTGAACGCCCCGACCACGAGAACGAGTCCGGCTAGCGCGACGAGCGCCCGCGGCGGTAGCAAGAACACCAGGAGCGGAGCCAGTAGATAAAATTGCATTTCGGCGGCGATCGACCAGAATGGCCCAAACGCAAAGGCGTTCCCGCATCCTTTGGCGCCCCCGAAACAGGCCGCCCAATGCGCATTCGAGATGAAGGCGAATGCCGCCTTCGCGTCTGCAGGCTCAACGCCGCTTCCCGGCAGGATCAACCCGATCGAGAGGATGGCGCCGACGCACCAGGCCAGCGGCACGATCCGCATAGCACGCCTGACATAGAAGGCGAAGGCCGCCTCGAGCGCTCCCCGCTCGAGGCGCAGGCTTCGCAATGAGCGTTCCACCACCAGGCCGGAAATCACAAAGAACAGGTCGACCCCGACGCTCCATGCCGGGGCAAACAGCAGAGCCGCGGCCGTCCCGCCTTCTCCGAAGACCGGCCCGACATGCGACAGCACCACCAGCCCGATCGCCAGGCCTCGCAATTCATCCAGCCCCGATAGCCGGGCTTCTTGTCGCATCCAAATATCACGCTCGACAATCATCACAACATTGATTTAATCATAGGGCATAAAAGCGAGGCAAGGAATGCATGGACGCCTGACATTTATCGCAGTCGCGGCTGCCCTTACATTGGCGCCCGACGCTTCGGCTCAGTCGCGCACGCATGATCCGAACGCCTGGCGCGCCGTCGCCTACGCCGATCTCGAGCTCCCGAACTCGGAAGCTGTGCCCTACGCCTCCCTATGGGCCGACCGACTGAAGAAGAACAACGACGCCTACGCGGCCAAAGGCGATACGCGCTTTGCGGTCGCCAACGCGCCGGCTTCCGAGAGTCACATCGTCATTCGCAGCCCGACCAAAACCGTCGTCCTCTCGGTCCTGCACACGCTCACCGGCTGCTCGCCGATCCGCACCGATCCTGTCGGCAATGCCACGCTGAAACGATGTCCCATGCGCTTGGCGATCTACCAGAACGGCCGATCAACGGTCGCTGACGCTGGCTCCGGCTGTTTCATCGAATATGGCGCGCAACCAAACAACGTGCGCCCCGACCTCGCTCGGAATGGTGCGATGGGTGCATATGATGTTCAGGCCAAAAGCATTCGCGCCGGCATCGTATTCCAAGGTGAAATCGCCCCGGAATGCCAATTCCGGGTCCCTGTCCCGCAACCCTAGGGGAAGTCGCGATGCCGGCGTGTTTCCGGCAACCTCGATACTCGGAAGGAGCACAACCATGATCGACATGGAAATCCTGACCTTAGTCAGTACACCAGCCTGCCACCGGCCATCGCCAGCGGATCAAGGCTTCCCTCACGACGCGCGATGCGCGGCCTTGACCGGGGCTCCTGGCGGCGGCCACGGCGGTGTCAGGAGGTTTACCATGTCCACGCTTACCGCCCTCGCGATTATCCCCATGTCTGCCATCTCCGCACACGCATGGGAGCCTCTAGGCTACCAGTCGCTTACGACCACAGACGCGCAGCCGGCCATACAGACCGCATGGTCCGATATCATCGCCTCGAATGCCGCCTATTGGCGTGACGAGCTGCACAGAACCATTCCGGCCGGGCAGATACCGCCACTCGATATCCTGTCGAAGCCCATCAAAGTCGGATCGCATACCTTCATCGTCTCGATCGCCTCGACCCGCAAATGCGAGACTGGCGCAAACAACGCCGGCTCTTCCATAGAGCCTGACCTATGCGAGGCGCGCATCATTGATCCAGACAGCGGCAAAATCGTTGCACGCGCGGAAGCCTGCTACGTCGATCTGTCCGATGACGATCGACCCCAGGCCAACCGTAACGATCGAACCGAAATCGACGTCAAAGCGAACGCCAAAGAGATCCATTTTCGTTCCTTCGTCGGCGGCAAGGAGTGGTCTCGATGCACAACCAGCGCCAAGCTTCCATGAGGTGCATTCCTATGTATCGTTTCTACTCCAAACTCAGCAGCGTCCTTGCGGCCGGCCTTCTAGTCTGCAATTCGGTGACGGCAGCATATGCAGCCGGCGCACAATATTGCGAGCGCACCGACTACTCCGCACAGGACATCACAGATGCCGTCAAGAATTCGTCCCTGCACGACGAGCTGAAAACCACATCGTGCAGCCTTGGCGGCCTCGGTCGCTTCGAATCCGGCGGCAACAAAGGCGTCTACAATGGCTCTTGCTGCACCGGCATTTTCCAGCTGAACAACACCAACATCAAAAACTACGCAGGCATGTCGCGTTCCGAGTTTGGCTGCCAATCCCTCCAGTTTCAGGTCGACACCTGGGCCAAGCTTACAAACGACGGCTATAACTCCGCGCCCGTCAAGCAGCTCATCCAGATGGGGACCTTCGACGGTCAGAAGGTCGATGGCTCATTTATTGCGGCCTGTATTCAATTGGGGACTGGCAATTGCCAGCAGATGGTTCGCTCAGGCCGCTGTAGCGGATTCTCCGATATCAACGGGACAACGATCTGCGATATGGCGAAGAACGCACGCTCCATGGCCGACGCCAGCTGCCATGAAGGTGACACGGCCGCGTGCCTGGGGCCGGGGGATTTCAATACAGGAGGCGACACAAAACTCGCCTCTGCTGCTCCAGGCCCGACCGGCAACGATATCAATGTCGCCTCTGGTCAGGTGTAACCCCATCTTCCCGTTGAAGGCCACGCCGTCGGCCCGCCGCCTTCAATGGGAGAGATTTCGCGACGAGAGCTTTCCAAATCCCCGTTTCAGATGGCTCGCCAGCTCCTGGCGCACATCATCAGGCCATTGCTCCATCACAACGCAGTTCACTTCGGCCGCAACCAGCGACCAGTACAGCAGATCCGCGTATCGTCCTTCGAACAGAGCCGCCACGATGAACTGTCCGATCACCAACGTGATCGCCTCGGGCTTGCCTTTCTTCCGCAGAAATTCCGAAACCTCTTCCACCCATGGTTTCGGGTGGCAATCGACGAACGCTGCCGCCTCCCTGTAAAGCGCGTCGTCTCCTGCGACTTGCCAGATATTCGCTTGCATCGTGGACCCTTCAGCAAAATGATAACATTACATCGACGCTGGCGGATTTCCTGATGCGAGTCAAAGAAATATAAAATGTATTTTCTGCTTATCGTAGCAAATGAATCTACGCTGGTAGTTTAGCAGCTTCTACATTTCTTGTATGCTACTGGCTTGTCCTGCGTCCTTTTTTGGCCTGAGGCGGCCGCTTCTTCTCGGAGGTTGCCCCAGCGGGGCTGGCTGCCTCTTTCAAAGAAGGTACACCACTGAACTCCGTCATCGAGCGCTTCACAGCACGCGTGGCCTCGATATGCCGCGCAATCTCGTTGAAGTTGAAGCCGAACGTCTCGATGTCCCGCTTCACGCTGTCGTCGTCACCAGTCCGACCAACGAGCGTCCACACCGGCACCTTCAGATGCCGTGCCAGCCGCTCCAGGGTGACGAATGTCGGGTTCCCCTTCCCCGTCCGCAACTGGTAGAGCGTGCCGCGCGATAGCCCCGTAGCGTCGGCAAAACTCGCATAGTCCGGGTACTCGTTCTCGATTTGGCGAAGTCGCAGCGCGAGCAGGATCGAAAGCCAACCATCGCTGTCTTCTGTCTTGTTCTTAAATATCGGCACGGTTGCACTCCTGCTTATCAGTCGGAATATGACGGCCATTTTTTGTAAAATGTCTAGTGCTCAGGCTGTTAGCCGAAACGATGACTCATTGGCCTACTAAAGTGTCGCGCATCCTCCCCATACTCCCGCAAAGTGACGGCGTATAGCTTTTGGCCGTCGCTAAAATCATTCCAAACACGATAGCATTTCGATCTGCATGCCCCTGTTGACAATGAATAATTAAATGATCATCCGGAGGGACAACCCTGCTCTCTGCCCCTGAGGCAGGCAGGCAGGCCCTGCAATTGTTGCCCCATACCATTTCGAATGACCTGGTTCAGGTCGACCAGAAGCGAAACCTCGACGCCGCTGTTTCAAGAGCGGGGATGATTTCCTGGCTATGTAACGATATTAGGCGGCTGCGCAGCTTAGAATTGGCATTTGCCGATTACGCAAGGCTTGGCCCGGCGGAGTCGGCTAGGATCCAATCTCTATCCCTGTTCGAGCTGGAAAAGGCGACGGGTAATCCGCCGCAGTCTGAAGCCGGTACCGCCGAAAGCGGCAGCATGCAGCCCGCCGTCGAACAACGCTTGATCGATGAGGGGCCATCTTATCTCCATTGATCATTATAATGACGCCCAATATGTGATATTATAATGATCAACATCGAAATAGGAGGCTCTCTCTCATGTTCATGAGGTTCGCGTTCGCAATTTTCGCCGGCGGCGTGCTCGCTTTCTTCGCCCTGCCCGATCGGGAAGCCGGCCTTCGCATGCTCAGCTTTTCCACTGCTTTCTTGATCCTGTCCCTCGCCGCCGTCTGTGTCATCGCGTTTCTGACGCGCAAACTCGGACGTTATCGTCTTCCCTCCTCGTTACAGCTGTCGCGCTGTGATGACGATCTTCCTTTACATGACGCTGCAAAGCCCGATCGCTCCCCTTGGTCGACATCCGGCGTCAACCCCAAGGATCCGAACCTCATCTGGCAGTACCGCCTCAACGATCGGCGCCTTGGCCGCTTCAAACTCTAACAGTCCCAACGCGCCGGGGACTGGTTATCGATTTGCAGGCGGATTCGAGGGCTGACTAGTCTGGTTAGAAGCGTTTCGGATATCGCGGAGGATGATGGCATTCGGATCGGGCACGTCGGCAAACTGCCACAGGCCAAGGTGCTGCTTTTTAGCGACCTCCTGCGCGACGATATAGGGAGCATGGACCGGAGCGCCGTTCGGAGTGACAGCCGCGAACGCCCAGCCGGTCGAGAGCAGCGCCGTGCCGAGATCGATGCGAGAACCGGCCGCGGATCCTGAAGTAGGCTGCGCGACGCAAACGACGAAGCGCGTTTTGGTCGCGGCCTGCCAGGCAGCCGTGTAGCATTGAGGTTTGAGATCCCGGATGAGAGAGACGAGCATTGCAAGGCTTGCCTCCCCGCAATCGACATGCCCCCCTGCCCTATTTGTGAAATATGTGCCTCGCAGACAGGCTTGAACGCCGTAGAGACGGTGGGTTTCACCGGCATAGGTCCAGCTGTCGCCGGTGCTGAACGATGCTGTGGCGGGGATCGGAAACCAGGGATTGGATTTGTCCTCGGCCAGTGCCGGAACACAGGCGAGGACGGCCGCGAGAATGCCGGCGGCGGCGAAGCCAGGTTTCATTATTGATACCTGCTCAGATTGAACCAGAACCGTTGTTTGCCGTCGGTCGTCGTGAGATCGAGATAGTTTGGCTCCGTCCTCTGCTCGCGCCGCGTCACGGCCGATGTTGGACGCGCACCGTAACCCGAACCTCTCGGGTTCGTGCCCCAAGAGGCATTCGTTGCATTCCGCGCAGCACAGAAAGCGCCGCTATTGTCGGGCTTGTAGACAGTTTGTGAGCGAGAGCTGTTGTCGCTCCCGCCCGATTCCGTCTCGGGCGAGACGGCGATCGTGCCGTCTGGGCAGGGTTTGAATTTCTCATATCCGATACGACCGGAACTGCCGGCCTCGGGGCACTGGGGCCAGGGCTCCCCATGCGCGACCATACGGAAAGCGCGCTCGACCGGAGGCACACATTCCCCGACGCTCGCCCAACCCTGCGGGTTGAGGATGCACAGCAAGACCTTGCAGCCGAAATCATCCGCATGGGCCGGCGCCGGGGACAGAGCCGCCAAGGTCGGCAAAAACGCCACAACGGGAAGAACCTTGCTCATTTTCATTGTGCCTGCCTCAATTTCGCGATTGCAGTTCATCGATTCATTGTATTAATTCAGCATTAGAGAATCGGCAACGGTGCAGGATTATTTTAATGATTAGATCCCGCAAAACGGTACTTGCAGCGGGTGCGATCCTGGCGACGTGCCAAGCGGCGCCTGCACAGGAAGCTGCGCAGAAATTCCAGGACCGAGTTACGGCACCTGCCACGCGGAGCGTTAATGCTGCCGTCGTCGTGAATGGCCGGGTGATGCCGGCCTACCAGGTTGAAAGCCAGGACGTGCAGCGGATCGGTGCGGCGGGAGGTGCTGACCGCGCGGCCGCTACGGTGACATCGACCTTGGCTGACAACCCATGCCCCGGCGTAGCTGCCCTGTCGAAGGAAGAAGGGCAGCGGATCGTCGAAGCCGTCGCGCGCCAGCAAGGCTTTGCCCCGCCCCTCGTCCTCGCGGTTGCCCGGGCCGAAAGCCGCTTCAATTCCGGCGCGCTATCGCCCAAAGGGGCCTATGGCCTGATGCAGCTTCTGCCGTCCACGGCGGTAAGCTACGGTGTCAATATCTGCGATCCAGCGGACAATGTGAAAGGTGGGATCGGCTTTCTGCGGGATCTGCATCGCAAATTTCCGAACCCGATATACATGCTCGCCGCCTACAATGCCGGCGAGATCGCGGTTCTCAAATATAAGGGCGTGCCGCCCTACCCCGAGACGGTTGGCTACGTCGCCAACGTCATCAACGATTTCTACCAATGGCCATCGGTCGGGTCTGAGGCAGTGATGCCCGCCGGGCCGGTGAGCCTTGACCTGGCCGGCGTTCAACCGGCTGCGGCCGCCGCGGCCGATCAACGAAATGATCCGACATCCCACACCAATTCCCGCAATGGCAGCACAATGACGTCTCGCGAAGCGACGGCGCCGGTCTGGCAAGGCGGGATGGTGCAAAACTTTGACTGAGGAGAAGCTTTGATGACCTTGTGGAAGATGTTTGCTGCACGCGGCACTGGTGTGGCGATGCCGCTCATGCTCTTGGCAACGCAGGCGATGGCTGGGGGCGGAAATCTCCAGCCGGTGCAAAGCACACTGCAGACGTTGGTGCAGACCCTGACCGGGCCGATCGCGACGGCTTTGGCGGTTCTGTTCTGCATTTTCATGGGCTTCATGGCCTGGGCGGCACGCCTGTCATGGTTTGTGGCCGGAAGCTGGGTCTTGGGTATCGTGCTGGTCTTCGGCTCGGCCCAGATCGTCGAATTCTTTCAATCCGCGGTCGGAAGGTGATCGGCATGGCAGACGGCCGGATCGATCCTGGCGAGCCCAGACTGTTGATCACTCCGCTGGTCAAGGGCTTGACCCGAGCGCCGACGGTGCTCGGCATCCCCTACGAGCTAGCGGGGTTCATCGGCGTGCTGACCGCTGTCGTGTTCCTTGCAACCCATAATCTGATCATGCTCTGTATCTGCGTGCCGCTCTATGCGGTTACCAGGATCGCGATCATGCGCGATCCCATGTTCATCGAGATCATGTTCATCCGTTCACGAAAGATGCCGCCCCGGAGCGCCAGCTTCTGGGGGGCGCGCAGTTACCGGGTGTGACGTGGCGATCGCACGGGCTCTTCGCGATGAACTGAGTTTCGGGGCCGTGTCTCGTCGGGAGAATCCGGTTTCGGCCCACATACCCTATTCGCGGCATATGTCCGACGAGGTGATCAAGACGCAGGACGGCATGTTGATGTCCTTCGTTCACATGAGCGGACTGTGCTTCGAGACGATCGATATCGCCGAGATCAATTCGCGCCTGCTCGGCCGCAACGATCTCATTCGGGGGTTGGCGAACTCTCGCTATGCGATCTACTCGCATATCCTGCGCCGCGAGGTGAAGCCGGCGATCGAGTCGAGCTTCGAGAATAAGTTCTGCCAAGAGCTGGACCAGCGCTACACGGCGGCCCTGCGCACCCAGCGCATGTTTGTGAACGACATCTACCTGACGATCGTGCGGCGCGAGCTGCAAGGCACGGTCGGGACCGCGGATCTCGTGATCCGCAAGCTTTCGGGACGAAGGGCTGCGGACGGTCGCTCTTCGAGCGAGGAGCGGGCGCTGATCGAACTCACGGACGTGATGAAAGCCGTCCGAGAGAGCCTGCAGGCGTATGGCGCGCGGGTTCTCACCGTCGTCAAGCGCAGTGACGTTTGGCATTCCGAACCGCTGGAATTCCTGGTGCAGCTCGTCAATGGCGGATTGCCGCGGCCGATGGCACTGCCGCGCATGAAACTCGCGGAGGCGCTAGCGACGAAGCGGCTGTTCTTTGGCCCGAATGCGCTGGAAATTCGCGGGGCGTTCCCTGGCGAAACGCGATACGGCGCCATCATTTCGGTCGGCGAGTACCCCTCCATTACGGGACCAGGGATGCTCAACCCCATGCTGAAGGTGCCGCACGAATTCATCGTGACGCAATCCTTCGCCATCATCGACAAGCCCCAGGCGCTGACCCAGATGGAGCGGGTCGGGCGCAAGATCGACATGTCGGATGAAGCCGGCTCGATCGTGGCCGATCAACTCGGTGAAGCGCGCGATGAGCTTCTGTCCTCGGAAGCGCTCTATGGCTTGCATCATCTGACGGTGCTGTGCCTCGGGAAAACCATGGACGACGTGGTGCGCTGCGTGACCGATGTCGGCACGGCGCTGACAGAGGTGTCCGCCCTGTGGGTTCGCGAGGACCTGAATTGTGAACCTGCGTTCTGGGCCACGCTGCCTGGCAATTTCGCCTATGTGGCGCGCAAGTCGATGATCTCATCGAAGAACATGGCGGGCTTCTCGGCCTTCCATAACTATCCGAGCGGCCGGACTGGCGGGGTTCATTGGGGAACGCCGATAAGCGTCCTGGAGACGACGTCGCAAACGGCCTACTTCTTCAACTTCCATGTTCGAGACCTCGGCAACTTCACCCTGAACGGTCCCTCGGGCTCGGGCAAGACGGTACTGCTCGGCTTTCTCGCGGCACAGGCGCAGCGCATCACGCCGCGCCCCAAGCTGGTGATGATCGACAAGGATCGTGGCCTGGATATCTTCGTGCGGTCGCTTGGCGGCCGCTATGAGGTTCTGAAGGCCGGGGAGCCTTCCGGCTTCAATCCGTTGCGCCTGCCCGATACGCCGCGCAATCGCGAATTCCTCTTCCAGCTTTTCAGCTTCATGCTGCGTCGATCCGACGGACACGCCCACTCGACGCGCGAGGAGCAAGTCATCCGCAACGCGATCGCCCAGGTGGCGAGCGCGCCGCCCGAAGGTCGAACCATGGAGGAGTTCGCCGAGCTGTTGCGCGGTGCGATGCGCGCCGGCGATGACGATCTCTATTCGCGCTTGCAGCCATGGATGAGGCCGGATCAGCGCGGTTGGTTGTTCAACAACGCGGAAGACTCGTTTTCGATGTCGTCCATTTTCGGCTTCGACATGACGAGCGTGTTGAGCGACGCAACGACCAGCACGGCGGCCTTGCTCTATATCTTCCATCGCATCGAGGAGCTGCTTGACGGGCAACCGGTCATGATCTTCCTCGATGAAGGCTGGAAGCTCCTGGACAATGATATTTTCAGCTACTTCATCAAGGACAAGCTGAAAACCATTCGTAAGCTCAATGGCATCATCGGCTTCGGCACGCAGTCTGCGGCGGATATTGTGAAGTCGTCGATTGCCAACACGCTGATCGAACAGACGCCGACCAATATTTTTTTCCCCAACCCGAAGGCCGACGAGGAATCGCACAGGGCGTTCGGGCTGTCTGAGCGCGAGATCAAATGGATCCGCGAAACCCCGCCCGAAGCCCGCAAATTCCTGATCAAGCATGATCAGGACAGCGTCATTGCGCGCCTCAATCTGGGCGCGATGCCTGACGCGATCAAGATCCTCTCCGGACGAATTGAGACGGTTCAGGAGCTCGACGCGCTGCGCGCGCGCGTCGGCGACGATCCGCAGGTTTGGTTGCCAATCTTTCTTGGGAGGGACCCGGAATGAAGACCATTATGGGCGCGATGGCCGCCCTTGTGACGATTTTCGCGGGATCGACGGCGATGGCGGCCGTGCCGGTTTCTGACAGCCCGATCTTGTCGCAGCGGAGCGAGGACAAGGCCGACAAGGTTCAGATCAAGCTCATCCAGGAGGACACGAAGTCCGCCACGCAGGGCGTCAATTGCTCGGTGACGACGCCCAAAAAGGCGCAGAACGTGAAGAGCCCGAAGGCTTCGGTCGATCCGGCGAGTGGCCAGGCGTCCTTGGAACAGGCCAATCCGGACATCAAGGGCTCTTCGGCGTTCGCCTCGACCGGGTCGGGATCGGGCGCTGTCGGCGGCAATGCCGGTGAAAGGGGCCAGTTGGATATCACCAGTCAGATTCTAGGGGGCATGAATGGCAGCATGTCAACGGTGGCCCCCAATAAGCAGTCCTTCGAGACCATGGGTCAGGATATCGGGACCGACAAAACGGTCATGGAAGCCTTCGACCGCAACAGCGCAATCCGCGCCCAAGGCGGGCTGACCTTCAACGAGGTGATCCAGGCGACAGGGTTCTTCGCCCAAGCTTTCAACGTGCGGAACATCGGCACTGCCACACTGACAAGTCGGGGATCCTCCGGCCTGGTGGTGCCCACTCCCGCGTCCCCGCCGCCTGGCTCGGGCCCGCCGCCTGGCTCGGGTGGCTCGACAAGCTGTCCCGGGGCTACAAGCGGCGGCGGCACGGCCGGCAACCCATGCTGCCCGTCGACGGACGGCGCATGCACGGCGCCGCGCACGACCGACACGGTTGAAAACGTCTCGCCCGTGCTTTCGCAAATCCAAAGGGACGCCAACAGCGCCCCCGTCACAATGACGACCGACGAACTGATGTCGACCGTCAAGCAATATCAGGCTCAATAGGAGAAAGCGCTATGCGTGGAATTCCGTTAACAGCAGCACTCTTGCTTGGCCTTGGCGGTATCGCCTTTGCGCAAGTGCCTACGATCGACGAGGCTAATCTGGAACAGGCTCGGCAGATTGCATCGGCCACGAGCGAGATCCTCAGCACCGACCGCAACATCATGAACTATACGCAAAAGACGCTGCAGGCCGTCACGGGCGACCGGTCGAGCCAGGCCGGCCAGCTCGCGCAGATGGCCTTGGGCAATGGCGGCTTCTCCATGGGGGACGCGCCTTCGCTTGCTAGCGTGATCTCGGGCGGCTCGTTGTCGTTCGCCGGCCTCGGCAATGGATCGCAGGGCATCGTTTCGAACATGATCAATGGCTTGCAGCTGGTGAAAACCATTTCGGGCCTGATCAATGGCCAAACGACGCAGATGGATAAGAACTACAGCGCCCTGGTGAACGTCGCGGCCACTGTTACCGGGCTGGTGGACTCCTCGCAAAATGGGGTGAAGACCCGTTCCAGCGCTTTTCAGTCGGGCGCTCAACGGATCGGCACGGCGCAGGACATCAAGGGCTCGATCGATCAGAACAGCCAGATCATGGTGCAAACGGGTCTGACCGTGAACGAACTGATCGGCGCGGTGAATACCGCTACGGCGGCCGCCAATCAGGAAAACATCGATCGTATGAACCTGATCACGCAAGCCTCGCGGGGGCTCGAATACAAGTCCGGCCAATGACGATGCGCTTTCTTCTATCAGCGGCCGCCATCATTGGCGCCGTCGCGACCTCCGGGTGTGGCCACAAGCCGCTCAAGGCTCCGTGCTCGCGCGACGAGGGACCGATGCAGCCGATGGCGTTCGCGGCGCCCGAACCAAGAACAGAAGCGAAGAAGCCATTCGAGTGCGGTCCGATGAAGGCACTCAATAGCGATCCATCTCTGTTTCCAGGGGGGACGTCGAAAAAATGAACTTCAATATCACCACGCTTCTGCAACAGGTCGACAAGTTCGGCAATAACTATGTATCGCAAGCCTACCAGAACCTGGCGTCGGCCCTGACCGGCGGCGGACAGGGAGGCGTCGCCGGCCTGATGCTGACGCTGTACGTGATAGTCTGGGCCATCAGCATCTGGCAGGGAACCTCGACGGGATCGGGAAAAGAGATGATCTGGCGCCTGTTCCGCGCCTTCGTCATCTACGCTCTGGCGACGAGCTGGGGGGACTTTCAAACATATGCCTATTCGTTCGCGAATGAGACACCTGCCGCGATCGGGAACAGCCTTCTCACGAGCGTTTCGGCCAATGTGACCGGGACATCGGCCGGGCTGAACTCCGTCAACTCCGTGCAGACGGCCCTGCAAAACATCTGGGATTCGCTCGCCAATTCCACTGCCGCCTTTATCAAGAGCCTTGGCGTGTTGAACTTCGGCGGCTACGTACTGGCGGCGATCATCCTTGTCGTCGGCGCGCTGCTCATCGGCTATGCGATCTTCCTCATCATCCTGTCGAAGATCTTTCTTTGGCTTTTGCTGGCACTCGCCCCAGTGTTCATCATTCTTATGCTGTTCGGCTACACGACCCGGTTCTTCGCCGGCTGGGTAACCGCGATCGTGCAGTACATGTGTGTGCAGATTCTGGTCTACGCCTTCTGTGCCTTCTTCATCTCGATCACCCAGACCTATTTCGACGCGGTCAACCGGTCGAATGGTGCTGCGACAACGACCTTGACCGAAGCCGCGCCGCTGATCCTGATCTGCCTCGTCGGTGTGCTGCTGCTGTCGCAGATCACCAACGTTGCCGCCTCGCTCGCAGGCGGAATTGGTATTGGAACACCTTCGTTTGGGCGCTTCTACGGCGGCGCCTTCGCAGCGATGGGCCAAGCCGGTCAGCGCAGGCTGATGGGACGCTTGGGCTGGAGCACGCGGCAGGAACGCCTGGCGGGTCGCGAGCGGGCGCGCGTGAGCCTCGCACAGAGAAGGTATGAGAATTCAGCGGAATATGCACGGCTTTCCCGAAAGCTGACGGATCCCGGATAGGTTTGGGGCACCAATGAGCGATGTGAAGGAAAGCGCTGGGCGACTGGCGAAGGAAACCGAGTCTCCTTTGCCCTACTACGTGGATGCGGCAATCTGGGAAAAAGATATCGCGCGACGCAATCGCTGGTCGCGATCTCTGGCGTGGTGCGTGGCAAGCGTCACCTCGGTCATTGCCGTTGCAGCCGTGGGCGCGCTGATCCTTGCGCTGCCGCTCAAGACTTATGAGCCCTACATGGTGGTGGTCGACAAATCCACCGGGTTTGTCGAGGTCAAGCGGCCGCTGGCCGACGGTCCTTTGCAGCAGGACGAGTCGATGGGGATGTTCGATATCGTCCGTTATGTGAAGGCTCGCGAGACCTACGATCCGAAGGCGCTGAAGGACAACTTCGATCTCGCGCAATTGCTGAGCGCCGGCGATGCCTCGAGGGAGCTCGTCGAGCTTTTCAGCCCGGCGAACAAAGTGACGAACCCCGTCGTGCTCTACGGGCGAAACACCGTCGTGGCCGTGACCGTGAAGTCCGTGACATTTCCCAATCAAAGGACCGCCCTGGTCCGGTTCATGACGGAGGAAAAGAGCCAAGCGAACACCGTGCAGCGGCATTGGGTGTCGTTGATCCGGTTCCGCTACACCGGCGTTCCGGCCAAAAACGAGATCCGCTTTGAAAATCCGCTCGGCTTCCAGGTGCTCGAATATCGGCGCGATCAGGAGACGGCGCCGGCACCCACCGCGGAGACACCGCAATGAAGGTCGCCGGCATCCTGATGGCAATCGGGCTCGGCGTTTGCGCGGTTCAGCCGGCCCTTGCCGAACAGACCCCTCGGGCGGGATCTCGTGACAGTCGCATTCGCTTCGTCTGGTATCAGAAGGACGATGTGGTGTCGGTGCCGGCCAGCTATGGCGCCTCGACGATGATCGAATTCGGCGATGACGAGAAAATCGAAACCCTCGGCGCTGGCGACGTCCCGGCCTGGAGCATCGAACCCAACAAGAAGGGCAATGTGCTCTTTGTGAAGCCGATCGAGAAGAATGCGGGCGGGAATCTCAATGTCCTGACGAACAAGCGCAGCTATGTGTTCTTCCTCAACGGCGAGTTTCGGCCGGTTGCACAACAGGTCTATGCGATCAAGTTTCGCTATCCCGAAGAGGCGTCGGACGCGGCGCTGATGGACGAAGCCCGGGCTCGGGCGGCGCAGCCGAACCGGCAGGGTTTCAAGGCCGAAAACGCCAACTCGTCCTATGCCTATAAGGGGTCGTCGGCAAATAAGCCGCTCGTGATCTACGACGACGGCGTGAAGACCTGGTTCCGCTTCGATCCAGCAAGGGAAGTGCCGGCGATCCATGTCGTTGATAGCGAGCGCAATGAGACCCTTGTGAATTATCGCCGCGAGGGCCCGTACATCGTCGTCGACAAGGTCAATTACCAATGGACCCTGCGCAACGGCACCGAAGCAACCTGCGTCTTCAATCTGAGACTGAACAATGTGAACGAACCGACCGGGCTTGAACCTTACGAACCGCAGCGTGTCGGCGGTGGAACTGTTCGGAAAGTGAGGGGACCCGATGCCATCTCCCAATGAGTACAGAATGCTCGCTGAGGAAGGCACGGCGGTCGCCGCGCCAAAATTCGGGGCAAGCACATTCTTCAAGATCGCGGTTCCGCTGGGTGCGGTGGTCTTCGCCGGCTGGATGATCTATGCGGCGACGCGTGCGCCAGACAAGCCGCTGTTGACGGCGTCGGATGGCGAGGAGTTTCACACCACACAGTTTCCCGCACCGGGGCTCGATACGCCGCGCCCCCAGCTTGATAACGGCACCCTGAAAATTCCGACGGCTCCCGAAGAGCCGCCGGCGACCGTCGAGGCTCCGCCTCCCCCTCCACCAGCCTTGCAGCCGCCTGCGGCTCCACCACAGGTGCAGGATGATTCCGAGGCCCGTCGCCTGGCTGAGGAAGAACGGCGCAGGCAAGAAGAGGAGGAGCGCCGCAAATGGGAGCGCTTGCGCGCCAAGCAGCTCGTCGTCGATAGCGGCGATGCGCCTGGCAGTGCGTCAGCATTGGGCGGCAATGGTACGGATGCAGCGGCGGCCGGAAACGCAGGCGAGGGCGAGGAGGACCCCAATCGGCGTTTTTTGGCAAGGGCGAGCCAGAGCGGAGCGGATACATCGAAGGCCACGATGAACCCGCGCACGGACGCTCTGGTCGCCCAAGGGACGATGATCAAGGGCGTACTCGAGACCGCCATCCAGAGCGATCTTGCCGGTATGGTTCGGGCCGTCGTGTCGGAGGATGTGTGGTCCTTCGACGGTCGCAGGGTTTTGATCCCCGCTGGCTCCCGCCTTATCGGTGAATATCGCAGTGGCATTGCAACCGGCCAAACGCGGGTGTTCATAGTGTGGACACGCCTGCTTCGATCGGACGGTATGTCGGTGCAGCTCGGTTCGACGGGCACCGACGAGCTCGGTCGCAGCGGCATGCCGGGCGAGGTCGACAACCATTATTTCGAGCGGTTCGGCTCGGCGATCCTTCTAAGTGTCGTGGGCGGTGCGACGCAATTCATCGCCAACCTCGGCAACGACCAGAATGGGTCGAACACCAACCAGACCTACACGGACCCGCAGACCGGACAGACGGTGACAAACCAGACGCAGCCCAACCAATACCTGCAGAGCGCCCGTCAGATCGGCGCGCAACAGGTCTCGCAAAGCCTCAACCGCATTGCCGAAGAGGCGCTTCGCAATTCGATCAATATCGCGCCCACGATCCATGTCGATCAGGGGTCGCGCATCATGGTGTTCGTCCGCCGGGACCTCGATTTTTCGGAGTTCTATCCGGACCCGGTACGCGAGGCGTTGACGGAGATACGACGTGAGCGGGCAGCAAAGAACCGTCTTCCTAAATAAGGCGCTGGCGCCGGTGCGGCGCTGGCTCGACGACGATCGCGTGGTCGAAATCTGTGCAAACGGGCCTGGACTTGTGTGGGTCGAAATTGTTGGCTCGACACATATGGAGCCCTTCGACGTCCCCGAGCTCGACCGCGCCGCGATCACTTACCTCATGGAACGTATAGCGGCGTCATCCTCGCAATCGATCAGCGAGGAAAATCCATTGCTTTCAGCCGCCCTCCCCGGCGGCGAACGCTTCCAGGGCGTGCTTGCGCCGGCGACGCCGACAGGAGGCGCCTTCGCGATCCGCAAGCAGGTCGTGAAGGATATGCGCCTTGATGATTACCGGAAGCGGGGGTCGTTCGATACGATCTCCGTCCAGGATCCCGGCGAACTGAGCGAGACCGACAGCGCCCTTTGCGAATATCTCGACGCCGGCAAGATCGAGGATTTCCTCCGCCTGGCCGTGCGGGAACGGTATTCGATCTTGCTTTCAGGAGGCACATCGTCGGGCAAAACGACGTTTTTGAACGCGATTTTGCACGAGGTGCCTTCGGATGAGCGGATCCTCACCATTGAGGATACGCGGGAGGTTAAACCACACCAGCCCAACTATCTGCCCCTCGTTGCATCAAAGGGCGACCAGGGCCTGGCGCACGTGACCGTTGAAACGCTGCTGCAAGCCGCCATGCGGTTGCGGCCGGATCGAATCTTCCTGGGCGAGATCCGGGGAGCGGAAGCCTATTCGTTCTTGCGCGCCGTCAACACAGGTCATCCCGGATCGATCACGACGATCCATGCGGACAGCCCGACCGGTGCGTTTGAGCAGCTGGCCTTGATGGTCATGCAGGCTGGGCTCGGGCTGAGCAAGGCAGAGATCATCGATTACGTGCGGTCGGTCCTGCCGATTGTGATCCAACAAACGCGCCGGGGCGGCTGGCGCGGAACTTCGGCGATCTGGTTCAACCGCATGACCGAATGGAGAGCCGCCAGAAAGGTTCCCCAGAATGTCTCGCGTATTCACTTATAGGCTTCTCCTCGGCCTCATCGGCCTCGCCGCCTTCTTTGCCCTTTGGAGCCTAGCCTACGAGCTGGTGGCGACATGGCGGTGGAATCCCGCCCTCCCCTCTGAAGGCGCCTCGCGCTGGGGGCTTCTAAAATACCAGAACGCGCAACGCAGCCTAAGCGGCCTGTTCGTTGCCTGGCAGCATTTCAGCCAGCGCCTGGCCTATCATCCCACGCAGGGCGAGACGATCATCCGGGGCGCGATCGCGGTCGCGGTTGTGGTGGCGATCGGCGTCGGCCTGATCTTTGCAAGCCTGATCAACCGCAAGCCAAAGCACTACGGCGATGCGCGGTTCGGCACGATCATGGACGCCGAAAGGAAAAACCTGCTGGCAAAGCAAGGCTTGATCCTCGGCAAGATGGGTGGGGCGACGATCCGCTCGGACGATCCCGCGCACGTCTTGGTGGTCGGGCCGACCCGATCCGGCAAGGGCGTCAGCTTTGTCATTCCGAACGGTTATATGTGGCGAGGATCCTCGGTGTGGTTCGATCCTAAGCGGGAGAACTTCGAGGCGTTCGGTGCACACCGGCAGGCTCTCGGCGACAAGGTCTTTTTCTTTTCGCCCGGCGAGCAGGATTCGCATCGCTATAATCCGCTGGATTTCATTCGGCGCGATGCGCGCATGCCGACGGACTGCGCGGTGGTCTCCTCCTTCATCATCCCCGACGCGACAGGAAGTTCCGAGATCTGGGCGCGCGCCGGCCGGCAGCTGCTTTCGGCCATGATCGGCTATGTGTTGACGTCACCACGCTATGAGGGGCAGCGTCATTTGCGCGCCGTCGCGATGCTTCTTTCGACCGGCGTGGATTTTCTCAGGGTGCTGACGAATATCCGCAATGACGAGGAAAAATATCTGCCTTCGTGGGTCGTGCACGGGCTCAACCAGTTCATTGCGCTGGAAAAGGAAACGCGAAACTCGGCCTACTTCAACATGACGGCGGCTCTCAGCCCCTGGACCAACGATCTCGTTGCAGCCGCTACGGCGTCGACCGATTTCGATATCTCGAAGTTTCGCAAGGACCCGACGGCTCTCTTCATCGGCTGCTCGGTGGCGCAGCTCGACGTGTTCCGGCCCATCATCAAACTCCTGGTTCAGCAAATCCATGATGTGCTGATGGCTTCCTCGCCAGGCCCGGACGAGCCCTATCAGGTCCTGGTGATGATCGACGAGTTTCGCCAGCTCGGCAAAATGGAGTCTATCGTTTCCAAGCTGGCGATCAACGCGGGCTATGGCTTTCGCATGGTCCTGATCCTGCAGGATCTTGCCCAGCTTGACGAAGTCTATGGAAAAGCGACGCGGCAGACCACGGTGTCCGCGTGTCAGGTGAAGCTTTTCATCCGCATGAACGACGTGGAGACCTCGGAACATGTCTCTGTAATGCTGGGACCGACCACGATCGAGGTGGCCACACCGATCATCAGGGCTGGTCAAGGTATATTTGGGGGCCGAGACAAGAGTTTAAGTTATCAGGAAAGGCCATTCCGGACGGCGGCGGAGCTTCGGCAAATGCCGGCGAAGCAGGCCGTGGTTCTGGTCTCAAGCCCCCCTGGTTTCATGGTGCGCAAGATCACCTATTATAAGGACGCTCCCTATAAGGCGACCTACCGGGAATTTCGGCACCGGCGCTTGAAGGTTCCCCCTCTCTCACGATGGCAGGATCTTCCGCTGCGCTCGATGGCGGACGTCGAAGCGGCTAACACCGCGCCAGCGGCACCTTTCGAGTTGGGGGAACCCGATACCGTCGAAGCGCCGGTTTCAGGCCATACAGCCCATGCCGATGCGGTGCCGCCTGCGACTGGTGCGGCGGCTGAAAGGGTTGATCCCGTCGCGTTAAAGCCGAAAGTAAAAAGCGACAGCGCGGACGCACCACAGGCGCTGCCAAGCTCAGGCCTTCCAACGGGCGGTGAGGCTGAAGCAAAGAGCGAGGTCGCCGCTGAAGTTCCGGAGTTGAAGCCGAAGCGGACCGACCAGACGGCCGATGATGCGCCGCGGCCGCTTCCCACCCTTGGCCAGCGATCGGCGCCGGCAGCATCAAAGACGTCCGACCCGAGTGCGTCTGAAGGCAAGGCGGGTGTCTTGCAATTCCAAGTCCGGCCGGGAAACAAGTCCACGTCGATCGCCGCGCTGCTCGCATCGCTCGATCAGGAAGTGGAGGCCGGCGCTCCTTCCCTGTCACCGTCAGTGGATAGCGGAGATGTCGAAGGGGTACCGCCAGCCGCTCTTGAGGCGCTGCAGGATCAAATTAGACGTCACGGCGATCGCTAGGACGTGAAAGTCGGTTGAATACAAATGCGCGGTTTGTGCCTTCGTTGCTGTGTCGAGCGTGAGAACGAGACCAAGCGTCCCTAATCCGATGGCGGGCGCATCTAACCGTTTCGTTGCGCCTCCCGGGTCTTGGTGGGGACGTGAGCTGATTGCTGGTCCGTAAAATGCGATTGATTTTCACTCTAGCCGACCTGTATCAAAACCGATACAGTGCACCTCGATGAAGGTGATTGAATGGCTTGGAAGCAGTAGGGCGGATGTTCGAGCGTTTCCTGACGATGCGCGGATAGAGGCCGGCTGGCAGCTCGAACTTGTCCAGCGCGGCGACGATCCCGACGACTGGAAGCCTATGCAGATCGTGGGGGCCGGCGTCAGGGAAATCAGAGTCCGGGAGGCATCGGGAGCGTTCCGCGTCATCTATCTGGCAACCCTGGAGGACCGCGTTTTGGTGCTTCATGCGTTCCAGAAGAAGACACAGGCCACATCCAAGAAAGACCTTGATCTGGCGGCTCAACGGCTAAAACGATGGAAGGCAGAACGATGAACGTAGAAATCTATGAGAACGTCTGGGACGCCCTGGCGGACACCAAACAAGAGGCTGCAAACCTCAAGGCGCGCTCGGCGCTGCTCTACGAAATCCGTAAGGCAGTCCAGCGTTGGGACATTCCTCAGGAGGAAGCCGCCAAGCGGCTCGGTCTGACGCGCCCTCGCACCAATGATCTGCTGCGCGGTAAGCTCGCCAAATTCTCGCTTGACGCACTTGTCAACATCGCCGCCTCCGCACACCTGGTTATAGAAATCCGGGTAAAACAGGCTGCATAATCACGAAGTGTCAAATGAGCACATTTGCGTTTTGCGCGAGCGAGTGCCGAACGGAGCCCCAGCCAGAGCCCGGCTTAGGGAAAAACGAGCTCACTTAGTGCTGCATGGCGAGGCAACTACTGCTTTTGCGGCTTCTGTGAATCAGGCTCTTCGCCTTCGACCGGAGCGGTGTTGATGCTCCTCGACTGCAGGCGCTGCAGTTCTTCGAGCCGTTCGCCTTTGACGATCTCGGGATCAAGCCGCTCGTTAGGATTCTGCGCCAATGAACGCGCGGCTTCGCTTGCGGCTTGTGCCTCGCGGGCTTCCTTCGCAGCGATGCTTTCGGCATTGCGCACCATTTCGCGGTCTTGCGCAACCTCCTCAAGCGAGGTCGGATCAGCCGATCCGGCTCGTTCGTCACGAATCTCCTGCTCGATGGCGCGATTACGGATCTCGCGAGCGCGATCGGCCTCAAGCCGCTCAGCGGCCTCGATCTCCTGGGCGCGATGGATCAAAGCTTCGGCGCGCGTGCCGGCAATCCGATGGGCCTGGTCTTCACTGACATGCGTGACGCCACCTTCCTGCAGGGATTTGAGATCCGTCCGGATCGCAAGCAGCTCCATGGTGGGCGCTGCGCGCCGTAAGAACTCCGCTTTCGTCTGGCCGTTCATCATGGCCGCTGTCTTGTTAACGGTCTCGTTGATCTGTTTTAGGTTTTCCCGCATCTGGTCCGCGGTGGCATCTGAACTCATTTGAACACCCTTTCCATCTCGAATAGCGACGACAACAGTACCGGATCGGAAAGCTTGCGTCATCCGATCAATGAATTGACTCGCTGTCGCGTTATCCGGCTGGGAAGCAGCAACTGAGTGCCAGTCCCGAAGGCTTGCCTGGGTGGCCTGCAGCTGGCGCGCCGAAATCGGAATCTTTACCGGGTTGGCCTTTGCGTGATTGATCCGCTGGCGGGCTTTCTCGATGACGTGCGGGTTTGCACGGGCATAGGCGCGGTCCCGCGCCTCCCTGCCCGGCCGCGGCTTTTCGGCCGTGGCCACAATCGCCTTGTCGCGCGGACCATAGCTTTGTGATGACGCTCGATAGGCCGCGGAAGTCGCGACGATTTTCATGCCCTGCGCTTGTGCGTGCTGGGCATAGAGCGCGCGCCATTCGCGAAGCTGGGCCGGACCTGGTCGCAATCGCTCACCGTCCTCACCTTTCACGACGACGATGGCATGGACATGAATATGGCCGCCCTCCTCCGCCATATCGGCATGCATGCCGAAGGCGAATTTGTGATTGGGGAACTGCTCATGCAGGAACCCACGTGCGGCCCTCACCAGAGCTTGCCTGTCCTCGCCCGCCTTGGCCGACAGGATCATGTGCATGGTGTCGCGAGGCTTGTAGGAATTCAGGGTCTTGTCCCAGGACTGCGCGGTCTGCCGAACCGCCTCCTCAGACGCGATCGCGGCGCCGTCGGCGCCGATCGCCGCTGCGTCATGGGTAAGGCGCGCGAGCTGGAACACGACACCGGCCTTGCCGTGGCTGGGCTCCCCAATTGGCTTCACCGAAACGGTATCCTCCTTGACCCCAAGCGCATCGGAGATCCGCGAGGCGATCATGGCCCGGGTTGGTGCCGAGAACTGGCGATCCTGCTGGCGTCGATCGGAAAAGTGAAACCGATGCTTCACCTTGTCGTCCCCGTTCTCACCCCGCACGACGCTGTGTCCGGCCATGGTCGCGACGACGCGCGCGACGCTCGATCCGTCCTGCAGTGTGTCGATACGATAGGCGAAACCGTGGCCGGCGAAACCTGCCTGAACTGCCTGTGAAAGGCGCTCGGCATTCTCCTGCCCTGCCAGCGAAAGCCGAAACGTCGCCACATCCTCGCTCTCCCGCCGCTTGTCGAAACCCTCGCCCCACTGTTTCATTTCCTCGGCGACGGCTTCCCGCGTTGCCAGGATACGCGCGTCATACGTCTCGAGCGCGACGCCCTCCTTCTGGATATATTGACCGATGGCGGCTGCCCTAGTGACGCCATGCCCGTAGGAAATCACCTTCAGAACGGCCGGCTGATACCCGGCCGCCAGCCTGTCGGCAGCGGCCCTCGGCCGAGGTCCGCCGGCGAGCTTCCGCCACTTCGTTGGCAGGGCGAGGTTTAGTCGCCCGGCTTTACCGCGCGGCGGCTCCAGCTCTCGCGCAGACGAGCGCGGCACGGCCGGTTCCGCTGTCTGGCGTCCCCCGAGACCGCCCTCCCCTGTCCGGCCGCGAACCGTCTTGAACAACCAATCATCGTCATTTCCAGCAAAGGACAACATGGCCCGATGCCGGCGCTTGCGGTTCTCTTCTTCAAAAGCCGCGCTCGCGCGAATCCGATCGGCTATGGCCTGTATGGACGACTGGTCGAGGTTCACGCGCCCTCACCATCCAGCAGATGCGCCGCCTTCCGAAGTTTCAGGCCATGCGCGATCGTCATCGCCGTCAATTCGGCGTCGACAGCTTTCACCCTCTCATCCAGCGCTTCCCATATCGGCAACGCCGCCTCGATGGGGGCAGCGTGGCCGGAATGGATGGCATGGAGAAGCTGGCCGAGGTTTCGGCCGACCATCCGGACTTGCGAGGCCAACGCCGCGACAGTGCGTGAATTCTCAGCGGACAGAGCGGGACCGACATCCAGGCTGGCCCGGATAATGCGCCGCAACGTCTCCGCTCGGTCAAGCTGGAACACCTTGCAGGCCTCATCCAGGAGCGCGCCCGCGTCCGGCCCAATATCGATCCGGGAGCGCTTTCGGGTGTCCTTGTGGGCGGCGCTGGTGTGCAAAATTCCCTCGCTATGGCGGATGGGCCTCACGTCGAAGACGGTCCAGGTCGAAGCGAAGCGACGACCTGCTCAGCCAATTTGGACCCAAATTGCGTATCTTGTCAATTCACTATGCAACATTATACTGATCCGATGTTTTGCTAGTCCAGAACCAATTATGCATCCCGGAATATTGCACCAAATCCGCAAATTCATGTTATCACCTAGGCACTTATGTGCCTTGGCAGATTACAGCATCGGCGCATTGGCATAATGCAAGAAAGTCACTTTGGCGCCAAATCGCCTATGCGTTTTGACGCCAAGGTGACGCAACATTGGGAAAAACAATGCCGGAACAACGCGCGGTGCAAATCACAGTGGCCTCTCCCAAAGGCGGGGTCGGCAAGACCATGACCACCATCCTGCTCGCTGGCGAGTTCGCCGCCGCCGGTCATCGGGTGACGGTGCTCGACACCGATCCGCAACTGTCGGCGCTGGAGTGGAGCAAAAACAGTCGCCGCGCCGGGTACGCTCTTTCAAACATCGACGTCATCCCCATCAACTCGACCGACGAACTGATCGATCGCCTGGCGCAATCCGACGCCGAGGACCTGCTGCTGGTCGACGTCCAAGGCACGGCCGTGGCCGCCCTCGGACCGGCCGTCGCCAACGCCGACTTCGTGCTGATCCCGACGAAAGCGCACGTCTTCGATGTCAAGCAATGCCTCGGTCTGATCCGGCACATCCGCTCGCTTGGCGGACGCCATCGCGAAATTCCCTACGCGGTGATGCTCAACATGGTTTCGGGGATCGAGCACAACACGATGGCCTTTCGCACCGCGATCCAGCTGCTGCGGCAGGCCGATACCAGCGTGCTTGAGACGTTTTTGTCGCAACGGCCGACCTTCGCCTCAATCGCAACCGCCGGGACGCTTTACGAAGTCCAGCCCGTGAACAAGGCGGTGCAGGACGCTCGCGACCAGACGAATGCCCTGACCGCCGAAATCATCCGCAAACTGAACGGAGCCACCCCGCAATGAACGAGAAAAGCGATCGGACCGCAAACCAATTGCCGCTGCCTGCCTTGAAACCGCGTGCCCGTTCGGATGATCCGTTCTCGCGCAACATGGCTGCCATTGTGGAATCCAGCATCAGCGAAACGGACAACCTGGAGCAGCAGACGAGAACCCAGTCTGCCAGAGAGGCGAAGGCGGAGCTCGAAAGGCCAAAGGCAGACGGCGGGACAGCCCGGCTGCACACACGCATTCCGGTCTCGCAGATGATCGAGCTGCAGGTCCATTGCGCGCGCAACAGAACAACCATGCAGGAGGTGGTGCAGGGCCTGATAACGGAGTTCCTTGCTCGGCAGCCAAAGTAGCCAGACCCGCCAATCAGAGTCGATTTTCGTTATGACCGACCGCCCATGACTCGGGCCCAACGAGGATTGGCTACATCTCTTCGGGGAAGGCCATCAAAGAGGCTGCTGAACGACTGACGTTCGGTTCCATCCATCACGAGAGTGAATCGATCCGCGTCCGCTGATTCAAACCATTCATTGGACGCGCGCGTCCGGCTGCGCGATTCTGTCCGCAATGATCGCGCAGCTCTATCGCCTCTGTATCGAACGCCGCGACGCGGATCGGAACATGGCACGCTTCTATGCGCTGTCGATCGAGAAGACACTGTTCGGCCAGACCTGCCTGGTCCGCCGTTGGGGTCGGATTGGAACCACCGGCCGCACGGTACAGCACTCTTTCGATACCGAGGGCGAAGCTGTCGAGCTTTTCCTCCAGCTGCTGCGCGCCAAGCGGATGCGCGGCTATCAGCCGCGATCCACTTACCCGATGTCAATCGGCCCACAATAAGGGTCTGACTCACATTTGATGATTTTGCATGACGGCGTGGTGCTGTTTTCTGAGGGGAATCAGCACCATGGTGAGAAATTTGCGTCTGTCGTCCTTGATCCCGGCGGGATTGGTCGTCGAGGCCATCGCTGAGAACGAAGGAGTGATCGTCATTACCGCGCGGTCAGGGTGATGAGGGACTGTTGCGGCCCACTGCCACGGGCAAAAAAAGGGCCAGCGACGGGGCGCCCCGTCGCTGGCCCTATGAGTGCGTTCGCCTAATCAGGCTAAGAGGCGTATCAGGAATTCACAGAGGATCCCTCCACGCTACGGACGATCCCGGGTAGCAGCCTTGTCATTCGCCAGCTTTGTGGCGACATCGGACGGCAGCGGCATGAAATCATAGCCGAGCGCCATGGCGGCGTGGTGAAGATCGTCAAGCATCTCAAAGGCCTGATCGTGAGTGCCAAGCCACAGCGCCGGTTCGTCGGTCTCTTCGTGGGGGAATGCCTGCAGGAAGTAGGTTCTCAGCGGCGGGTCGTAGCCGATGATGGCCTCGCGGTCGGAGCGGCCGTGTCCGGTGACGGTGCCAGTGACTGTGATCGTATAGCGGCTCATCGTAGCCTCCTTGTTCCGGGAAGGTGAGGTGAAGGGGCCGGCCCCTTTCGAAGCCGGCCCGTTCGTGGCTGTCACTGGGGATTGTTCCAGAGGATGACCTTCTTGTTCTCCTCGCCACCCGGGGCGGGGGCGAGATTGCCGAAGATCACGCCGATCTCGGGGGCTTCCAGCTTGACCGAGAGGTACTCCTCGCCCGAACGCTGGGAGATGCGGTGCCAGCCGGCTCCGATCTCGAAGCCCGTGCGCTTGTTGACGATCCGGTAGTCGGGCGCGTCCTCGCGCGACTTGTTGGTGTTCGGGATAAGGGTGATCGGGGCGTTGACCCGGAGCGTGGCAAAGACGCCTTCCATCGAGCCGTCGGCCTTGGTGGTGAGGTTTGCGATCGTGGTGGCCATGGTAGTTCTCCTTCGGTTGCATCGGGACCATTCCCGATGGCGCCAAAGGAGAGGGCCGTCCTGCTGCGGTCATCTCGGCGAAAATTCTGGAAAATTCTATTTGCCGAAAAATAGCGGGCAGGCCCTTCGCCTGCCCGCAGACAAAAAAAAGAAATCGAATTTTCCTGAATATTCGCCGAGTGTACCCCCAACGGGGGTTGACCGCACAAAGCAGGCGGTCGTCTACAAAGGCGACATGAAACGGGAATGGCCCCGGATGCGGCAGATGGACAAGAACCCAGGCCGCCATCGCTTGACCCCGACGCAATGCTGCCGGATCGCCGGGATGCTTGCCGCGCACCTCCCGGGTCGTGTCGCATGCGTCGTCAATACCTCGAACAGCAGCATTGCGCGTGAACCGCCTTTCTGGTCGGGATGGCGGCACAGCGTTTTCGAGATCGGAGCCGACTGGCAGCGAACGTCACGGCCCTCGGTAGCAATGCTTCGAAGCCACGATGATGACCGCGCAAACCAGGATGTTCGCCACGCTCGCACCCGCTTCAGATGCGAGACGGGCAAGATAATCATGGTGCACAACGCCCTGCGGCTCTGCGCGTAGACCGGTCTCGCAAGGGGTCGGCTCCGGCCGCTCAAACAAGTGGAGTTAGCTCGGAGCCGGATCAAGCATATCGGATCGAGCCTGCCGGACAGCCGGTGGACCGCGTACATCATCCTGGCAACGCCAGACGCTCCTCCGGCGTCATGCGGGCTTCGACCTGCCGGCGGACGTCCGGACCAGCATGGCGGAGCATGGCGCACCAGTCTTCCACATTGTACGTGGTCGCCATGCTGCCCCTGGCCAGGTCATAAATGACGCACGGCTTGTTCGCCATGGCGAGCCGAAGCACGTTGACGGCCGTGCCGGGTGATGCGCCGTCCCAGACCATCATGCCAAAGTCAGCGCGCCCCGCCATCTCCCGGTCTTTGGCGGCGTGGACCCAGTATCCTCTGGCATCGTCAGGAGAAGGAACATGGTAGGCGGCCCAGTCGCCCAGATTGTTTTGGGGTTCCTTGCCGGCATGGAAGACGCCGACATGCTCGTACTTGTAGCCCGCGAGCAGGCCCTGCGCCTCGGCATCGGCTCCAGAGGCGTCGCCAATCAGCACGCCGTGCTCGGCAGCAACGATTGCGCCGATGCGAGTGATGGCAGGTTCCGGCAGTTCGAATATCTCGCTTGATCCCCCTATGAATATCATCGACATCGTGACTTCCCTTCTCTCCAGCGTCCCGCCCCCGCGCCGGCCGCCCTCTCCCTCTGGCCCTGCGCGAGGGATCGTCACCCGAAGGCCGAGACGGCGAAGCCGGCGCGGGGAGCGGCGGGACGCCGCGACTAGAGCCCGGCCGGCCGCAGACCGGCGCGCCCGGACCCTGCCGCTGCCGGAAGCGCTACGCGCGTGGACTAGCGGCCTTCAGCCAGCCAGAGGCTCACATCCTGGATCGAGCGCATCAGGATAGACGGGTTGTCTCGCGACGGGACAAAACCCCAGCTCTGCCAGTAGCGCTCGGCCTCGGCGTCGATCGCCCTCACCACCACCGCGCGGCCGGCGACAATGTCGGCGCCGGCGACGCAGCGGCGAAGCGCGTCCTTGACCAGGCCGCTGCCGATGCCTTGTCCGGCATAGCGATGGTCGACGGCGAGTTGGCCAATCAGCAGGCAGGGGATCGGATCGGGCGGGCGTCCGGTGCGGATGGCGCGCGGTGCGCTGTTTGGCTGGATCACGCCCGGCGCAAGGCCGTAATAGCCGACGACTGTTCCCTCGTCGTGAACGATCAGAACGCGGGTAAACCCGCGGGCCTGGTTCGTTCGCGCGAAGCCGGCCAGCCACGCGTTGAGCGCCGGCTTGCCGCAATCGAAGCTGTCGAGGCGGTGCGCGTCGTCGAGGAGTTCGATGCCTGAAAGCGCCACCTAGCGGTCCCATGGCGGGGACCGACGCAGCCGCTCCGCCGCCTTCGGCGGGGGGGCGGCGGCAGGGGCTGAGATCGCCTGCATGAAAGCGTCATAGGCTTCCGGGGACACGCGGATGACGGTTTCGTTGAGGATGGCCGCCTGCGCCTCTTGGAGTGCTGCGCGCCGCATAAACTCCGTGCGCGACAGGCCAAGCAGCTCCGCGCCGCGGTCGATGATGGTGAGATCATCGTCACGAAACCGCATCGAAACGGGGGTTTCCTTCCTCGTGCCTGTGGTGGCCATGGCGCACTCCTGTGCTGCGGACGTATATACGTCCATATAACGCGGAACGCAATACACGTCGCCTGGCGGGACACTCCACCGCGTCGATACGATCGGAGGGTGCCGTGCTTCGCGCGCGGCTTTCGTGGGCTTCGCGCGGGCCGAACCCGACCGCGCCCGGTCGGGTTCGATAGTGCGGTTGCGAGGAAACCGGGCTTTACGCGCCACCCTCCGCGAACCGCCAGACGGGGATGCCGAGCCGACGGGCCTTATCGGCAAGGTTGTCAGTAATGCCGGAGCCGGGAAAGACGATCAGGCCGTGGGGCACCACCGAGAGCAGCTGGTCGTTGCGGCGGAACGGAGCGGCCTTGGCGTGACGGTTCCAGTCCGGCTTGAAGGCGATCTGGGTGACCTTCCGGTTCTCGGCCCAGCAGGCGGCGATGCGCTCGGCCCCGCGCGGGCTGCCACCGTGGAGCAGGACCATGTCTGGATGCTTCTCACGGGCCTTGTCGAGCGCGTCCCAGATCCGGTCGTGATCGTTAAAGTCGAGGCCGCCGGCGAAAGCGATCTTGGTGCCGGCCGGCACCAGTACCTCGGTGTCTGCGCGGCGGCGCGCGGCGAGGAAGTCTCTGGAGTCGATCACCGCCGCTGTCATCGCCTGATGGGAGACCTTGGATCCAGTGCGCGGCCGCCATGCCGATCCGGTCTGCGCCTCGTAGAGGTCGGCGGCTTCGTCACGCATGATTTCCAGCACGTTGCGACGCTCGATGTAGGTGATGCCTTCGCCCGTGAGCCGTTCCAGCTCGACGGACTTCACCTCCGAGCCGTCCTGCTCCTGCTGGCTCGAACGCTGCGCCTCCTCATTGCGGTCGAGGCTGCGGGCGACGCGTTCGGCGGCGCGATGGAAGACGTTGGTAAAAGACCAGAGCAGGTCGTCGAGATCGGGTTCGAGCCTGGTGTCGCCGAGCATGCCGGCGAAGGTCTCGACGATCCCGGCGAGGCCTACCCGGATCACCTCGTCGTCAGGCAGCGGACGGGGATCAGGTTCGTCCTGATGCGGGCGATGGCCGTACATCTGCAGTTCGAGGATGACGCGGTCGGTCGGCGAGGAGGCGTGGTAGGGCTCGTAGGCGTCGTCGAAAGGAAGGTCGAAAGTCATGGTCTGTCTCCGTCGGCTGCGGCCGCGCCTTTCGCGGCCTGACGGTCGGCCCCGGCCACGCGGCGGAAGGGCCGTCACCGCAAGCGCAGCGCAGCGGCCCAGCGAAGCGCCGGACGGCCAACGGCCGTTGACGGCCAGGCCGCCGTGTGGCGGGGTCGCCGCTCTGGCAGGCCCGGGCGCGGCCTCTCCGTTGGACCGGCGCCATGCCTGCGGGCCTTCCGGACGCGGCCCTGCCGCCGGCCGGCCCGAGACGGTCATCCGGACGGACGGAAGAGACGGGCATCTTCCGGGACGAGCTGGTCGCTGAGCCATGCCGCTAGAGGGGCCGGGCCGAGATGGCGCAGATCGTCGTTGAAGTCGCCGAGCCGCGGCTGCAGCACCAGGGCGAGGATCCCGGCCTCGCCTGCTCGCCGGCTGAGACGCTCGATGCCATGCCGGCCGGCGGCGTCCGCATCGGCCGCGATGTAGAGGCGGGTACAGCCGGGCGGGAAGATCAGGCCGGCGAGGTGATTGGCCGAGGTGGCGGCTGCCACCGGCAGGGCCGGCATCACCGTCCGGAGCGAGGCCATCGTCTCAAAACCCTCGCCGGCAGCCATGACCGGAACAGGCGTACCGGGCTGGAGGCCAAGCCAGATGCCGTTACCCAGAAGGTGGCCCAGCGAGCGACGGGGATCGACGAGATGCGCCTTGCCGTTGCCTGCCGGATCTAACCAGGTGCGTTGCAGGCCGGTGATGCGACCATCGAGGCCGCTGACCGCCGCGATCAGGGCGGGAAGCGTCCGCGTCTCGCCCGTCACGAGATCCCGGTAATAGCAGGCGGGATGGAAGCGCAGGGCGCGCTCGCGCGTGGAAAGCAGAATGCCGCGGCCGGCAATGTAACGCTCGGCCAGCGTACCGGCGATCGGCTGCGACATGGCGAACAGGCGACGCGCGGCGTCGGGCGAACCGCGTGCCGCGGCAGGTTGGCGCTGCGCTCCAAGGGTCTGAGACTGCAGTCGGGACCGCGGCATGGCGAGGAAGCGACGCGCCTCGTCCGCGACCTCGCGGAAGTCCGTGAGGTCGCAGCTCGCCTCGATCACGTCGAGCAGGTCGCCATGTTCGCCGCTTTGCTCATCGGTCTTATGTTCAACTGCACATAATGCAGAGCGTTTTTAGCTTGGCGTCGCGCAGAAAGGCGGCTGGCGAGAGCGCGCTGTGGTGGATCGCGACGGTGAGCTAAAAACGTGTTGGACTAAGCCGCGGGCACAGGTGGCCGCTATGGGCGTTCAATTGAGGCCGTGCCCATGAACCGGCATGGCGTGGGCGCGGATGCGGTCGTGGACGCGGCGATTGCAGGGGTCGGTGCGCCGAAAGCGGCACGGATATCGGTTGCGGCAAGGTGAGGACCGGCGCCGCGCCCTGCCGGGAGAGGCTGCCCGGGGGTGACGGCGCGCACCTTCGCGGGACCGGCTCGGTTTTGCGGCCGAACGGCCCGGGCGATACGGTGACGACGAAAGCTGAGCGCTTCTTTCATGATGTATCCCGGTATGGCGGGGGTCCGGTGACGCCGTCGAACGTTTCGATGACGATCATCCGCCCCTGATGACAGGCCGGGCATTGCCGGAGGGAATGCCCGGTAAGGTCCTCGTAGCGGTCGCGGTAGTCCTTCGCCGAGCAGCTGTTCGACGCCTCTGGAGCCGGCATGCCGAGCAGGTCGCGGCAGTGGGCGAGCTTTTGCGCGCGATGGCGATTGCCGAGGAAGCCGTAATAGCGGATGCGATGGAAGCCGTCGGGCAGGACATGCAGCAGGAAGCGGCGCATGAACTCGTCGGCCGAGACGGTCATGACCTTTTGCCGATTGCCGTGCCGATAGTCCTTCCAGCGGAAACGAACGGTGCCATCCTCGATGGCGACGAGGCGATTGTTGGAAATGGCGACGCGGTGCGTATAGCGGCCGACGTAGTCGAGGACCTGTTCGGGTCCGGCGAAGGGCGGCTTGGCGAAGATCACCCACTCGGCCTTTCGAAGGGGCGCCAGATAGCGCCGGAAGGCGTCGCGCTCGCTCAAGGCCTGCAAGCTAGAGAAGAACTTCAACTGGCCGGCCGCGAAGGCTTTCTCCAGGTGCTCCAGAAACAAGCGTCGGAACAGGCGTGAGAGCACCCGGACCGGCAGGAAGAAGCCGGGTTTGCAGGCAATCCATCGCGTGCCGTCGGCAGAAAGGCCACCGCCTGGGACGACGCAGTGCAGGTGGGGATGGTGCAGCAAGTTCTGGCCCCAGGTGTGCAGCACGGCGAAGAAGCCGATCTCGGCACCCAGGTGTTTGGGATCGGCGGCAATGGTGCGCAGTGTCTCGGCGGTGGCGCGGAAGAGCAGACCGTAGACGAGCGCCTTGTTCTGATAGGCGATGGCGGCAATGTCACCCGGCAGCGTGAAGACGACGTGGAAGTACTGTGTGTCGAGAAGCTCGGCGCGACGGTCCTCCAGCCATTGCGCGCGGGCCAGCGATTGGCAGCGGGGACAATGTCTGTCGCGGCAGCTGTTGAAGGCGATGCGCTGGTGGCCGCATTGATCGCACTGCTCGATATGCCCGCCGAGCGCGGCGGTGCGGCAGAGTTCGATCGCCGTCATGACGCGACGCTGCGCGGTGCTGAGCGACGCGTCATGCTGCACGCGATAGGCTTCGCCATAGCGGCGGAATATATCCGCCACCTCCGGCCCCGAGCGGGCCATCGGCTTGAGCTCAGAAGTACTGAGGCTTGGCCGGCGGCGGCGGGGTGGGGGCCGGACGCGGTAAGAGCTCGTACGGGCTCGACGTGGCGCAGACCTTGTTGGTGGCAATCCGCAGGTAATGGGCGGTGGTCGCGAGGCTGCGGTGACCGAGCAGCAGTTGAATGGTGCGCACGTCGGCGCCGGCCTCCAATAGATGGACGGCAAAGGCGTGCCGCAGGCTGTGCGGCGTGACCGGTTTGGGCAAGCGGGAGAGGTCGCGCGCTTTCGCGCAGGCTTGTCCCACCGCATCCCTGGTGATCGGCTGGCCGGCGCGATCGCCGGGGAAGAGCCTCGCCTCTGGCCGGCACACCTTCCAATAGCTGCGCAGGATCTCCAGCAGCTTGGGCGACAGCATCACGTAGCGGTCCTTCTGGCCTTTGCCCTGCTCGACGCGGATGACCATTCTCTGGCTGTCGATGTCCGTGGTCTTCAGCTGAACCGCCTCCGAGATGCGCAAGCCGGCGGCATAGCAGGTGGTCAGGATGGCGTGGTGTTTGACGTTGAGGACGCAGCCGAGGAATTGCTGAACTTCCTCGGGGCTGAGGATGATCGGCAGCTTCTGCGGCTTCTTGGGAAACGGGAGGACCTCTTCAGGCGCCCAGTCCCTTTCGAGCGTCACACTGTAGAGAAAGCGCAGCGCAGCGATGGCGGTGTGGATCGAACCGGACGCCAGCTTCTTCTCGTTGGTCAGATAGACCTGATAGGTCCGAATGTCCTCGCGCCCGAGCACGTCCGGCGACTTGCCGAAGTGGCGGGCGAACAGCGACACCTGTTGCAGATAGGAGAGCTGGGTGTTGAGCGCGAAGTTGCGCACCTGCATGTCCTCGCTCATGCGTTGCCGAAGTTGGGTCATGACAAGCTCCTTTGTCCGATGGAATGGGCTGCAAGCAGCCACCCCATGCTCGCGCAGTTGGAGCTCCTATTGAACGCCTGACCGGCACGACAGAGGACGCCATCAAGACCGCGCCGTCGGCGTACACCCCCCTTGCCGCTCCGCCGTGGCGGAGCGGGTTAGTCCTAGGTCGAATATGTTGCGCCGGGGATTATGTTGCGCGCCAGCGATGGGGCCTGGTTCTGGCGGCGGTCGACGGCCTTTGCGCAACATAATCTCAGTGCGCGGGAGGTCGGATGATGCCCCGCGATGCTTCCGAGCTGGCGCGCCGTCTCGCCCGCGATGCCGAGGCAGTCTGCCGCCACTACCTCTCCAACGGCCGGCGTCAGGGTCGCTATTGGATGGTGGGCGATGTTCGCAACACGCCGGGCCGGTCGATGTTCGTCCGGCTCAGCGGCCCGGAAGCCGGTCCCGGCGCTGCCGGGCACTGGACCGATGCCGCCTCCGCTCAGCACGGCGATCTTCTCGACGTGATCCGCGAGAGCTGCGATCTCGCGCACTTTCGCGATGTCACCGACGAAGCACGGCGCTTCCTCAGCCTGCCGCGCCCGGAACCGGTCCAGGCTGAGAATCTCGATCGAACGCCTGTCGCCGCTGGATCGTCGGACGCCGCGAGGCGCCTTTTCGCCGCGTCGAGGCCGATCAGCGGGACAATGGCAGAGCGTTACCTTCATGGCCGGCGCCTGATCGGCGTGGCGGGGCTTGCATGCCTCCGGTTTCACCCACGCTGCTATTATCGACCGGACGAGGCTGACCCACCAGCCACCCACACGGCATGGCCGGCGTTGATCGCCGCCGTCGCCGACCTTGCCGGCACGATCACCGGGGTCCACCGCACCTGGCTGGATCCTGACGGAGGCAAGGCACCCTTAGCGACCCCGCGACGGGCTATGGGCCATTTGCTCGGCCACGCAGTGCGGTTCGGAGTTCCCGAAGATGTGCTGGCCGTCGGTGAGGGTATCGAGACCGTGCTGTCCGTGCGCGAGGCCTTGCCCAACTTGCCACTGGCGGCGGCGCTCTCCTCCAACCATCTCGCCGCCATGCTCTTTCCGGAGCATTTGCGCGTGCTCTACATCTTGCGGGACGCAGACCCTGCGGGTGACGCTACGGTGGCGGCGTTGACGGCCAAGGCCGAGGCGGCGGCGATCGAGCCGCGCGTGCTGTCGCCGTATTTGAACGACTTCAACGACGATCTTTGCCACGCCGGTCTGTCGACACTTCGCGCGAAGTTGGTGACGCAACTACGACCGAAGGATGTTGAGCGATTCTCCAGACCAGCGCTGGGGGTGGGCTGAACCACGCATAGCGCTATATCGTGCGGGCGATTCATCGGCGGAGCGCCCGCCACGATATAGCGCCTGCCTTATAAGGATTTCAGAAAGGTCATGAGATCCTTGTCCTCCTTCCAAGATCGACCGGGTCTTGATTCACCGACCTCGCAAAGAGCCACCGCATTGGCCTTGAGCGTCAGGTCGATCTCGGCGTAGATATTGGTGGTGCTGATCGAGACGTGGCCTAGCCATGCACGGATCGTGTTGATGTCCACGCCGGCCAGGACCAGATGGCAAGCCGTCGTATGCCGGATGACATGGGGGGTTATCGTTCTGCCAGCCAGCTTCGGAACGCGCGCGGCGCAGCGCTCGATAAGGCGATAGACGCCGAAGCGGGTGAACGCGGTTCCAAGCCGGCTGACAAAGACCGCATCATCGATCGCGCGTCCATGTATCTCGGGAGCCAGCACTCGTTCCGTTTCCGGCCACAATGGACATTGGCGCGTCTTTCCGCCCTTTCCGTGCAGGGTGGCGAGGTCGTGACCGCCGTTGCCGCCCCCGATCTGGAGATCGCCCACTTTCAGCTGCGCGGCCTCAGAGACACGCGCTCCAGTGTTGTAGAGAAAGAGCAGAAGCGCATACTCGCTTTGGCCCCTCCTGGTTTTGCGGTCGGGGACGGCGAGCATGGACTCCATTTCCGTTCTGGTGAGCCATCCGACCGGTTGCGACAGGGATTTCTTCGACGCGATGGCCCGGATATGGCCGCACCACTCGACATGGGCGGGATCCCGGCTGCCTATGAAGCGAGCGAACGCGCGGATTGCAGCAAGCCTCTGGTTGCGGGTCCGAGCCGAGCATCCGCGATCTTCCTCGAGATATGCGAGGAACTGCAGCACCAGTGCCGAGCTGAGATCGCGCACGGCCAACCGGTCGACGGATTTGCGCAGCTTACGGCTGACGAACGGCAGTAATAGGCTGAACGTGTCGCGATAACTGGCGCGGGTGTTCCGGGCCAGATTGCGTTCGGTGACGATGTATTCGGACAGGAAGCGCCGGAGCCATGGGCCAAGGGTTACGAATTCAGGCATGTCGGCCTCCCTCCGCATAGGAAGCAAAGCGTAGCGCAGCCTGCTGCAGAAGCTCCGGGGTCATCGACAGATAGACCTTGGTGCCCTCCAGATCGGAATGGCCCAGATAAGTGGAGAGTACGGGCAGCAACCGTTGGACATCCGCTCCCTGACGATACCAGGATGTCAGGCTGTGAACGGCGAAGCTGTGTCTCAAGTCGTGCAGTCGCGGGGTTCGCCGGCCGCCCGCCGACCCGGGAACCCCAGCGCTGCGCCGCAATGCGTCAAATGCGCTCTGCACCGTGCTGCTGGCGAGGCGTGTGCCGTCCCGGTTTGCCAGGAGGAACGAAGTCTCTCCCTGTGCACATCGGCCGCGCCGTCGCACAGGCATGTAGTTCGCCAGCACCGTTGCCAGTTGGGGTCCGATCGGAACCAGTCGGCTTTTGTAGAACTTCGTCGCGCGTATGGTTAGAATGGCTTCGTCGAGATCGACGTCCGCCAGAGTGAGGCCCGTCGCTTCGCTGAAGCGCAACCCTGCTCCATATAGCATGAGAAGCAGCGTGCGGAGGGTCACGGCGTCGAGCTGAACAGCACCGCGTCGGCTGTTCGCAATGGTTTCGGGATCGAAGAGCCGCCGCAGATCGTCATGTGTATAGATATATGGCGGCGTACGAGGCGGCGCTTTCGGTTCGCTGGACGGAAGCGGCGAGCCTGTTGCGTGGCCGCGGCTGATCGCAAATCGCCAAAAGCCGGAAAGGGCGTAATGTTTGTTCACCCGGTGCCAAGCCAACGGTCTCTTTCCCGCCAGGAAGGCCAGAACCTGAGCGGCGCTCACTTGATCGCAGTTGGCGTCCCCATCGGCATATCTGAGAAAGTCACGCAGAAGATTGGCAACGCTTGTGAGTTTAGCTCCATGGGCGCGTCGCCAGGCGACATATTGCTCGATCGCATCGCGCAGTATCATGCCAGACCCTCCATATCGAGAGCCGCCACCTCGCGCAGAGCTGCGAGATTGACCTTTGCGTATATCGCGGTGGAGGATGGATCTCGGTGCCCAAGAAAGTCCCCGATCACTTTCATCGGCATGCCCTGATCCAGAAGATGCTGGGCAGCCGCGTGACGCAACGCGTGGGTTCCCCGCTTTCCGGTGACGATACCCAGGGCAGCTAGGCGGCGTCGCACCGTCGCTCCCAAAACACTGGGATAGACGGGCCGGATTGGCGCGCAGGTTGTGAAGAAAAGCTCGCGGCCAAAGCGGGACGGCCGAGCTTCGCGGATATATCGGACGATGGCGCCACCCACCGCTAGTGACAAAGGATAGATTTGTGTCCTGCTCGTCTTCGGACAGCGGACCCGGATGATCTCGTTTTCCCAATCGAGGTCATCCAGACGCAAACCGCAAACTTCACCCGCGCGGAGGCCGTAAGCGATGAACAGCATCAAAATTGCGCGGTCACGCTTGTCCGCTAACCGATTGCCTTCCGTCGTCGCCAGTAGGCGTAGAACGTCTTCCCGATTCAGGCCCCTCGGGATGCCTTCGTCGCGATCGAAGCGCGGCGGCATGATACCGTCGGCGATGCCGGGCGCACACCAGCGCTGAGCTTCGGAGTATCGGATGAATGCACGAAGGCGTTGTGCGTAATCATGGATCGTCCTTCGACCCCTAGTTCCCTGCGCCTTCTTAGCGATGACGGCATCGTCGACGTCGACGACGCTGATCGAACCCAATGGGATTTTTGCCAACGTCAGCCATTCGAGAAACTGATCGGCCGCCGCTCGGTAACCTCGTATCGTCGCTTCGGACAGTCCGCGATCGCGGCGCATCCATAATTCGTAGGCCCCAACCTCGGCACCGCATCGACGGTTGTCCGTTTCGGTTTCTTCGAGCCAGCCGAGAAAGCGGAGCCAGCTGACTGCGTCGGCTACAAAGCGGGCTGTAGTCTTGGGTGATGCCAACCAGTCGCATCTGCGTCCTTTCGGCTGAGACCAACTCGCGGCGGCTGCTTCGACCTGCGAAGGACACGCTCTGCGGTCTTCTTGCAGATTCAGGAGGTGCATCAAACTCAGTTGATTATTGGCGCATTTCCGCAAGCTTGATCGTGTCGCGCCCAAATCCCTACGGTGAATGAGATATTGTTCTCGCTCTTCAAACAGGGGAGCTGCTCGATATTTCTTAGCGTTGCGAGGAAAGAATATTTCTTCAAACATATTTGTGCCTCCATGTTGGGTGGAAGCCCAAACTTCTGCACAGGGCGCGGTGAAGAAAGCTATCTCAGCAAATGCGCGTCCTGCGGTGCGAACTGGACTCGCAACGCCGCTCGAAGCCCAGCGAGCCCAAATCTGCGGAGATCCTCGTTGAAGTCGCTCGTTCGCGGAGACAGGGGCAGCGCTTCAATGCCAACCGCTCCGGCCCGCTCGGTCAATGCCGCGAAGGCCATGTCACCCGCCGCATCGGCGTCGCGGGCTATATAGAGTCGATGCAGCGTTGCCGGGAGCAGCAGGCCAGCGAGGTGGTTGGCGGAAAGCGCGGCCGCCGCCGGCATGGCCGGTTGCGCGCATCGCAGCGACAGCATGGTTTCGATGCCTTCGCCAACAGCGAGGACTTTGTCGGCAGCGCCAAAACGCACGGCATGGCCGAGCAACTCGCCCATCGCGCGGCGGGGTGTGGCGATGTCGGCCTTGTTGCGTGTCGCCCCATCGAGCCAGGTGCGGTGCGCGCCCGTCTGCCGTCCAGTCAGATCGGTAACGGCGGCGATCATTGCCGGAAGGGCTTCTGGCGTGCCGGGTCGATCCTCGTCAGACGGTCGATACCAGCATTGCGGGTGGAAGCGCAGTGCGCCGGCATCCTCCACCGATATGATACCGCGATTGCAGAGGTAGGTCTCGACGAGCGTCCGGCTAATCGGCCGTGACGCTGCGAACAAACGCCTCGCGGCTTCGGCCGAGCCTTGCGGGACCAGTTCGCGCCGGACCGCCGCGTCCGATGGCAGCGCCGGTTCCGGGCGCGGCAGGCTGAGGAAGCGCCGTGCTTCGTCGGTGACATCGCGAAAGTGCGCGAGATCGCAGCTCTCGCGGATCACGTCGAGAAGATCGCCGTGCTGAGCGGAGGCGGCATCGGTCCAGTGCCCGGCAGCGCCGGGACCGGCTTCCGGGCCGCTGAGCCGGACGAACATCGACCGGCCCGGCGTGTTGCGAACATCGCCCACCATCCAATAGCGACCCTGACGCCGGCCGTTGGAGAGGTAGTGGCGGCAGACTGCCTCGGCATCGCGGGCGAGACGGCGCGCCAGCTCGGAAGCATCGCGGGGCATCATCCGACCTCCCGCGCACTGAGATTATGTTGCGCAAAGGCCGTCGACCGCCGCCAGAACCAGGCCCCATCGCTGGCGCGCAACATAATCCCCGGCGCAACATATTCGACCCATTTGCCTGCTGGTCCTTTCGCATTGGCTTTCAGGCGGACGTGCATGGAGCGGCCGCGCGTGTTGCGCACGTCGCCGACAATCCAGTGATTGCCCGAGCGATGACCGTTGGAAAGATATTCGCGGCACACCGCCTCGGCATGATCGCCAAGGCGGTGTGCCAGATCGGAAGCCGAGCCGGTCATGGTCGCGGCCCCTCAAGCCGCTGCCGTACGGCCGGTGACACCGACCAGCGTATGACGGTCGAAGAGGGAGGTCAGGATGTCGGATCCTTGGGCGGCCGTCGGGATGAACAGCCTCAGCTTCCAGGAGATGATTTCGGAGATCAGCCCCAGCGCCTTCAGCCGGGGAACCATCGCATCGGTGAAGCCGATCAACTCGACACGGTAGTGGTTCATGACCCGGCTGCGGCGCAGGATCAGTCCGTCGGCAAGCTGCAATCCGATCTTGCCTTCCACGAGCCCGGTCCAGGCCTCTTCTGGCGCGAGCGTCGGCACATCGTCGAGACCCAGATTCCGGAACAGGGTCGCCACCAGCGTCGATGCGATGTGACGCCCGATGATGCGCTCGCCGGCATCGGTCTGGATTCGGTAGACCTGGCAGTCATCGTCCGGTAGCCGCCGCCAGATCGGCAACAGCAGGCCGGTGACAATGTGGAAGTTGCTCGTCGTGAACTCCGGGACGGCGGCGACTTCAGTCTGCCAGAGGTCACAGAACAGGTTTCGCTCAGTCGGCTGCCAGTGGGTTTCGGCAAGGGCGTCGAGGCCAAAGCGCAGCTCGTCGGTTGGCCGCAGCAGGCGGACGCGGTGTTCGACGGTCCCGTCGTCGAGCATCAGGCTCGCCGTCGGAAGCTGTATCGCCGCGCGGCTCGAACGGGTGTTCACCAGCATGAGGGATTGGGGCTCCACGCGCGCAATCGCCAGTGCATCGACAAGGCCGAGCGGTCGGATGCGGTCCTTGCGCGCGACGGTAAGCACATGCGACTGCGCGCCCGAGACCGGGTGTGTGTAAATAGTCCTACGATCCGTGACGACGATGCTCTCCGCCGTGATCGTCTCCAGTCCCTTGTCATAGTTGCCGGCAGCGATGGCGCCTTCGACCTTCGCCGTCATCAGCTGCTCGAACACTTCAAACAGCAGGTTCTGGGTCTCGATGCGCAGCGCCAGCAGGCGGTTGAGCCAGGTCGTGATCGGCGGCAGCTCGTCGCGCAATCCACCCTCGTCGGAGGTCAGCGACAGGCCGGTGACCGCTTCGAAGGTGGTGAGCGAGCAGCCCTGTATCTTGCCCTGGTGGAGCAGATAGTAAAATTGGCGTAGCGCGGCGCGGGCATAGGGGCTTTCAAGATTGTCCTCGGCGCGAAACAGCCCTGCCCCGCCAGTCTGGCGCTGGCCACGCGTGATCGCGCCCAGCGTGTCGAGCCGCCTGGCTATCGTCGACAGGAACCGCTTGCCGGCCTTCACATTGGCGGCCATGGGCCGGAATAGCGGCGGCCTCGCCTGGTTGGTGCGGTGCGTCCTCCCGAGACCCTGAATGGCGTTGTCGGCGCGCCAGCCGGCCTCGAGCAGGTAGTGCTTGCGCAGTCTCTGGTTTTTTGCGCCGAGATCGGCGTGATAGGAGCGGCCGGTGCCGCCGGCGTCGGAAAAAACCAGCACGCTTTTGTCGTCATCCATGAACGCCTGCGTCTCAGCGAGATTGGCCGAGCCGGGACGGTTCTCGACGGCCAGCCGGTCGACGCCGTCGCGGCCGGTCTTCTTCACGATGCGCCGCGAGCGGCCTGTAACCTCGGCAACGACATCGGTGCCGAAGTGATGGAGGATCTGGTCGAGCGCGCTGCCGACCGGTGGCAGCGACGCGAGTTTTTCGATCATCTCGTCGCGCCGGCGCACCGCTTCGCGGCATTGGACGGGATTGCCGTCCGCGTCATGGACGGGCCGCGAAGTGACGTTGCCCTCGGCGTCCGAGTACTCTTCGAACAGCTGCGTCGGGAAGGAGTGCATCAAGTACCCGCCGACGTACTCGCGCGGCGTGACGTCGACATGGAGGTCCGACCATTCCTCCGTGGGGATGTCGGCCAGCCTCCGTTCCATCAGCGCCTCGCCGGTGGAGACGATCTGCACGACTGCCGAATGACCATCGGAACGGTCCTGCTCGATCGCGCCGATCAGGGTCGGCGTCATCATCGATGTGATCAGATGGTTGAAGAAGCGCTGCTTGGTGCTCTCGAAGGCCGAGCGCGCCGCCGCTTTGGCGTTGCGGTTGAGCGTCGCGGAATCGCTGGTGATATTGGTCGCCTCGAGCGCCGCGTTGAGGTTGTTGTGGATGACTTGGAAGGCGTCGGCATAGGCATTGTAGATGCGGATCTGCTCCTCTGTCAGCGCGTGCTCGAGAAGGTCGTATTCGACGCCGTCATAGGAAAGCGAACGCGACGTGTAGAGCCCGAGTGACTTGAGGTCGCGGGCGAGCACCTCCATCGCCGCGACGCCGCCGTCCTCGATCGCGGCGACGAATTCGGCGCGGTTGGCGAACGGAAAATCCTCGCTGCCCCAGATGCCGAGCCGCTGGGCGTAGGCAAGGTTTTCCACGGCGGTCGCACCCGTCGCTGAGACGTAGACGACACGGGCGTCGGGAAGCGCATGCTGTAGCCGCAGGCCCGCCCTGCCCTGCTGCGACGGCGCGACGTCGCCGCGATCGCTTTTTCCCCCGGCGGCGTTGGCCATGGCGTGCGCTTCGTCAAAGACGATGACGCCATCAAAGGGCTTTTTAGTCCCTGTCGCGGCGTCACCGCTCCCCGCCTGGTTTTCTTCAGTCCCCGTCGGACCTTCTGCCCTCCTCCCCTCTTGTCCGACCCAGTCGAGGATCTGGGCGATGCGGGATTTTTTGCCGTCGCGCTCTTGCGAACGCAGGGTTGCGTAGGTGGTGAAGAGGATGCCTTCGGCAAGGCGGATCGGCGTGCCCTGCCGATAGCGCGAGAGCGGCTGGACCAGAAGCCGCTCCTGGCCGAGTGCTGCCCAATCGCGCTGGGCGTCTTCCAACAACTTGTCGGACTTGGAGATCCAGATGGCGCGGCGGCGGCCCTGCAGCCAGTTGTCGAGGATGATGCCCGCGACCTGTCGTCCCTTGCCGCAGCCGGTACCGTCGCCCAAAAACCATCCGCGGCGGAAGCGTACCGCGTTTTCCGCGCCTTCTGGCGCGGCCGAGACGACGTCGCAGGTTTCGTCGACGGTCCAGGTCCCGCTGAGATGGCCAGAATGGGCTTCGCCGGAATAGATCACACTTTCGAGCTGGGCGTCGGACAGCAAACCTTCGTCGATGATCGCGTCGGGCAGGAGGGGCCGGTAGGACGGCTTGGGCGGTGCAACCGCGGCCATTGCCGCCGACTGCACGAGTGGCGTCGGATGCGGTTTTGCCCGGGGCATATGGATCGACTGCAGCGCATAGGGTTCGTAGATCGTGTCGGTGAGCCGGCCGCCCTGCTCCGGCATCCAGTCGCGCAGCTCGTAGGCAAGGGGAACGGCAGAGCTGCTGCTTGACGCCAGCGAGGGGCTGGGCGCTGACCGGACTGCCGGCCGGACCGATCTGACGGGTTTTGGTGCGGTTGCGGACACAGAGATGGGTGCGGCTCTCGCCGTGGATCGCGCCGCCATCTGCATGGCGGCGTTGCGCAGGATGCCGTTCGACAAGGCGCCGATCGAGTCCGGAAAGCCGCCCGGTGTCCGCGGCGGTACATCCGTGATCCAGGAGAGCAGTGTTTCGACATCCGTGGCCTTGCCTGGCGAGGTGACAAAGCGGGTCGGGTCGCCGGCGGGGACCTTGTCGATGACGGTCAGGCGGGTCTCGGCGGTGGTGCCGTGGCGGGCATAAACGCGGCCGTCAATTGCCGCGGTGAAGGCGATCGTCCCCTGCTGCTGCAGCCGTCCGAAGGCGGGTCGCCATTTGAGATTTTCGGGAGAAAGCCCCGTGCCGGTGATCGCGACCAGGCGTCCGCCGACTCGCAGGCGCGCGAACGCGGAGGAGAGGTGCCGCCATGCGGCGTCGGCGACATGGCCTTCTACATAGGCGCCGACGGTAAAGGGTGGGTTCATCATGATGACGGACGGCGCAAGGGCTTGATCGAGATGATCGTTGATATGGGCCGCGTCGTGGCGCGATATGGGGACACGCGCAAACAGCAGACCGAGGAGATCGGCCCGCGTCGCGGCAAACTCGTTGAGGGCGAGCGAGGCCCGCACGATCTCGGCATGGACGGCGAGCAGGCCGGTTCCGGCCGAGGGTTCTAGAACGAGGTCTGAAGACGCCATTGCCGCGGCTTGCGCCGTGACGAAGGCGAGCGGCAGCGGCGTCGACAGCTGCTGCATGGCCTGGCTCTCGTCGGACCGTCGCGTATGGCTGGGAAGAAGTTCGGCGATGCGCTTCATCATTGCCAGCGTCGCCTGCGGCGTGGTCGATCGCGACAGGATCGCTGGTCCGAACCGGCGCAGAAACAGCACCTGGGCGGCTTCGAGCGCCTCATAGGCGTCCTTCCAGACCCAAAAACCTTGCGCATCGGTGCCGCCAAAGATTTCTGACATGGCGATGCGTAGTGCGGCGGTGGTGATCGGCTTTCCCTGCTCGAGGAAAGGCAGAAGCAGCATTCCCGCCTGATAGACCGCCTGAGCTTTGTCGCGGCCGACGGGTGACTGCGCGGCAAGGGGTGCGGCCGTCCGGGCGGCGGCCGGTGTGGTCGTAACGATGTTCATGAAGATGTCCTTCGCGAGAGGGGAGTGGCCCACGCGCCGGCACTCTCTCCGCGCCAGCCGGGCCGCACTCCTCCCGGCTCCCCTCTCCCTCTGGGGCCAATGCACCAAACGGGTTGCGCTCAGCGCAAAGCCATGACTTGAATGCGCGGACAGGGATGCGGCGGCGACCTGGAGCTGCGGAGGTCATGCGACGGTTCAGAATTGGCAGTGAGGTGTACGAGGAAGGGGCGCCTGACCTGCAGGCGGCGCTGGCGAACGCCTATGCCCGCAAGGAGCGTCCATCATGCCTGTGCCGTGAGCCGGGCTGCCCGATGTACGTCGCCCGCATCGGCGACCTCCATCTGATCAAGCGCATGCCGCTCAGCGGCGGCGGGCACGAGTCTTCCTGCGATTCCTACGAGACCCCTTACGAACTGTCCGGGCTGGGCGCCTTGATGGGCAGCGCGATCCAGCTTGATCAGCAAAGTGGCAAGGCGGCTTTGAAACTCGATTTCAGCCTGTCGAAGACGGGGAGTCGGGCAGCGTCTGTGCCTGCTGGCCAAAACTCCGCCAGTGTAACCGGAGATCCCAGGAGGATGTCACTGCGTGGCCTTCTTCACTATCTCTGGCACGAGGCCGAATTGACGGTCTGGACATCCCGATGGGCCGGCAAGCGACATTGGTGGAATGTCCGCTGGCATCTTCTGGAGGCTGCCGGGCAAATGACGGTGAGGGGTGGGCCGCTCGCGGATATCCTGTTCGTCCCCGAGCCATTCCGGGCCGAGAACAGGCAAGCGATTGAACAGCGTCGCAACACGGTCCTTGCTCCAGCACTACCGCCGAAATTGGGGCCGCGACAGTTGCTGGTCCTGGTCGGTGAAGTGAAGGAGATCGTGCCAGCCCGATCCGGTCAGAAACTTGTCATCAGGCATTTGCCCGGTTTTCCCTTCATCATCGATGACGCATTGCATCGGCGTTTGCAGGCACGTTTCGAGAAGGAATTGTCGCTGTGGGAAGCGGATTCGAGTTCACATCTGATAGCGATCGCGACGTTCGGGCTCAATCCGGCCGGCCTCGCCATTGTCGAGGAGATCGCGCTGATGGTGGCGTCCGAGAACTGGATTCCCTACGAGACGGTCCCTGAGAAGAGGCTCGTCGATGCGCTGGCCCGTCTTCGCGAGAAGAGCGTAAAGGGATTGCGCTACGACCTGCAGCCCGACCAGCCGATCGCCAACGCATTGCTTCAGAATAGGGAGGAGCCAATTGCGTTCTTTGTCGTCCCGGCCGGAACAGATGGCACGTTCGAGGCTTCGCTCGACGAGATGATCGCCGCGCGACCGGAGATCGGCTCTTGGGTATGGCGGGTCGGCGATGGCGATATGCCGCCACTGCCAGTTTGATCGTCGCGCGGGTCCTTCGTTGGCGGGTTTGAGGTGAACTTAGGCGAGGCCTAACTTCTTCTTCAACTCGGCATTCTCTTTGCGCAAACGGTCCGCAAGCAGGTTCTTCAGTCGCCTGTTCTCTTCCTCGAGCGCGAGCAGATCCTTGAGGTCGCCGCCATCCTGGACAGGCGCTGCGGCCTTCTTCCAGAGATAATAGGTCTGTTCGGATATACCCGCCTGACCGACGGCGTGCTTGAGGGTAGCGCCGCCGGCAATCGAGTTACCGATCTGGGCAAGCCTCTGCGAGCGTTCGATCAGGGAGTAGACTTTTCGCCCGGTCCGGACCGCTGCAGCTGGGGCTTCGGCTGCCTTCGAAGCAGGCTTGGCGCCATTCTTTCGCGGAGGCTGTTTGGCTTCAGCCTTTGCCTTTCCCAGTCGTGAGGTTTTCTTTTTCGTCTCGAGCGGGTTCGGCGTGGCAGATGCTTCCATAGTACCTTGGCGTGATTGAGCTTCCTGAGGATCGGCCATGTAAGGCTCCGCTTTCTGATTGGGTTGATCTTCTGCATCGATAGACCCGACGACGGTGTCAACCGGCCGAGGATTTGGCAGAAACACTACCTCTGCATCCTTGGCCACCTCGGCCGCAATAGCGGACAGGTCAACATCACCCCAAATGGGACGACCCTGTTTTTGAACGCCGCGCTTTTGTTTAACCTCTACGATGAATGGACGGGTCTGTTGCTTCATATGCCTTTCCTGGTGAGAAACGATTTGCCGATAGATCGCTGTCTCTCGGGTAGAGCTTTATAGAAAGAGCCCGCGAGAGGGCAAGTGTCGTTTTCAACCGATTAATCCTCGTGGGGATGGCACGCTGGCCGCTATCTCAGCCTTTCCTCATCCAAGCCGCGGTCGAATGGCTTGCCGATATTCCCACGCGCAAGCTGGCCGGTGCCGCTCGGCAAAGTCGCGCCCCCGGGAAGTGTCAGGCGAAGTGGGAAACTGACTCCCCTCAAATCTTCGGTAGTGGGTCAGTCGTCTAATCGCAGACCAAAATGCAAGCCCAAATTTGTATTGAGGTGTCGTTTGCCGGGAGCACGGTCGTCTTCGCGGTCGACATGAAGCCGCCGCATGATGGGCTTCGCGAGGGATGGAGCCTTCCAAGGTTTGAAACGCAATCGCGAGCGTTGTGACGCCAACGATGCAACTGACACAGCGGAATGGCTCGGCCCACGTCCTGGCAGGGACGTCTCGTTACGCCTCGGGTAGGCGCATTCGAACTTCCTTATGGATCAGGCCATGGCGGCTTCTTCCCGATTGAACAACTCACCGGATTTCAGCATCGCATGCATGATGACAGCGAGCTTGCGGGCGACAGCGACAGCTGCCCGCTTGAAGCCGATCTTGTCACGCAGCTTCAACCCCCATGTGCGCAGACTGCTGTCAGCCCGGCTGCGCGTCAGGATCACGACTGCGGCCTCATAGAGAAGCCCTCTCAGATGAGGATCCCCACGCCGCGAGATATGACCATCATAATCGACTTCGCCGGATTGATAGCGTCGGGTTGTCAAGCCCAGCCACGCGCCGACAGCGCGCGATGTCTTGAAATTCGATGGATCCTCGATGGCACCGATGAATGAAGTCGCAGTGATGGTGCCGACGCCGGGGATCGACATCAATAGCTGGCATGCGTCATTGTGCCGGGCGTTGGCGACGAGCTGCTGTCCGAGTTCAGCAGCGCGGGCGCGCATGCTGAGCCAAGCTTCGAGAAGTGGCAGGACAATCCGGCCAAGCTCTTCCTGATCGGCCAGCAGGCGCCGGACGTCGGCTTCGAACTTGCCGCCCTTGCTTCGCGGAATGATCAGCCCGAACGTCTTCATGAGCCCGCGGATCTGGTTGGAGAGCTCGGTCGTGATCTTAACCAGCCGGCTCCGCGCGGCCACCAGCGTGCGGCTCAGCATGCTGTCATAGCCCTTCACCCGCACCTCGCGGTAGAAGCCGACCTCGGCCAGATGCGCCAAGCCGTCGGCATCGTTGGCGTCCGTTTTGTTCGGTGCCATGTCCAGCGCGGCCTTAGCATGCCGGGCGTCGATGCAGATCGCCGGAAGTCCTTCGGCGCTCAAGGCATGATAGAACCACACCGACAAGGGTCCGGTCTCGAACACCACCCGCTTGGCCGCTGGCGCCCGCTTGCGGAGAACGTCCGCGACCAAGCTCGGATCAGAGGGACATTTGCCGCGCCAGATCCTTTTGCCGCCACGCCGCACAGAAATCGCCGTCTCTTTCAACGACACGTCGAGACCGATATATTCGCTCATGGTTGTTCTCCGTTCGATGCTTGGGCCCGGCGTCCACTCGTGAGCCCGCACTTCCATCCTATCGGGGAACAACCACCCGCTCTGCAATCATGTGAGCGCTTCCGGCCTTAGGGCGACTCGCTCCCGCGATTACCCCATGTTTGAAATTGCGGGTCTCATGAAACTTTCATGAACGTTTACTAATATCCCTCATTTCGGGGGAGCGTTTGGTGGACGAAGAAAGACCGCACAGACCGGTCTACCGCCTGCAGCGGATCGACGGCGATCAGGTGATGACCGTTGTCACCTTCTACTCGGCTGCGGAGGCTCTGACTGTGCTGCAGAACCTTCCGCACGGCTACAGGCTGACGCTCGACAACCGCCAGGTATTGCCTTCATCTGCTCGTCATGATGATGAAGCAAGTTAGCCTTGTGCCGATTGGGGTAGGGTGTATCGGCGCGCACTCCCAAGACCTCCAACTAGCCCGGGATGCCGCCCGGGCATTCTTTTAGGCCGGGCCTAGTTTGGCCTTGATGGTGTTAACTGCCTTCAAGATGGCATCGGCGGCTTGCTCATCAAGCGCAATGTCCAACAAGCCTTCCGTGGTCTGGATTGAGAGGATGCCCAACACGCCTCTCTCATCATCGACCGTGCCGACATGGATTTCTATCGGCACAAAAGGCGCGGCCTTGTCCTTACGCTTCATCGTTCACCCGTGGCACCGGCGGCGACAATCGCGCAAGCCAATGTCACGTTCAAGTGGGCTTAGGTCCGCTTCCTATAGGGACCGCGACGCGCCATCGGCTTTTCGGCTTCCTTCGCTTCGATCAGCCGCACGAAACAGAAGCCATCGCAACGCTGGCCGCGAGGCGGGGCATTCCGGACCTCGCCCAGCAATTGTCGAAGGCGCAGGTTCGGCATGCCCAGGTCGAACGCGCTTGATAGATGCGCATATTCGCCTCGTGGCGGCGGCTTACGAGGGGTCCACATCGTTGCCCCCTCACCTTCTACTGCGTGCGCGTATCGCGGGCATGCAGCTGTCGATTTCGTCGTCCGACAGATCCTCGAGCAGTTTCAGGATCGTGCCGTCGCGGCCGTCATCGACCAGCAATGCACGCTTGCCGTAGTGCTCGACGGGCCAGGCGTCGGGATTGATTTCGCCGGCTATTCCCTTGAAGTCCGGATGCGTCGTGTTCCAGATGGCCTCGAGCTTTTCCTCACGGGTCATGCTGTCGGTCGCGCCCGTCTCGTGGGCGATGATGGCCGCGCGCATCTTGTCTGGGGATTGCCGATCCGAGAGGTCGCAAAAGCCGTGATACCAGCGTTCGCGGCCCCGGATCCTGATCTCGAAAAACACACTGGTGACGTTGCCGGCCTTGAATTCCGAAATGCCGAACAGCCCGGACCTTTGGAACAGAGGCGGCAGCAGTCCGAGCATAAAATGGTACGACGAGGCCTCGATCTGGAACCACTCACCTGAATACGGCGTGCCGGAAAGCGGATCGAGGTCGGGGGTGTCCTTGTGTCGATTGAACAGCTGGAACATGTGCTCGCGCGTGGCAACGCCGACGAGCACCTTCCTGAAGGATGGATTTGAGGTCATGGCGGTTGGCTCCTGAAGCAGATCGACACCGCGCGGCATGACCTGAGGACGAAAGAGCCCGGCACGCTGGCCGGGCTCGGGTGAATCGGAATGGTGGTCTTCGATGGTCCCCTGGAGGATCGGGGGCGTTCCGCGCTTGCCGTGATCGTCTTCCGATATCCCCTCCTTGGAGAGCTCTGCGGCGCCGTGCGGTTAGCCGGCGCCGCTGCAGGCTTCGGATACGTCGGGGCTGTGGCCTCAGGCGGCGCGGCGGTCTGCGGAAAGAGAAGGACCCCGTCCGATGCCGGTGATGGCGCGGACGGCCGCGGCGAGGGCCGCAATGTCATCGAGCATGCCGAGCGCGACAAAATGGTTGGCCCCGCCTGCGTAGTCCTTGCGGGACTTGCAGGTCCGGATCAGGACGCCATGGCCCGAGGAAAGCCCGAACTGGCCGACCTGGATATAGGCGCGGTCATGGTGCAGGGTGATTTCCCCGGAAATGGCAATGCCCGCCTTATTTGAGCGCAAGTAAAAGCTGCCCGGCGGAAGTGCAAGCTCGGCAGCGAGCTTCTTCAGCCGTGAGCGGGCTGTCGTGTGAAAACGTCTCTTCTGCTGTTCGTCGTAGGAGCAGCTTCTGTTCCAGTCGAACATGTCGATCTCCATGAAAGGGGGCGGGCCCGGCGGAGGTGCCGGGCCCTGGTGGGGAGCGGGAGGCCGACTATTCGGCGGCCTGGAGATGGTCCGTCTCGTCGCCGTCGATGGTCACCGGCTCATCGGAAGACGGATCCGCATCGTCGGCGAGGAAGGCCGGCAGTTCGGCCTCATCGCCATCGAGCGTCGTCTCGTCCGACGTTTCGCCGGCGATTGCGCCGCCGCCATTGGCAGCCGCGTCGTTGACCTCGAGGCGCAGCGGCTCCGGCAGCCAGTTCGATCCCTCGATAAGTCGCGCGGCCTCACGGGCCATGATCTCCTTCTTCATGTGGTCGATCAGCTGCGCGGAGTCTTCGCCACGGGCTTCGCGGACAGCCTGCAGAATCCGCGCCTTGGTGAGGCGCCCGAGGAACTCGACCGTGGGCGTCCAGCCGGCGTCGACCATATCGAACTGAAGTGAGTAGGCCAGCACGTCGGCATGCTCGAGCGCCCGGCGCCTGTTCCACGGTTCGACCACCGCATTGAGGGTCAGCGAGACGCAGTGGGCGAACAGCGCCTTGCGGCTTGCCTCGTCGAGGCCGACAAGGAAGTCCCACAGGCCGTCCGTCTCATCGGGCAGCTCACGGTCCCAGGCTTCGTGCCGCTCGGCGATTTCCTTTGCCCAGGAGGTCTCGGCAAGCCCGTCGACCTGGCTGAAGCTGCCGCTCTTCAGGCTGATCTCAAGGCAGCTGTCCGGCGCGAAGCGATAGAAGACCTGCAGGACGAAGGCATGGAGTGCCGCGAAGAAGGCGATGTCGGCGTCGCCGGCGAGCGCATTGCGCAGCGCAAGCGTCCGCTGTGCGGTCAGGTCGAAGACGAGCCGATCGGGCAGCGGCTTGATGCCGTCCTCCTCGCCGTCGTCGCCAGAGCTGTCATCCACCGGCTTGCCGTTGACGACAACACCATCGCCATCGTCGTCGCCGTTAGACCGGGCTTCGCCCTCGGCGTCCCCTTCCTCGCGCTCATCGCCACCGCCGGTCTCAGGCCGGGGCTCGTCCTCGGCGCGCACGAAACCGGCCTCGACCTGGAGCTTGCCGTTCGCGGCGAGCGTCACGAACACACCGGCAATGCCCTTCTGGACGGGGTCGTAGCTTTGAGGACGGTCGTCGATCGCATCGAGCTCGGCGCCCAGCTGGTCGAGCTTCGCCTCAATTGCCTCGTCGGCATCCTCGGCCGCGGCATAGTCCGCATCGAGCTTGTCGTGTTCGGCCTTCAGCGCGTCGTAGCGTTTGATCTCCTCGGCGCTGAGCTCCTGGGCCTCGGCGTAGATGCGCCGCATGCCGGAGGTGTGGCCATAGGGAAAGCTGATCGCCGCCTCGACCCATTTCCAGCCTTCAGCACGGATCGCCTCGGCATCCACCTTCAGCTTGTCGAAGACCAGCTGCTCGAGCAGTGCTGCATCCTGGAACCAGCCGCCGGAATCCTGCTCGAACAGGTCGCGCAGGACAACGCCGCCGGCTGCCTCATAGGCTTCCGCGCCGACATAGACGGCCCGGCGATCGTCTGCGCGTACCGTCGTCTCGGTCAGCAGGCGCCTGATGTAGTAGGGTTCCTGCGTGTGCGAGTTGGATATCCGCTCCCAGATCTGCTCCTGGCGCGTGTGGTCGTCCGAGATCGAGAACGCCATGACCTGCTCGAGCCGGATTTCGTCCTTCTCGTAGAGATCGAGAAGCCTCAGTGACACCGATGCCAGCCGCAGGCGCTGCCTCACCGTCGCCGGCGATACGAAGAAGCGGGCGCCGATCTCGTCCGGATCGAGCCCCTGATCGCTCAGCGTCTTGAAGGCTCGGAACTGGTCGAGCGGATGAAGGTCGGCGCGCCGCAGGTTTTCGGCAAGCGAATCCTCTTCGGCCGAGGTCTCTTGCCTGCGGTTGACGATGCAGGGGATCGGCTCGTTCTTCGCCAGGCGCTTCTGCTTGATGAGGATGCCGAGCGCGAGATAACGCCGGCCGCCGGCCGGCACCTCGAACGTGCCGGTTTCCTCGCCATCGCCGTCGAGCACCGGACGGACATTCAGGCTTTGCAGGAGCTTGCGCCGGCTGATGTCTTCGGCAAGCTGCTCGACGGAAACGCCGTCCTTGATGCGCCTGACATTCTTCTGCGATAGCATCAGCTTGTCGTAGGGGATGTTCTCCGCGGCGTTCATTGCGATCTTCTGAATGGCCTTTGCCATGGTCAGGGTCTCCATGACGGGCGGCCCGGGGCCACTCCCCGAACCTCCAAGCCCGTCACGAAACCTCCCCTCCCCCCTCTGCCTCTGCTGGCCTCGCGCGAGCGCCAGCCGCGCAGTCAGTGGCGTACTCGACCTTGGAGGGAGGGCGCATCGTATGGTTCAGGCTGCGAGGTCGAGGAGCTTCTTGGCCTTGCCTTCCATATCCAGCCGCACGTCCTGATGCTGCTTGTCGCGAGCGACGCGCGTAATGCCCTGGACAAAATCGAAGACCGTCTCGGGTGGCCGCCCCTCCTCCATGAGCACGGTGTCGATGATCTTGGTGGTCTCGGCTTTGGAGAAACCACGCCTGCGCAGGAAGCTCTGGCGATCATCATCGTCTCGGGCGACGATCCGTTCTCGCGCGGCCTTGATGCCGTTGACAAAGGGCATCGGCGAGGAGTCCGCGAACTGGATCAGCGCCGGCTCCGCTTCGAGGGCGAAGCGCGAAGCGGCATATTTGGAGTGCCGGATGGTGATTTCCTCGAAATCTTCGACGCCCCACAAATTGCGGTTCTGACACACGGCGCGCAGATAGAAGCTGGCGATTCCGAGTGTACGGGCACCAACTTCGGAGTTCCAGCAATAGAAACCACGGAAGTAGAGATCCGGCTCTCCGTTCGGCAGCCTGCCGGCTTCAATCGGATTGAGGTCGTCGACCAGAAACAAGAAGATGTCACGATCAGACGCATAAAGCGTCGTTGTGTCCTTCGAGATATCGACATTGGGATTGTAGATTCCCGTCGACCAGTCGAGGACGCCCGGATAGATCACGTCACGGAACTGTCCTGATAGTCTTGTATGAAACGATAGCGCAGACGCCCTGAAGGGAGCATCGGCGTGCCTCCAGCATTGCGCCGGGAGATCCGCGCAGGGCGGAGGCGTAGCCGAAGCCCGGAGCGGATTTCCCGGCGCGGCGCTGATCCAGACCCCTTGGAGACGTGCGCCATGGCAATGATCGTTCGTGCTGTGCCTGGCCATCCTCCAATCCCGGCCGAGTTTCCCCTTCTCCTTTCCAATCAGATGCAGATCATCGAACCTGCCTTCGCTTATCTGATCGAGCAGGCTGAGTTGCGGGCACACTCGCCGGAAACGGTCCGAACCTATGGCGAGCATCTTTACGACTGGTTCGACACGCTCGAACAATCGGATCTGTCTTGGGACACGGTCGATGAAGGCACCATTCTGGCCTACCGCAACAGGATGCTCGAGACGCCGAGCCCGTATACGGGAAGGCCTTATGCGCGATCCACCATCAATGACAGGGTGCGGTCGGTCTGCCGCTTCTATGCCTGGGCGCATCGCCGCAACATGATTGACGAACTTCCGTTCAGCTATCGGGACGCGCCGCCGGTCAGAACTGCCTCAAAGGGCTTTCTTGCCCACGCGGCGGGCAAGCCCGCGCCGGGAAATATGCTGACGGTCGCCGAATATGAAACCTTGCCTCGGCCGCTGCGTCTCGGCGATCTTCACCGACTGCTGGCCGCTCTCGACATGCCCTATCGGTTGATCGCGGAATGGGCGGTGACCAGTGGCATGCGACGGATGGAGCTGTGTGCGCTCACGGTGGATCAGGTGCCGCGCAGCGACAAACTGCACATGGAGGATCACCCGCTGGTGGGGATCCCGCTCACCGTTACGAAGGGCAGCAGAAGGCGCACAATCTACCCACCGCTGAGGCTCATCGACCGCACAAACTGGTATATCGGAGAAAACCGCGCGGCGCTGATAACGCGGTTGCGACGGCGAGACCCAGACTACGCGCCGTTGAAGACCCTCTTCCTCAATAGGCGTGGCCTGCCCGTCACCAAAGCCCGGCTGTCGGCCGTATTCGCGCGTGGCTTTGCCGCGGCGGGATTGGACGGCTCTGCCCACTGGCTGCGTCACACCTTCGCGACGGTCATGCTGGTGCGGCTACAGGCGGAAGCGCAACGCAATCCCGATATCAATCCCCTGAAGGTCCTCCAGGTCTTGCTTGGTCACGCCTCGCTTGAGACGACGGCGATCTATCTGCGCTGCGTCGAATTGCATGGAGACGAGATCGCCGAGACGATCGAGTACCTCTACGGGCGCGTGATCGACGATGCGTAGTGAGCGCCGTCGCATCGACCGTCGGCTATCAGGTGAGGCCGAGCCAACGGTGTCGATCGAAAGCGGACCGATCGTGCTGTTCCGGGATGCGTGGGGCGAGCTGGTGCAACGGTTCGACCTCGGGCAACTCAATCTTCCGGCCGAGCTTGTTGCTCCCTACGCCGAGGCGTTCCGTGGACATCATACGGCGTCGTCACCTGCCACGCGTCATCAATGCTGGAACGCACTGAAGTTCTTCGCCCGCTTTCTCGCCGAAGGCGGCAGTGTTCAGTCGCCTCCTAATTTAACGACCGAACTGTTCGGCCGATACATATTGTGGCTGGATGCCTTGCCTTCGCGAACCGGAAAACCCTGTGCTCCGGGCCTGCGTCACAATCGCTATCAGCCGGTCAAGCTTCTGACAGAGTGGATCGCGAGGCGACGGCCCGATCTGCTGCCGACCGGGCCATCCTTCCCCTTCAATCCTTTTCCCGGCCGGCATGCTCCGAAGGAAGGCCGCCGGCTGTCCGGCTCGCAGCTCAAGGCTGTCTTGCGGTCCTGCTATGAAGAGATCGACGATGCCTGGGCACAGTTCGAGGAAGGGCGGCGATTGCTTGCGGCTCCGACGGAGAGTGACGATCCGGATGGCTTTGAAGCGATGCTGCGGGAATTCCATCGCCTCGGGCATGGCGTGATGCCGTCGCGTCGTGCCATGCCGGATCGGTTCGGTCGCAGGTTACATCTTCATGGTGGGCACGACAGGTTCGAACGCCACCTTCATGCAACACCCGACTGTCTGGCGCCCTTCTTCATCGCCATCGCGATCCAGACGGCGGGAAACGTCGAGGCGCTTCGGCTTATCGACCGCGATTGCATCGAGCCGCATCCCTTGATCGAACATCGGACGATGATCGACTGGCAGAAGGGGCGCGCCGGTCACATGGTCAAACGCTCGCAGCGCCGATCCTTCGATCGCCGTCGGCGCTATGCGGCACCCAATCTCATCGACAAGCTGCTGAAAATGACCGCCCCACTGGCGGCGCACGCACCTGCGAGCGAAAGGGATCGGTTGTTCCTGATGCGCAGGTCAGGCCAGAGCATCAGCGTCATCCAGCGCACGACCCTCGAAGGCGCCATGGCTCGATTCATCGAGCGGGCAAACCGGCGTGTCGATGCATGGAATGCAGACCATCCCGATCAGTTGCGCATGGCGCTGCCGCGCTTCCACACGAGGATGTTCCGGGGCAGCGTCGCCATCGAGCATTACCGGGCATCGGGCGGGGACGTGCGCGCGGCGCAGACCGTGCTTAATCATGGCAGCGCGGAATTGACGGATCGCTATATCAGGGGAGATCAAAGCCGAGCGCTCCAGCACGAGACCATTGCGAGGTTACAGGCGATGATGGTGGCCTGGATCCTCGAATCCCGTGGCGAATCCGGGCCATGTCCGTCAGCGCCGGCTCTTGCCGCAGAGACATTCGGCCATCGCTGTACTGATCCGATGGCAGGCGGGGAAAAGCTCTGTCCAAACTTCGGCGGCTGCCTGTCCTGTCCGGGCTTGGTGGTGCCGATCGATGCAATCCATCTCGCGCGCATCCTTCTGGCGATTGAACAACTGGAAAAGGCGCGCACGCGCCTCGACCCGCAGCGGTGGGCGCTGATCTACAAGCCCAGCCACGATCGTCTGGCCGGTGGCATTCTGCCCGACTTCCCTGCCGAACTTCATGGTGACGCGCGAGCCCTGATGGCCTCGTTGCCCGCCTTGCCAGCGCTGGAATGAAACCATGGTTCAGACAGCAACGGTCCTGCAAAATACTTCCGTCCTACCACGCTCGATCTCCTCGACGTCGACCTGGGATGACGACATATGGCGCTTCGATCTCACCCGGCCAGGCGTGACCGACAGCAGCCGGACGATCGGCTGGACATTCGAGCTTCCCGACGGCAGCCGGTTCAGCGACCCGACATGGACGGCGCTGCGCGAAACCGTCAAATGCTTCCTGTGGTCGCTCAGGACCGATCCACCGGCGGGCAAGCGAAGACTTGGACCTGGTTCCCTGATCTCGATCTTCAATCAGATACGCGTTCTGATCTGCTGGATGGTCAGTGAAAGGTATGACTGCTTCGGTCAGCTTGATGCCAGTGCTGCCGGCCGGTTCATGACAACATTGCGGGAGCGCCCGGGACGGAAGGGCGAAGCGCTGTCGCTTGCCACCCGGGCCGGCTATCTGTCGATGCTGTCGCGCCTCCATGCCCAACGGGAGAAGCTGATTGATGGCGTTCCGAATGATCTTCGGAGATTCCTGGATGAACACGGGCCCCGACTTCCGCGCCTCGATCGGCAGGAGCGAGGCTTTCCCTACACACCCGACCCGGTTGCAACGGCGCTGATCGGCGGGGCTTTGCGGCTCATCGGCACGCCAGCTGACGACGTGATCGCGCTCCGCGATTCGGCGGCGGTTGCCTATGCCTATCGGATTGACGGCAAGAGGCCGACGCCTGGGGACGAAGGACAGGCTCACCGGATGCTCGACGACTTCACCTTCTCCACCTTGCCGAATGAAGACAGTCCCTGGCACGCGCCGGTCGTGCAGTTGAAAGGCATCCATGCCTTGATCGAGCGCATCTACGATGCCTGCTTCGTGGTGATCGCCTGGCTCGTCGGCGCGCGGGTCTCAGAAATCCTCGGGCTCGAGGCCGGATGCATAGAGCGCCATATCGGTCCTGATGGTCAGCAGGTCACCTATCTGCATGGACGGATTTACAAGATGGCGACAGGCGACGGTGGTCAGCCTCACCGCTGGATCGCACCCGAACCCGTGGTCCGCGTCATCGACGTGCTGGAGCGGTTGTCGGCACCCATCCGCAAGAAGCTTGGGACAGACAATTTGTGGATGCTGACGCGGGATCCAACGCTGCTGCGACAGCCTATCGGCATCCCACACAGTGGAGCCTTCGGCGGCCGGCTGAACAGCAGCTTTCGAACGATGCTCGACCTGCCGCTCCATCAAGGAAAGCCCTGGCACCTCAACGCGCATCAAGGACGGAAGACGTTCGCACGCTTCATCGGCAAGCGGGACAGGACAGGCCTTCATGCCCTCCAGGAGCATCTCGGGCACGTCAGCCGGGTGATGACCGACACCGCTTATGTCGGCACGGACTACGAACTCGCCGAATTGATCAACGACGAGATCCTGAAGGAAACGCGGGCAGCGCTGGAGGACCTTCTGACGGCGTCAAATCTGTCGGGCCATGCCGGGCGCATGATCGCGTCGCGATCACCGTTCCGAGGCCGCACACATGATGGCGACCTGGGTGAGTATATAGACTTCATCGTGAAAGACAGCGGTATGGTGCTCGGCGTGTGTGACTGGGGTTACTGCCTCTATCGCCGCGAACATTCCGCCTGCCAGGGTGATGATCATGGACCGAATGCGGTGCTCCGCACACAGAGCGTATGCGCCCGCTGCGCCAATTTTGCGGTAAGCGAGCGCCATAGAGCGGTCTGGGAGGATCGAAAGGTGCGCAATGCTCAGTTGCTTCGGCATCCTGCCCTCGACGATGAAAGCCGTGAACTCGCTCAAGAGCGCATCCTGGAATGCGATCGAATCCTCCGGGGGCTGGCTGGGGAGAGCGATAGTGTCCGGTGATAAAATGAGCATCACCCCCCAGCAGAAGCGCCGTGATGCCACTGCCCAGCGCCTGCGCGCGGCGCTGGCGCGATTGTTGGCACGGGAGGGAAGCGCGAAGCTGTCGGTCGCCGCCCTTGCGCGTGAAGCAGGCGTCGGGCGCAATGCAATCTACGTCAAACATCGCGATGTCATTGCGGAGTTGCTGCAGACAGCTTCGCATCAGATCGACTTCGCCGCGATACCGAAGGCGGCGCCAGACCCCAACTGGCACGCCGTCGCGGCCGAGTTAAGGGAGCAGGTTCGCAGGCTGGCAACGGAGAATGCGAGGTTGCTCAAGCGCGCGCAGGATGCCGAACTGGCAATTGAGCGCATCGAGAGAAGGGCCGCGAAACTTGATGCGGAATTGCGGGCGCTGCGGTCACCAGTGCATCTGCATGGGACGACGCCGATCGCGCGCAACGCCTGATCAGGCCGCCTGTTCATGGCGAGCCGATTGCTGCGCGTGCATCCAATCGGCCGCTTGTTGCGCCTTGCTCGCGGCCGTGAAAATGGCGCGTGCATCGTCCTTCAGCACCTTGATCCACGAGGCAATATACGCTGCATGATCGGCACGCGGATGATGGGCGATCCCCAGGTCGGCAAGGATAAGACCGCTGAGAATCTCCACGCAGCATTCCTCGGCGGCATAGGCAGCCGAGCCGAACCGGCCTGAGAGATCGCGGTCAAGCCGGTGCTTTGAACCGCTGGCGTGACCAGATTCATGTGTCCAGGTGCCATAGAACGATGCGGCATCGCCGAAGGAAGCGAAGTCCGGCATGAACACCGTGTCCGACGACGGAAGATAGTAAGCCTCCGACCCACCGAACACCGTCTTGATCCCGAGGTTGGTGATGAATGCTTCCGCGTGCGTGAGACGCTCGCTCTCCGGCAGCGTGTCGGCCGGGGGGCACTCATATCCGTCGACCTGAGCGACATTGAAGACCGAAAATGCCCGGGCGAACATCCGGCGGTGGCCACCGTCATCACTGTCATCGTCGTTGGTCGGCTCGGAGGAAGCGATCTGCTTCCACAGCACCACAGTGGTCGAGCGTTCTCCCTTGCGCACCTGAGCGCCGGCTTCCTGCCATTGTCGGTAGGTGCCCCACAGACCATCACCGTGACCGACGGCCATGGCTGCCACCCAAAGCGCCACCGTATTTATGCCGCGGTAGCGTTTGCCAGACGATATATTGGTTGGGCGCGCAGCGCTCGTCCCGTTGTGGAACCAAGGCGCGTGCCACTCGCCTGCACCTTGCTCGATTGCCGCGATGATCTCCGCGGTGACGCGGGTGTACACGTCCGCCCGATCTTGAGCCGCCATGATCAGGCCCTCCCTGCGCAGGAGGTGTCAGCGCTCAAGAATACAGTTGCAAAATGACCTAAGCCCGGCACCTTCCAGCGGGTGTCGCCGGTACCGTTGCCGGCGATCTTCTGCACGGCGTCAACGAGTTCTGAGTCAAAAATTCTGCCGTAGTCCGGGCCTGTCACCGCCCGCAGCTCGAGGCGCCCGTTCTCGATTTCCAGCGTCTTCACCTGTTCAGCGCGGTGGTTTAGGAGACCGTGCTGAAGGTTGATCGCCGCGAGCGGGGCTGGAAGCTGCCGCAGATAGGTGGCTGGCGCGCCGACCAGGCTGGCGAGCTGGCCAAAACTCCAATGCGTGGGGGCAACAGGGGCGGGCGCATCGGGCAGCATTAGCCTCAGACGCTCCGGATCGTCACGGCTGGCCTCGACGCGGATCAGCTCACTTTCGACGATGCGGGTCTTGCTGCGCTCGGACCGGCTCTTCACCGCATTTCCAAGCTCATTGAGCGACAGGTATCGCTCATCCGCCGGCCGGTTAAACCATTCTGACGACACGCGGCCAATACGCTGGCCGCGGCTGACGTCGACCTTGTAACCGGCACGCTCGTTGCGCTTGGGCGCAAGAATTTCCATCTGGGTCATGGGTGTTGCTCCTTGGCGGGTGCCGGGAGACTCTCTCCCGAACCTTTACCCGCCACCGCAACCCGCCCGCCCTCTTCCTCTCCGCACCAGCGCGCCCTATCAGCGTCGCCATTGCGGCAGCCGCCGCTCAAGGCTGTTGCCCGGGAAGGCGCTGGCTTCAGGGAAAGCCCGAGCCTGCGACCAAGCGCCGTTCACCTTCCGGCCGCGACAGAATTCCCCGGTGCTTTCTTGCGCAACAAGACCGGGACCCCATCCGAATTCACATAGCCGCCTGCCGCAATTGGACAGGCAACTCGTCTTGAGATTGGGCAACTGCTAGTTCTGTTCTGGCCCTAGCCAGAAATCTATAAATTGACCCAACGTCATGATACGCGAAGACACTGTCACGGTCGGAATTGAGAGTGCAATGCATGTCGAGCAGGTTCGTCCGGCCCGTGGTGGTGCAAGTTGGCCGGCATGACCGTGAGCGCATCATATTCGATGTCAACGACGCAGCGACGATCCTGCTGCGGAGTTTTCCTCATCAGACGGCGAAGCGAAAACTGGCTATGGATGCATGTCTTCAGGTTCTGCGTGGTGAAGCTCAGCCGCCTGTAGCGAGACGGGCCTTCGTTGTAGCGGCGTTAGAAGCGAAAATCCTACGCGGCGACTGAGGACCAAATTGATAGCCTCGACGGCTTCCAAGGTGACCGGGGAGCTCCACGCCATCGTAGCCGTGAGCGGGGCTTTGTGCAGCCGGCAGCAGGGCGGGAAGCAAGCCGACGTTCATTTGCTTGACTCGACACCAAGCAGAACACGGGAATATTTACCTTTAACGGAGACGGGATATGCGAGATTTGCCGAGCGACATCGATGCTGACGTTGTGATCGAAGTCAGTCGGCTTATCGATGATGCCGAGGTTCTCTTGCCTTTGCCGGTGCACGAACTGGTCAAACGGATTCGTACGACAATGCAGGCCCGGCTTTCCGATCATGCAATCGAAGAACTGGTCGTCGAGATGGCATCGACACGCGGGTTGCCCATGGTCTTCGACAACGTCTGACGCCTGGTCATTTGTTAAAATGAGCAAAGGCAGGATGGCGAAATTCTGACCGCGAGATCGCCCAATCCCCGCCTGGCATCATCACCTCAGTTTACCCGTTTCTCGCGCGCAAGAAAAAGGCCGAACCAAAGGTCCGGCCAGGTGTGAAGGTTTGAACCTTCAGAGGGGAACGCGTCGGACGAATGGGAGGAAACATCCGACGCACCGTGTATGTAGGTCAGCAAAAGTGACACTTCAACGACAGCCGGTAGGCCATCAGACTTGACCATCTTGGTGCACCTGGAGCCTGCAAAGCTCGCCCGGATTGGGTCCGACGGGTCTATTTGACCTCGGCTTTGCATTTGGCTTCGGTCCTGCCGATCGACGCAGTGCATCGCAGCGACGCCGAGCTGGGCCCGGCTGCCCGACACTTGCTTGAAGGACTGAAGACAGCCATGTCGGAAAACAGCCGGTGATTGTTTGAATTTGCCCCGATAGGGGGTTTGTCGCGAATCCGAGAATAACATAGCTCAAGTTAACGTGGCATCGCCCGGGGTGACGTAGTCGACAAGCCGCGGGAGCTTCGAGTTCCCAGCCGGTCCCTGGTGCGGCGTATCATCCGTTCCCGCGCCATCACCAAGCATTTCCTACAGGCCGAGCGCGAAAGCTTCCGCAGCGCTGCCGGCTCGCGCAAATCCATGGCAGCTTCATAAATCCGTTGCGGCAATTTCGTATAGGAAGGAGGCGGCTTGCTTTGCGGTCGCCCCTGGCAAAAGGATGGAACAGTGTCCAAGATCCCCGGCAAGACTGAAACGATCGAGAACGTCGAATTCCCTGCCTTCGACCCGTCCAAGGCTGTCGAGCAGGTTCGCGCTGTCGCCTATCAGAGCGTTGAGCAGTCGAAGGAAGTCTTTTCCAAATTGAGTTCGGACGCCGAAACGACTCAAAAGGCTTTCGAGTCGACCATTGAAATAGCCAAGACCGCCAGCAACGACGTGCTTCTGAAGACGATTGCCGCCCTGCAAGCCAATGCCGAAGCCAGCTTCACGCACCTCGAGGCCCTGGTTGCCGTGAAGTCGCCGTCCGAGTTCTTCGAACTGCAGGCCGATTTCGTGCGCAAACAGATCGAGAAGGCCTCCGAGCAGGCCAAGGCCCTCCAGGCATTGATGGTGAGAGCTGGCGACGACGTATCCAAGCCGATCAAGGATGCCTTTGAGAAGGCGTTGAAGGAACGCAAGGCCGCCTGATTGCTCTAGGCGATCGGAGACTAAGGTCAGCCCCTCGTCTACGGGCCACATCAGACAAGACCGGCACCTCGCGCCGGTCTTCTTCCATCTGGTCGGACGGCTTTGTCTGCCCCACCGCATTGCAGTGACGTTGGCCTCATGGTTTTCGGCGCTTGTTGGCCTTTAGGTCGGTGGCATCAGTCCCGGTTCTCTCCGCTGTAGTGGACAAGCCGCGCGATTTGCTGATGCAATCAGGTGGTGCGCGGCAAGTCGGGGAATGCACCGCTTGTCGCCGTCTCGACAATCGCGCTGCGCACCGCTTCCGGGATCTTCTGCCAATGCACCAAGGTCGCGGCAGCAAGATACTGTAGCAGTATCTGAATGGCCTTCTCGAAGGATCTCGACGGCACGCGGCCTTCTCCAATGCATTGCGGCAACGCGTGAGTTTCTCAGCCTATCCGCAATACGTTGCAGAGTGGCGATCAGGCGGATCGAGTTGGAAAGGAAGGCGGGCTCGCCGAGAGCGCTGTTTGCGCTCGCCCGGAAAGTCGACCTGATCACGCCGACGCATCTCGGAGTGCTGAGCAAAGCGGAACGGGGCTATCGCCTGCTTGGCCCGGCGCCCGGTGCTGTGAAAGCGGCTTCGGCCCCGCTCTCGTCCGAGACGAGCGCGGCAACGGCTTTCGCGCGCATCGCCGCGGCCTGTCTCAGACAGTTTCGCCTCAATGAAATGGTGCTGGGCTGGTCCCGCGATGCCGAGGCCCTGCACCAGGCTCGCGTGTCGCTGCGACGGCTGCGCTCCCTATGCTCGATCTGCAAGTCCCTGTTCGACGACAGCCGTTTCGACCATCTGCGCGAGGAATTGACATGGCTGGCTTCGGAATTTGGCGATGCGCGCAATATCGACGTGATGATCGATCGCGCTTCGAGCGAGGCTCTTTCAATCCGCCTTCAAGACGCGCGCGACGAGGCCTATGCGGCGGTCGAAGCATCGCTTTCCTCGGTGCGCGCCCGCGCGCTGATGATCGATGCCGCCGAGTGGCTTTCCATCAGGAGCTGGCGAGCCGCGCAAACGGACGAAACGTTGCACGAGCAATCGTCACGGGATTTCGCCTCGGGTGTGTTTGATAGACTTTGGAAAAGGGTGGCGAAGGGCGGCGACAATCTCATCGATGCTGATGACGAGACCCGCCATGAAGTGCGCATCGTCGCAAAGAAACTGCGCTATGCGGCGGAGTTCTTCGAGCCGCTTTACAAGAGCAAGGCGGAAGCCAAACGCCATCGACGGTTCATTACAGCGATGGAGGACCTGCAGGATCATCTCGGCAGCCTCAACGATCTCGCCACTGCCCCTGATATGCTGGCAGCGCTGGAGCTTTCGGACGTGGCTGGTGCGAAGGATCTCTTCAGCGCCGAAGACAAGTCCAAGCTTCTTGAAGACGCCGCGGAAGCGCACGCCGCCTTTGTCAAGACGAGTCGCTTCTGGCGTTGAAGGCAGCATGCAGAACCAGATGGCCTGCTTCCAAGCGAAATTCCCTACTGCCTTTTCATGCGCCTTGCCGACTTCCAGCCGATAGACACTTAGGAAAACAGTCCAAGCTCTTTTATCTCCTCCAGCACACGATCCACGTCTGCCATGTCGTTGTAGGCGTGGACTGAGATCCGCAGTCGCCCATCGCCGGCCCAGGTCAAAACTCCGCGCTCGCGCAACCGCGCTTCCAATTGTTCGGAATGGGGCGTTGCAATCGATATATTGCCGGCCCTGTCCGCTGGTCGCGCAGGTGTGAGCTGATCAACGCCCAAACGACTAAGCCCGTCAAGCAGTGCTCGGCCAAGCTCAAGAACATGCGATTCAATCCTGGAGATTCCGATTTCCTCCAGCGTTGCCAGAGCGTTCTCGAGATAGTAGATGCTCATAAAGCTGGGGTTGCCTCCTTCGAATTTCTGTATTGTAGGCTTCAAGTGAAAGCTCGTCCGTCGGCGCCAGTCCGCCTCATGGATAACCGAGTTCCAACCGACTGCCTTTGGTTCGAGTTGGTGCCATCGTTTGGAGTTTACGAAGAACACTCCGACCCCATGCGTTCCCAGCAGCCACTTATAGCAACAGGAAACAACGACGTCGCAAAGGGAGCCGTCTACAGGAACGACGCCGAGCGAATGCGATGCATCGACAACGAGCCGCGCTCCATACCTGTCGGCAATCTCTCTTAGAGCAGCAAGATCGCTTCGGGCACCGGTAAGGTAGCTAACGTGACTGACTACGATCGCTCGCGTATGTGAATCCACCGCATCGGCAACCTCATCTAACGTGGCGCAAGGACCGGACCCCACTCTCCTCAGTTCGATCCCAGCAGCCTGCCAAATGTGAAGAAGAGATGCGAATTCACTTGCACCGACGACGACGTTGTCGCCCGGACGCCAGTCTATTCCAACAGCAACCGCGTGGAGGCCCGCAGTTGCGTTCCATAGGAGCGCAATCTCCTGCGATCTAGCGCTGAGCAGCCTGGCCAGGCGCTCCCTTGCCCTGGTCGCGGTCGCAAACATTCGATCGCGCCCCGGCATGCCGACACCCTTGTCGACCATAAATCGTGTCACCGCCGCAGCATTGCTGATCAGAACCGGCGTTTCACCACCCGCGGCCAGGTGGGTCACGTTCTCAAGTCCGATGAATTCACTCTTTGGGATAAGACCGCCCGCTCCCACTTCGTTACCTCCCATGAGATCGCTTTGATGTAAGCAACAGTTCTATATCTAAGGAGCGAATTTGTTCGCTCGAACAATGCGCCAGGAATCACAAATGTTTTCCGTCCCGATCCAGGCGCACCATTGCGATGCAATAAGGTCTCGGAAGCAAGACCTTTTGACGCCTGCTCATCTCGACTGTGCTGGGATGAATCGCAGGCAAATAGGTTGTGGACGGTCCCTGCCACGAAAAGTGTGCACCCTCAGGCGGGGCCAAATTTAACCCATGCGTTCCGATGCGTAGCTTCCAGGGCTCGCTGGGAAGACGACGGTGCGGTTGCCGTTCAAGAAGACGCGGTGATGGATATGGGCGTGGATCGCTCGTGCCAGGACCTGACTTTCAACGTCACGGCCCATTGAGACGTAGTCTTCAACGCTTTGAGCATGCGTGATGCGCACCGTGTCCTGCTCAATGATTGGCCCTTCATCTAGATCCGGCGTCACATAATGCGCAGTGGCACCGATCAGCTTCACGCCGCGCTCATACGCCTGCTTGTAGGGATTAGCTCCCTTGAAGCTCGGCAGGAAGGAGTGATGGATGTTAATGATCTTGCCCGACATCTTGCGGCACATAGCGTCTGAAAGAACCTGCATATAGCGGGCGAGAACGATGAGCTCGGTACCCGTCTGCTCGACAAGATCTATGAGCTGCGCTTCCGCCCGGGGTTTGTTCTCCTTCGTCACCTTTATATAGTGGAAGGGAATATCATGATTGACCACCACCTTCTGGTAATCGAAGTGGTTCGAGACGACGCCGACGATATCGATCGGGAGTGCCCCGATCCGCCAACGGTACAGAAGGTCGTTGAGGCAGTGCCCGAACGCCGAGACCATCAACAGCACTTTCATCCTTTGCGTCTGGATGTGAAGCTCTGCTTCCATGTGAAATTTTTCGGCGATCGGTCTCAGCCCCTCGGCAAGCGCTTCGGCCCCTTTCCCGTCCTCTGATATGAAGGAGACGCGCATGAAGAAGCGACCAGTGCTGAGATCGTCGAATTGCGAACTATCGACAATATTGCAGCCCATTTCGCAGAGAAAACCGGATATGGCGGCTACTATTCCTCGCGTTGATTGACACGTTGCTGTCAGGATAAAAGTGGTCATTGGTTGCCTTTTAGGGTTATCGGACAAGATCCGCTACTTCGTGAAGCGGAAAGGTGGCGGCAAAAGTAGCTTTAGGCTTGAAGGTTTTCGGAGGCCGGCCCTATCCATAACAATGACAAACGTTGCGCTCCGGCGGCGGCAGGAGGTCAACTCAGAAATTCGCGCCAGGCGCTCAGGTCCACGTTCCCTCCCGATACCACTGCAACGACGGTCTTGCCGCTCCACATTTCGCGGTGCCGCAGGACCGCGGCTACCGCAGCTGCTCCACCGGGTTCGGCAACGATCTTCATCTCATCCGCCAATAATCGCATCGCGAAAATGACATCAGCTTCCGACGCTTCGTAGCCGAGGGAGACAAGTTTCTGATTGATCGGAAAGGTCTTCTCACCTGGAATTTGTGTTACGATCGAGTCGCAGATCGAGTTGTACCCGGGTTCATTTCCAACACGCTCGCCTGCTATCAACGATCGCCTGGTATCGTCGAAATGTTCCGGCTCAGCTGCGCAGACAGTGGTCGCCGGGGACAACTCTGCCATGGCGGTGGCAATACCAGCGATCAGCCCACCGCCACCAACGGGGCACACCAAAGCGTCCGCGGACGTTTTCAGTTTCGCCAGTTGATCGACGATTTCCCGTGCAACTGTTCCCTGCCCCGACATCAAAACATAATCATCATAGGGAGCAATCAAAGTCGCTCCCGTTTGCTCGGCCACATCTCGTGCGATCTTGGCCCTGTCGCCGGTTGCCCGATCATATGTGATCACCTTGGCCCCGTACTGGGCGGTGTTGCGCAGTTTCACGGCTGGCGCATCCTGCGGCATGATTATGGTCGATGGGACATTCATTTCCACAGCCGCGGCAGCAACCCCTTGAGCATGATTGCCGGATGAAAAGGCCACGACACCCGCCGCGCGCTGCTTTTTGCTCAACGACGCGATCTTGACGTAGGCCCCACGAATCTTGAACGACCCGGTCCGCTGCAAGCACTCGGCTTTTACGAGCAAGCGGAAGCCAAGACGGCGGTTGAGAAGTTCGGATTCGAGCAAAGGCGTAAGGCGTGTTACGCCCTCGAGAACCCGGGCGGCATGAACGATCATTTTATATTCGAGCATCGCGCTGCTTTCCAACCAGGAGCTAATGAAATCTCGTTGCCGCTCGCTGATCACATCACGCAATCAGCGGGTGAACCCGGTGGGCTCTAAGCCTTGGAAGGTCCGCGCTCGCGGCAGGCCTGTTCAAATCGCTGAATTTGCTCTGTGCTGTCGCAGTAGGACATCACCATGCGGAAGCCTTGACCTTTGCGCTGAAAGTTCCACGGCCTTAGGTGGATATCCTTGTCCCGGAGTGCTTGCAGAAGGCTCGGCGGCAGAATCGCGAACACCTCATTAATGTGCACTGGATGAACCAGCTCAACACCCGCACACAGTCTTAAAGCATCAGCTATCCGTGCGGCGTTCCCGTTCGCCTGCAGAGCATTTCGGCGCCAGAGCTCATCCTCCAGGTAGCTCAAGAGTTGCACTGACATGTAGCGCATCTTTGAGCACAAGTGCCCGGCGCGTTTGTGCATGAAGCTCAGTATCTTTGCGATTTCAGGATCGAAGGTGATCACCGCTTCCGCATTCATGGTTCCGTTCTTGATGGTGCCGAAGGTGAGAACGTCCACTCCAGCCTTCCAGGTCATTTCGGCGGGCGTTGCGCCCAGATGAACCATGGCGTTCGCTAAGCGCGCCCCATCAAGATGGACTTTCATGCCGGCATTATGGGCAATTGCACTCAGTGCGCGTAATTCGTCCATTTCATAAACCACACCGGCTTCCGTGGCTTGGGTGATGCTGAGTGCAGAGACCGCCATATGATGCACGTTGCCGATACCGTGACTTTGTAGGCCGCACTCCAATGCAGCAGGCGATATCTTATGGTGCTCACCTGGCAGCAAAGTCATGCGGCCACCACCGCTATAGAATTCGGGCGCCCCAGCTTCGGTCGTCACGATATGCGCGCGCTCGTGACAGAAGATCGTGCCATATGGTGGCGTGATGGCGCCGAGCGCGAGCCCATTGCCCGCAGTGCCCGTAGGCACCGGAAAAATGAAGGTTTCACGCTCAAAAAAGTTCGAATAGGCCTCCGCCAAGGTTGCGGTGAATTGATCTGCTCCGTAGGCCACCTCGACGCCTCGGTTGCAGTTCACGAGCGCGTTCATCACCTGTTCGCAGACCGGCGCGCCATTGTCTGAATTGAAGTGATAGGTTGCTATTTTAGATCCTCCCATTTCCGGCAAAGCCGCCACCAAATTCAGCGGAAGCATCCTGGAGGACATCCCATAGATAGTCGGCTGAAGCGAAATCAGTCAGCATATGCAAGCCGTAGGATCCGTCCGTAATTTCGCGGATTAAAACCGCGCTGATCCGCGCTACGATCGTCTGTACGACCTCGCCTTGGAGGAAACGATCGCCGCGCAAATCCACACCGCAAATCTTCGCCATCATTTGCGCAATAGAACTGCCCTCTAGATAGAGCCAACTATGGCTGTCGGCGCGGGGAAGCGGGTACCCTATGCGGCGCTCACCGCTGGCGTCGTCGGCATTCCAGCTTGCCTCCAGTTCGCTGCACACGCTACCAACCGCGTCTCGACCGGGCAGGACGAGGTACTCTTCCTTACCGAGCCGCGCGATGAGAGAGCCATCGGACAGGGTGATGGCTTTGTTGGGAGCGTCCGGGACGGCGCTGACCTTCGAACTCAGCCATTTCGTCGTCCCGTTGCCCTTGAAGCCGATCCGCGGCAGCGTCGACAGGTCACGGATGACGACATTCTCGTTCTGCGGAGTCTGGCTCGCGCCGGTCAAGCGGTGAGCGAACGGACTTCTGGCAATGGCGCCCACCTTACATCTCCTGCCGCAGATTTTCGGGATCGTAGAAGTGAGGGGAAGCAACTTGCGCATGGTGCTCGCTTCCGTCACTTGCACGCAGCACAATTCGGCTTCCAAGATCGGCGTCCGAGCGGTCGGCATAGGCCAGACCGATGACTCGTCCCAAACTCGGCGAAAAAGCGATTGAGGTGATGAACCCTGCTATGGATCCATTCTTCACAACCAGATTGGACTCCTGGAGCCCAACCATCGGCATCCGGTCGAGCACAAACCCGACCAGCTTTCGGCTCGACAACGTCTTGTTGCGGATTTCCAGACTGCGCTTTCCAATGAAAAAGGGCTTCGAGTTAGCGACTGCCCAGCTCATATCGAGCTCTTCAGGCGTGGTCATGCCGTCAGTGTCTTGACCGATAATCACATGCCCCTTTTCGAGCCGCATGAGCCGCTGAGCTTCAAGGCCAAACGGGCGAATACCGAATTCTTTTCCTGCATCGCCAATGGCACGCCAGAGTTCTGATGCGAACCGCGAGGGTACATGTATTTCGTAACCAAGCTCGCCGATGAAACCCACTCGGAACACCCGTGCGGGGATCCCTGCTACTGTTCCTTCACGGTAAGCCAGGTATGGAAAGTCTTGCGCCGATAAGGCAATGTCATCGGTAAGTTCTGCAAGTACCTTGCGGGCATTAGGTCCTGCCAGGTTAACCCCCGCATAAGCGGCCGTAACATTCGCGATATCCACGTCGAGGCGCCACTGGGCGTTCCACCACAGCATGTTGCGGTATATTCGATCCACGCCCGTGGTGGTCGCGGTGACATAGAAATAGTTTTCGCCGCGCCGACACGCGACACCGTCATCAATGACCGTGCCCGCCTCATTTGTCATAAGCAGGTAACGCGTCTTGCCAACGGGCAGCTTCACATAGGCAAACGTGTACATGCGATTTACAAATTCGGCCGCATCAGGCCCCCGCACATCTAACCCGCCCAAAGTCGAGACATCGATCATGCCTACGTTGTTTCTCGCGTTCACAACCTCTTCGGCAATGAGCCTCTTGGCATCGCGTTCATGACCATAGTAGGCGGGGCGCAGCCAGTTTCCCGCAAGCAGCCACGCTGCTCCTTGAGCGGTATGCTGCTCATGCATCGGTGTTTGGCGAAATGGCGTGAACTTTCGACCAGCCAAAGTCGCGATTTTTTCCGTTGTAACCGGCGGCCGGGCGGTGGTGACGCCCACCTCACTTATTGTCCGATTTGTGTATTTCGATACGAGCATTGCCGTTGCCAGAGCAGCATGCCGGCCTTGACTTGGCCCCATGCCGACGGTCGAAAACCGCTTAACGAGTTCAAGCTCGCGGTACCCGTCCGCAATGGCGTTCTTGATGTCCTTCACCTGAAGGTCTTCGTCAAAGTCGACAAAGTCCATTCCCTTCGGATGCGGGAAGATCGGGCAAGGATGATTTGGGGAACCTCGATCCCGAACTGGAAGCGCGGGCCGACGTTTGCTTTGATAGCCGCAATTGATCGCGGCAGCCGAGCCCTGACCCGCGCCATGAGCTATGCAACCGTCAAGATCGAAAAATCCGTCGACCGATCCGGCAAGCAGAACGCCTTTGCCCTGCCCGTCGATGGTGAACTGCGCGGCCACGTCATCGTAAGCGAGCTTGCCGCCCGCCTGCAGTGGCAACTGATAGGCGGGAACATAGCCGACGGACATGCAGACCAGGTCACAATCGATCCTTCGGCGCCTCCTGCCTGCAGTGCCCTCCGCATCGATTTCGGCAAGCTCTACCCCACGGACGTGCGAATGCCCCTTTTCCGGTTGTGCCTCATGGAGGCACCATCCATCCAGAATTGAGACATTTCGTTGCGTTATCTCCGAACGCAACGGTCCGGGGTGGCCGGCCTTACGGAGATCGCAAATTGCCGCCAGGTCGACGCCGGCTTCAAGAAGGTCAAGCGCCACGCCATAGGCGTCATCGTTGGCAGCGAGTATGACTGCACGATTACCAGGCTTGACACCGAACAGCCGAATGAGCCGTTGAGCCGCCGAGCCCTGCATGATGCCGGGCAAATCATTGTTTCGAAACTGTGACGGCTGCTCTATGAGCCCGGTCGCGAAAATGACCTGTTTAGCCCGCAGCTTGTATAGTCGGTTACCGCGAATTACCGGCAGCCAGTTATCAGCATACCATGCATTGCAGATCGCGTCGGTCCAGATCTCGATTTTGCTGTGGCCCTTGACCTCGCTGACAAGGTCCCTTTGGGTTGCCAGTCGCGCATAATTCAGCGCTCCGCCTATCCGTGGGTTCTCGTCCACAAGCAAGACTGATGCTCCCGCATCAGCCGCGGCAATCGCCGCCGCCATACCGGCGGGCCCTGCACCGACGACGACCACGTCGTACCACCCATAGGCCTTGTCGTAATACCCTTCGGTGGGTTTCGTGACGTCGAGCTTACCCAGCCCAGCTTTGGCCCTAATGATGGGCTCCCACACCTTCTCCCATATTCCTTTGGGCTTATAGAAGGTTCGATAGTAAAATCCGACTGGCATGAAGCGCGAAAGCCTGTTCATGACGAACCCGCTATCCCTGCGTGCCGAATTGCCAACATTTTGGGCCCGTACCGCCAGACCGTCCGATATAGGATGACGATCGGCAAAGACGCTTACCTCGTTTCCGATCTGAACAAGGGTGTTCGCGTCTTGAGCGGCCATGGTCAGGATACCGCGTGGTCGGTGATACTTGAATGACCGTGACAATATCCATTCGCCGTTAGCCGCAAGCGCCGACGCGATTGTATCCCCGGCTACGCCTTCATACTCTCGCCCATCGAACGTGAACTTGAGTTTTCTCGATGCGTCGATTAGCAGCCCCTTGCGTAGCGTCGCGCTATTCATGACGCTTCTCCTAAAGGTCCATCTGCCGGTACAGGAAATGTGGCCACAATCTCATCGGTCACTGTGTTCCGTTCCGCAAGGAACCAGAAGTTTGTTGGTGTGTGACACCACCACTCACGCACGACGCCCGCCGTATTGTTGGACATCCAGACGTACTCGGCCCACTCGTGGTCGCTCGTGCCGGACGGCTCAGGTTGCCGATGCACCTCTCCATGGCACTGGAACTCGGTTATGTTGCGTGGCCCGTTCAGAGGGCATGTCATCAACTTCACGATCGGGTCCTCAATGACTTGCAGCGGTAGCGCCCATCTCGTTGACCAGATCGAAGCTGTGGAACCGGCTCAACTGAAATGGCCTGATCTCGTCAGGAATGCGGTTTTCCGAAATGGCCTTCGCCAAGAAGAACCCGCTGGCCGGGGTCGCCTTGAAGCCCCAGGTGCCCCAGCCTGCGTCCAGCCAATAGTTCGAGAGCGGACACTGACCCATGATCGGACTGTAGTCCGGCGTCATATCTGTGATCCCGGCCCACTGGCGCAAGATCTTGAGTTCGCCAATGAACGGGAACATCTCCAACGCCGAAGCAGCAAGACTTTCCTTGAGCTCCAAGGTCGAGCGTGTGTTGTAAAGCTCGTATGGGTCCGAGCCGCCACCGATGACGAGTTCGCCTCTCGCCGATTGCGAAACGTAGCAATGCAGAGCGGTTGACGACACCATCGGATCTAGGAAGGGTTTGACAGGGTGCGTCACCATTGCCTGAAGTGGATAGCTGCGGATCGGCAGCTTCAAACCGGCCATCTTTGCTACGACCGAGGAGTAACCGGCGACGCACTGCACCACGGTCCCGGCTGAAACATCCCCGCGATTTGTGCGCAGGCGTGTGACTCTATTCCCGGAGAGTTCCATCCCCAGGACTTCCGTCCTTTGATGAAGCTCGACCCCACGCTCACACGCGCGGATGGCATATCCCCACACGACTGCGTCGTGACGCGCGATGGCCGCGCTTGGGTGCCAAAGACCGCAAAGGATCGGCATACCCTTGATATCGAGATTGAGCGAAGGCACCAAGCTTCTGATCTGTTGGCGATCAACGATCTCGTTAGCCTCACCACAAAAGACGCCGGCGTCAGCGCGCAGGCGAAGCGAACGCGAAACGCCGTCCGAGTGGGACAACGTGAGCTGTCCCCGCCGGGAATACATCATGTTGTAATCGAGCTCATTGGCCAGGGATTCATAAAGTCTCAGGGCCTTGGCATAGAACCGGATCGAGCGCTGATCCGTGTAGTTCGAGCGGATCACCGTGGTGTTGCGCGCGGTGTTGCCGCCTCCAAGATAGCCCTTTTCCAGAATCGCAACGTTGGTGATCCCGTGGTGCTTCGCCAGGTGGTAAGCCAATGAGGCTCCGTGACCACCTCCGCCGATGATGACGACGTCGTAGTGGGATTGCAGATCCGGAGTGCGCGGTATCTCGTCGCGTTCGGGATAACGTCTTGAAAAGCCGTACTTTAGAAGCGCAAACACCATATTTCTCCCTCTAGGAGCGCGGCCGAGAAATGGACGCTTTGCTCGCTTGCAGGAGCGATGCCAATAACCGTCGTTTGGTCAAAGCGGGGTCCAATCACACGCGATGCGATACGCATCCGCGCAGCCTTTCCAGGTTCGGCAGAATGTCGTGAGAAGCCATATCTTCGGGACGTTATGTGCCATCTCAGACGTCTACTTTCGGCAGCGGAATTGAGAACTGGTCGCTTCGCTCAATTGCGTGTGCGGCACGCAAGACAGTCATCTCGTCAAAATACCGGCCCACCAACTGCAGTGCGATCGGGAGACCCTGCGTATGCATCGCGCATGGCATTGTCAGCGCCGGGTGCCCGGTCATATTGAAAAATGTCGTGAACCGAGTGATCGCGTTGCCGATCGCTTCGTTGACCCCGTTTCGTGTCACCTTGACCGTGCCCACTTTCTGGGCGATTTCGGGAGTGGCCGGGGTAAGAATCAGATCAACTTGGTCGAATAGCCTATTCGTCTGCTGTCGGTAGATCTCGATGAACCGCTTCGCTTTGACATAGTGCTCCGCCAGAATGCACTGCCCCAACGCCAAACCAGCCCGGAAATCCGCGGAATAGAGATTGCCGCGCTCCTGCAAATAAGCCGAATGTGCACTGAGCGCTTCCGGCATCTGCACGGTGAGGGATACTGTACGGCTATGTTCCATATCCGGGAATGTCACCGGCACCAGCTTTGCGCCGTTTGCGACGAGATACTCTTTCACACGTTCAAGAGCTTCCAGGATTTCGTCGTCCGCACGCTCGTAGTAGAAGTTGCTCGGAATACCGACGAGCAATCCTGAGATGTCCTGATCGAGCGCTTCAGGGTAATTTTCAACGGGCCGATTGACTGACGTGGGATCGCCTGGATCATAACCTGACACGATGCTCAGCAGATCAGCGCAGTCGGCAATCGTGCGCGTCATCAACCCGACGTGATCCAGCGTCCAGCAATACGGCACCACTCCCGAAGTGGGGACACGCCCGATCGTAGGCTTAAAGCCGACAAGCCCGTTCAACGCAGCGGGCGCTCGGACGGACCCACCGGTGTCCGTTCCAAGTGCCGCCGGCACGAGACCAAAAGCCACCGCGGCCGCTGAGCCACTCGACGAGCCACCCGCAAGACGCGTCGGATCGTAAGCGTTGACAGCCGTCCCATAAACCTCGTTTTCGCCCGTTGCGCCGTATGCGAATTCATGCAGGTTCGTCTTGCCAAGACTAAGCGCCTGGGCTGCCCGCAGCTTGGCGATTGCAAAAGCATCCTTTTTGGCAATTCTATCGTGGAAGACCCGCGACCCGGCCGACGTTCGAACACCCTGCACGTCGAACAGGTCCTTGGAGGCGTAGGGAATTCCGGCGAACGAGGAGCCGGTCAAATCACCACGCGAGAGCCGTGACGCCTGTTCTCGCGCAGTATCAATCGTCGTCGTGATGAACGCCTTTGATTGTGGATTGTGTCGTTCGATCCTCTCGGCGAATGTATCCACAAGCTCGACTGGGGTTATCTCCCCGCGCTGCAGCATCGAGCTCAGGCTCTTGACGCTTTGAAATGCTATATCGTTATTCATGCCTATCTGCGCCTTGGACGCTCATAGCCGGTGGCGTGGTCCCCAGGTCAATTTTCCTCAGCTGTTCAAGCTCATTCAACAGATCTTGAAACCCGGTAATGATACCCAGCCGGGGATCGACCAGCTCGTTTATTTCGTCGTCTGACCAACAATGCGATGCCATCTGTGTGCAAATGCCGGTTAGCGTAGCTTTTGTGAGTTTCTGCATGAGAATCCTCGGACAACGATCGCGAAGAGCGTTCTGCTCAACCAGGGCCGCCAGCGACGGCCCATGATAATCAGCGGACGATCAGAGTTTCGGGTGTTTTGTTTGTGAGGATCTCCCCGCCGTTCTCGGTCACCATCACGGTGTTGGAAATGAAATAGTCCGCGACTTTCGTGTTGGTGAACCAGGAATGTGCATGGACGACCATCCCGACCTCTATCTTACGGGTCGACTTCGGGAAAAGGCTCGTCACCATGGAGCCGCCCGTCCAGCTCGGAGGGAAACCGATCCCTACAAGGTAACCGCAATGATGGCGATGGTAATCAACAAGGCCGGCGCTCGCCGCCACTTCATGCCAAGCCTCATAAGCGTCACCCGCATCTGCGCCCGGACGAAGGGCTTCGCAAATTGCCTTCATGCCGCGAATTGCAAGCTCGGCAGACTCCTCGACACCCTTGGGCGCATTACCGACGTAGACAAGCCGGCCCATCGGAGATTGGTACTTGCGATATGAAGCGCAGGTTTCAAGGAAAACTGCATCGCCGTTTCGGAACACCTCGCCACGCCAGGTGGTATGTTCTTCACCTAGGCGACTGGTCGGACGAATGAACGGGCCGAAACCGGGATACTCGCTTCCCTCCAATATCATCTTGCTGTGGTAAGCCGCGGAAACTTCGTAGTCGGTTGCGCCGTCGCGCACCGCGTCAACTGCGGCCAGCGTGCCTAGGTCAACTGCATGCGCCGCCTTGCGAGTGTATTCCATTTCGAGCGGAGATTTCACCAGGCGCAGGTCGTCGAGAATTCCGGAAGCATCTACCCAGGTTGTGCCGAAACGATCATCCTGAATGCGCTCAGCGTGTCGCGCAGTAAGGAAAAGGCTACGCTTTTCGATCCCGACGCGGCCACCCGACAGACCCAGGTCTTTCATGGCCTGATGGACGTAGTCTGAAAGCTCTTCGTGATCCTTGTGCCCGTAGAATCTCGCATTTCGGACCTGGTTCTCTACCGTTATCCGCTCCATTGCGCGGCAGCAGAGGCCCATCTCTCCGCTTTGATTCAGAACGAGCACATGCGCCGCGAAGAATCCCCAGTGATCAAGCCCGGTCAGGTAATAAATGTTCTCAGGAACGGCAATCAAGATGCCATCAAGGTTGTTCTCTTTGAGAGCCTTACGCGCATTCAGTATGCGACGATCAAGCTCATCTTTTGGAAAGGGTGAAAGGTAGGTCATGGACGCCCTCGGGGTGCTGTATCCAGTTTTCAAATCGGAAATAGGTATACCTCTCGTACCGTCACTCGCGAAAAATGACAAGAGCAATTTTCCAGAGACGGCGCCATTTGTCCAGTTTTGCAGGAAAATTCGACGGGACAGGAATATCCCCTTGCGGCCCATCTGGTGCAATGGTATACCTCTCAGGGCAATTCTGCATAAACCCAAAAACAGAGGGAACGGATGAAAATGAAAGCTATCTTGGCTGCAATCGCCGCGACTGCTGCTCTATTTATCGGCGTCGCTCACGCTGACGGGCTGACGGACAGCGCAAAAGCTGGAAAACCAATACGCATTGGCTTTGCTCACGAAATCCCTTGGGCTTACCCGGGCGACAAGAACGAACCGCTGGGATTCGCGAACGCACTGGCGGTCGGCGTCCTAAAGTCGATGGGATACACTAATATCGAGCCAGTCGTGACCGATTGGGGTGGCTTGATACCGGGGCTTCAGGCAGGGCGCTTCGACATTATCACCGGCGGAATGTACATCACCGGCAAGCGTTGCAAGAACGTCGCTTTTGCCGAACCAATGGGGAAATTCGGCAACGCGTTTATTGTCAAAAAAGGCAACCCGAAAGGCATTCAGAACTATAAGGACATCAAGGAGAAGGACGCGACGATGGTGACTGTCTCCGGCTACGTCAATGTTGACGAGGCGCTTAAGGAAGGAGTCCCTGAAAGCAAGATTATGCAGGTGCCAGGCCCCACTGAACTGCTGGCTGCCGTTCGCGCGGGGCGAGCGGACGCTGGGGCTAGTAACTATTTCGATGCCAAAAATCTGGCCGCTAGCGCACCTGACGAAATCGAAGTGACTGACCCGGCCGCTCTACCTGATTGGACGAATAATTGGGTAGCGATTGCATTCAAGCCAGAGGACAAGGACTTTCTGAAGGCGTACAACGAGGCCCAGGCAAAGTACCTCGGTTCGCCGGAAATGCTTGAGGCCGTCGGGAAGTTTCAATACACGAAAGCTCAGCTTCCGGGCGATGCAAAAACCGACTGGATCTGCGCCAATCGGTAACAATGAGTTGGCTGACGAGCCGCATGAGGCAGCTCGTCAGCATTGCCGAAGCGAGCTCCTATGACATACGCCTCCTTCCTTGCGGATTATGGTAGCCGATTTGTAGACGGTGCGCTCGTAACCGCCGTCCAATTCCTTTGCTCCTTGGGTCTGGCCGTGGTGGTGGCCAACCTCTTCGGCCTGATGCTGCTATCGTCAAACCCGGCGCTAAGGAGAGCCGCAGTAGGCTACGTCGAGTTTTTTCGCGGCACCTCACTGCTGGTTCAGCTTTTTTGGTTGTTTTACGTGTTGCCCCTGTTTGGCATCACGCTGGACAATTTTCTCACCGGATTTCTTGCAGTTGGTCTAAACCTTGGGGCCTACGGCGCTGAGCTGGTTCGAGGTGCCATACAGTCAGTGCCCCGTGGCCAGTGGGAGGCATCTTACGCGTTGTCGATGTCGCCAGCCCAACGCATGCGAAGGATTATCCTCCCACAGGCCTTTGTCACCATGCTGCCGGCTTGGGGAAACCTGGTGATCGAGCTGCTCAAAAGTACCGCCCTGGTGGCGTTGATAGCAGTTCCTGACCTCATGTTTGAAGCGCGCCAGCTGAACAATACAACTTATTTATCTACCTGGACTTTTGGAACAGCGCTGGCCATCTACTACGTCTTCTCTCGCTTTCTCATCACGCCTTGTATGCGCTGGACCGAGCGCATCATGGCTCGGCGGATAGGAAGGGCTTGAGTGATGAAGTGGGACTTCGCATTCACAGCCGAAATCCTACCCAAGATGCTTTGGGCTACGGGCAATACCCTTTTGGCTGCTGGCATGGGATACGCCATTGCCGCTGTCATTGGTCTCTTGTTCGCACTTGCTCAGCGAACACCGTTACGTATTCTGACGTATATTACTCGGGAAATTGTCGAGTTCATCCGCTCAACCCCCCTCGTACTGCAGATCTTCTTTGTGTATTATGTTGGGCCGGAATACGGGCTCTACCTGAGCCCTTGGGTGGCAGGCATGATCGCTATCGGCCTGCACTATGCTGCCTATCTCTCTGAAGTTTATCGGGGTGGCATTGAGTCCGTCCCGAAGGGGCAATGGGAAGCATGCACCGCCATCAATCTAACGACGATGCAGACCTATCGGCGTATTGTTTTGCCGCAGGCTCTCCCACCAGCAATTGCTGGGATGGGAAACTATCTGGTCGCCATTTTTAAAGATACTCCGATTCTATCTGTAATTGGTGTTGCCGAATTGATGCAGGCAGCAAACGCTGTAGGCGGACAAAACTATCGGTACCTTGAGCCTTACACGATGGTGGGCGTTATTTTCTTAGTTATCTCACTGACCTCCGCGCGCGCCATTCGTTGGTTTGAAGCGACTGTTCGCCGTAAGTTAGGAATGCAATGATGGAAGATCTCTCGTCATATCCCCTCGAGCTCGCCGGTCCAAACATACCGATGGTACGGTTCATGAAGGTCCGTAAAAGCTATGGCGACCTTATCGTTCTGGACAACCTGAACTTGGACATCGCTGCAAGTGAAATGGTCACCATCATCGGCCCATCGGGGTCCGGCAAAACGACAGTCCTGCGCATGCTGATGACCCTTGAGACCATTAACGGTGGCGTCATCTATGTCGATGGCAAACCCCTCACCCACATGCCGCAGAACGGCGTGCTGGTGCCGGCTGATGCAAGATACCTACGAAAAGCACGCTCCTCGATAGGAATGTGCTTCCAGCATTTCAACTTGTTTCCCCACATGACGGCGATACAGAACTGTATGGAGGGGCCGGTCTTGGTCTTGGGTCTCTCGCGCCGCGAGGCTCAAGAGCGTGCCGAAGAGCTTCTCGTGATGGTTGGCATGATCGACAAGAAGGATCAACATCCCTCCCGGCTTTCGGGTGGTCAACAACAGCGCGTAGCGATTGCCCGCGCCCTTGCGATGCGGCCGAAGGTTATGTTGTTTGACGAAGTCACCTCTGCCCTTGATCCCGAGGTAATCGGCGAAGTCACGAATGTGATTAAGGATTTGGTGTTCAAGCACAGGCTGACCATGCTTATGGTCACGCATCAAATGGGTTTTGCTCGTGATATTTCCGATCGCGTCTGCTTTTTCTATGGTGGAAAGATTGAAGAACAAGGCAGTCCTGCTGAACTGTTTTCCAACCCCAAAAGCAAACGAACGCAACAATTTTTGAGCGCAGTCAAAGCGGCGGATTGATGGTCGGGACTCCTATCAGAATTGGAATAGCTGGGATTGGCGCCATAGGCTCGTCAGTGGCACACGCATTGGATCGGGGGCAAATAGTTGGGTGCGAACTGGTGGCTATCTCGGCCCGGAGCCAAAATCGGGCCGCAGAGTTCAATGCGACTTTAAACAGTCGTGTTTCCTGCCTCTCGTTTGAAGATTTGGCTAAAGAGTGTGATACAGTTTTGGAGTGTCTCCCGCCCCAGATGTTCGACGCTATCGCGCTGCCTGTCTTGAGCGCCGGCAAGACTCTCATTGCTATGTCTGCGAGCCAGCTACTCGGTCGAGAAGATTTAGTGGAGTTGGCGCGCCGCATGGGAGGGCGAATTGTGGTCCCATCCGGGGCGATCCTTGGGCTCGACGCCATCAAAGCCGCGGCAGTTGGTGAGATCCGAAAGGTGAAGATCCGCACCTGCAAACCACCAAGGAGCCTTGCAACCGCACCTTATGTCATCCGCAACGGGTTGAACTTGGAAAGTCTTGAGGAAGCCGTTTGCGTTCTAAGAGGCACCGTAAGCGACGTGGCGAAGGAATTCCCAGCCAACGTGAATGTCGCTGCGGCTCTGAGCCTGGCGGCTCTCGGACCGGACCGCACGCAGATGGAGATTTGGGCAGATCCAAGTCTAACGTTTAACACCCACAACGTAGATGTGGAATCCGACAGTTCGAACTTTTCCATGTTGATACAAAATCGGCCAAGCGACGAGAACCCGGCGACCGGACGTATAACCTCGCAGAGCGTGATAGCATACTTACGTCAAATGAACTCGACCTTGCGTGTTGGAACGTGACGGATGTCGTACATACCTTGCTGCAGCCTCGAGAAAGCTAGCGATGACACGCCACAGCCCCCTCTTGCCTACTAACGAAATCACCTTGACACCTCCTGAGGATCAAGAGGGGGGTTTGGAAGGCGACAGGCAGATCACCGGCAAAATGAGCAAACAGGATATATACCTCGAGTTACGGCGCCGGATATGTCTCCTTGATTACCAGCCAGGTAGCCGCCTCAATGAGAGGGAACTTGCATCAGAATTTGGTGTCAGTCGAACACCGCTACGAACTGTCTTGCAACGCCTGGAGTACGACGGTCTGATCGTAAGCCAGCACGGCAATGGTACTGAAGTCACGTCGATCGATCTGAGCTCTATGCGCGATATATACATCGTTCGGATGCGATTGATGGATGCCATGGCCGAGTCTTCACCACTTCCAGTAACTGACGATAACCTCCGCGAAATTCAAGACTTGGAGCTAGCGTGTCGCCAACTCTTGGATACCAAAGATAAACGCCAGTTTGCCGAGATTATCATCCGCTTACATAGGATTTTGCATAGCTTGAGCAGCAATGGCCCGCTAAGGGATTTCAACGATATCCTGTTCTTTCAATCGGCGAGATTCTGGTTCTTGCTTCTCGAAAAGATGGATTTCCGTCAGCAGGTAGAAGACCTTCTTGACGAGCTCCGCATGATACGGCGAACCCTCGAGCTTCGGGATGTCCGTCTGGTCGCCACGGTTCATAAGTCGCATTTGGCGATGGTGCTGTCCAGGCTAGACGCGATGGAAGCAGCTGACGCAGACCGATTTGTATTTTGAAAACTGAGATGGCATTCGATATTGGTGGCGCCATATGAACCTGCCGACAATTGGCTTTATTGGAACCGGCGACTTCTCCGCCTACTTAATAGCAGCCCTGCGAAGGGGTGGGTTTGGCGGTCGAATTCTTCTCTCGCCCTATAGCCGAGTCAAGGCTGAGCGGCTTGCCGCCACCCACGGCTGCATGGTAGCCGAGGATGACGCGAGAATGTTCGCCGAGGCCGACTGGATCCTTCTGGCGGTGCGGCCCGAGCAGCTTGCCAATACTTTGCCCAATCTGACTCTGCGCCCAGAGCAGGTATTAATTTCAGCTGTCGCAGGCGCCACAATTGCCGAACTGCAGGCGGCGATAGGCAAAGACATATCGGTGGTCCGCATCATGCCATCGAGTTACATTGATACGATTGATAGAGGCCTCGTACCCATATATCCCGCCTTGGACGACGTGGCAGTGGTACTGGGCACGGCAGGTAGGATTGTGACCTTCGAAACCGAAGATCAATTCGAACTTGCCATGGTGGGGGCCTGCCTCGCCGGGTGGATCTATAGCTTCATAGCAACGCTCGAATCTTGGTTCTTGGAGCGTGGACTCACGTCGGCTCAAGCGAGGCTAGTTGTTGCTGGAAATATCGCGGGAGCGGCTGGCTACGCGCTGGCGCGGGAGGAGGTGTCACTTGACATCGTATCTGACGGGATCGCAACGGAAGGCACCTTTACAAAGTTAGGGTTGGACCATCTTGCCGCAAGGCAAGCCCCTTTGCCTTGGTTAGAGGCTCTCGATATCGTCTTCCGAAGGCTGAACTTGTTGACCTAGTCACGTGATCGACAGCGGAGACACAAGAATGGAGCCGGTCTCCCGCGGTCTCTGCAGTGCATTCCTGCCGAACGAAGCAGGCCTTGCGGAGCCGAGGTAATTTTCCAACGAAAGCCAGTTCCCCGACGAGGATTTTCGTAGGTTGGGCTGGCCTAGGCAACCTACCAGAGATTTGAGAACCTCACATCTAAGCTGATAGTCAGATCGCTCGGGGACGAGGATTCCGGATCCTCTCCATCCCGGTCCGCGGATACTCAAGTTGCGCCGGCGTAACCGCCTTGCAGCACCAGTCCAATTTGGTTTGTCCGGTACCGCGGCCCAAGGCGCTACCGTTAGGCGCTACACGCGCCATCCTGCGCTCAGGGATTACGCGGGCTGCGCAGCGGCCACTGGGAACCCCTGCCCTCAGTACTAGGCCTCGCGCCCAAGCTATACACAGCTGACGACTAGGACGGGGCAAACCACACGGAAAACCTGTCAATACGGGAAAAAACCTTTGACATAACGCAGAACGCGTCGTACTGCTGTATACATCATTATCTTCGAATTAAGTGGCGCAGAGTTTCGCCAACGGAGAACCGTATGGACGACAAGCTGTATGGAAGTCGTGACAAGCGCGGGCAGTGGTCACCTCATAAGCGACCCGCGCGCGAGCCCTTGTTTGTATGGCCGGCCCAACCGAGAAAGTTTCTCGTATGGATGTTCGGGTTTCCTGGATATCTGTGGCCCTGGAACGCGCTCCTGATCGGCATCTCCGTTGTCGCGTGGGTTTATCTAACGCCCACAACGGATACGATGAGAGAGCTCAGCATTGGCTGGGTGGCGGCCATTCTCCTGCGCAACGCCGCGCTGGCCCTTCTTGTATATGGTGGACTGCACATGCTGCTCTACATTCAGCGTCGCCAGGACACAAACTTCAAATACAATTCGAAGTGGCCCGACACCGACAATTCCGTATTTCTGTTCCGGAGCCAGACCGCCGAAAATGTCTTTTGGACCATGTGTAGTGGTGTGCCTGTCTGGACGGCGTACGAGGTGCTCGCGTGGTGGATGTATTCGAATGGTTACACCATGCAAGTGGATATAACGCAGCACTCAATCTACTTTGTCGGTCTACTCTTTATAACTCCGGCTTGGTTGAAGCTGCAGTTTTACATGGTCCACCGTTTGATCCACGTTGGGCCTCTCTACCACGTCATCCACAAGGTGCATCACAATAACGTTAATCCAGGGCCATGGTCGGGCTTGTCGATGCATACGTTTGAGCACATCCTGTATTTCTCGGGAGTGCTGTTCTTTTTCCTCGTGCCCTCTCATCCGATGAACGTGATGTTCTGCCTCATGATCCAGGCGCTAATCCCGGCGTTAGGCCATCTGGGCTTCGACAAGATCGTTTCCGAAGGCGGTAAACATCTCGATTCAGATGGGTACTACCACTACCTGCATCACAGGTATTTTGAGGTAAACTACGGCGACACGTTAATTCCCTTCGATGAGTGGTTCGGTACGGCGCACGATGGCTCGCAGGAGGCCGACGAGGCGATGTACAAACGAACGAAAGCCAAGAACTTCAGCCGTGGCGGGTCCAAGGTATAGGTTCTGCCAGTCTGCACTTCTCCAAGTTTGGATGCCCGATTAGCGCTGTGCAGCTTAGTTGGCACGGCGGTTCTACATCATCGGTAGCCGTGTTTGCATTGCCAGCTAGATTCGAGAGGAAAGAACATGACTAAAATAGGAGAATGGGTCGAGGTGTGCACCTCGGATGCGATAGCGCCCGAGGAAGCAATGCGGTTCTCCCAAGGAGAGCGCTCGTTTGCGATCATCCGGTCGCTAGAGGGTAACTTCTTCGCGATTGACGGGCATTGTAGCCATGAAAAGGTTCATCTCGCAGACGGCATAGTCGACGGTAACATCATCGAATGTCCCAAGCATTTTGGGACGTTCGACTACCGAACTGGCGAGGCCCGAGCTTTGCCCGCTTGCGTCGATCTCCGACGGTACGAGATCAAGGTGGACTCCAATGTTGTGTTCATCAAGATCTGAATGGACCTATCGGGAGAAGTAAGATGTCGCATGGATACCTGGCCGCAACGGCACGCTTTGCGAGCGAAATAAGGTATTCGGTTAATTCGTCGAACGAAAAAAATAATGAAGAGCAAGTTGTGGGACCGAAGATTGTTGAGCAACGATTGGCCATCTGGCGCGGTAACGTTGTTGGACTGCCAGCATGAAACAAGAACGTGCCATGATAATTGTCGGTGCGGGCGAGGCCGGAACGGCTGCGGCTGTTGCCTTAAGGCAGGGCGGGTGGCCCGGGCGCGTCATTCTGATCGGCAGTGAAGCTACGCTACCTTATGAACGGCCGCCACTATCAAAAGGCCTTTTGACCGAGGGCGAAGATAGCGGACCGAAGTTCCTTATCACTGCCCAGCGGTTGAGAGAATTGGCAATCGACTACCTTGCAGGGGTCAACGTTCTATCGATCGATCGGGCGACAAATACCGTGTCGCTTCAAGGAGGCGAGCTCTTAGCTTACGAGCGTTTGCTCTTGGCAACCGGCGCCCGCCCGCGAACGCTAGGTGTTCCAGTCGACCCAGAATGTCGCATGGTTACACTTCGTACCTACGCCGACGCTGTAGCTATTCGACAGACCCTCAGGCCAGGATGTGGTGTCGTAGTGATCGGTGGCGGTTTCATCGGGCTTGAAGTTGCTGCAAGTGCGGTATCCAGGGGCGCCTCTGTGACGGTGCTTGAGGCCGGCCCACGACTGCTCATGAGAGCGGTTCCCGCCAGCATCGCTGAGCGGATTAAAGCAAAGCACCTGGACGCCGGCGTACGCATTGAACTGGATGCTACGGTTGCTGGTATCGAGGCCGTCGAAGAGCAATCTCTGGTATCATTGGCCGACGGTCGCTCATTCCCTGCCGATCTAGTGCTGGTCGGAGTCGGTGCGGTCCCAAACGTAGAACTTGCACAGGCAGCCGGGCTAGCGATCGAAAAAGGGATTGCGGCGAGCGACACTCTTGCTACCTCCGATCCTGACATTTTTACGGCCGGCGACTGTTGTTCTTTCCCGCATCGTCTTTACGGCGAACGAGTGCGGCTAGAGGTATGGCGGAATGCATGGCAACAAGGCGCGATTGCGGCCGCCAACATGTTGGGATTGGGCTCGGCGTATGAGAGTGTCCCGTGGTTCTGGTCAGACCAGTACGACGAGACGCTCCAGATTGCTGGAATTTATAGTAATTCTGATGCCGCTGTTAACAGGGATCTTGGCGACAAGGGGCAGATCTGCTTCTACTTAGCGCCAGGCGGACGGTTAGTGGCGGCCTGCGGATTTGGCAGTCTTGCCACCATCAGTAAGGATATACGCATCGCCGAGACGATGATTGGGCGGCGTATGCGCCCAGATCCCGACGCGCTTGCAAATCCGGCAATCGCCATCAAATCTTTAGCGAGTTAGCATAGAAGGCGGCCGCCCTACAGCAATGACCTAGCAAGTTGATCTGACACCGACATGTTTTCAAAAGCGGAGCAAGTGACAATTGGAGTTGCTGAGAATGAGCGGAGAAGAGGAATCAAAGAAGGTAGGTGCGATCGAGATCCACGACCTGTTGAGAGATCGTATTTGCCTTCTAGAGTACGCTCCAGGAGCAATGCTTCGCGAGAATGATATCGCCGTTGAATTCCACGTCAGTCGGACACCAGTGCGTGAAGCTTTCCAGCGCCTGTCGATTGAAGGACTCGTGGAGGTGAGAAACGGCATTGGTACTTTCGTGACTCCTTTTGACCCCGTTCAGTTGCGTGAGGTGTTTGACCTTAGGATTGAAATGGCACAGCTTTTTGGGCGAATTGGAGCACGTGATGCGACGAGAGCGGATGTGGATGTGTTAGAGACTTTGCTTAACCGGTCGGACAATTTGGCAGAGAAATTCGATGTCGGTGAGCATTGGCAAATCAACCACATTCTCCACTTCGCGATTAGCGATCTCTTGCTGAATAGAGTGTTCCTTGACGTTTGGCATAATCTTTACTTTAGGGCGGCCCGAGCCTGGTATGAAATGTCCCGCGACATCTGGCCAGATGCGGTTCGATTGCTACAGCTAGAGATAACTGATCTGCTCACGGCAATGCGAGAGAATGACATCGAGGCAATCGGTTACATCAAACGAAACTACATAAAGTTTTCTTGGAAGCGGATCTCATCAAAGCAGCAAGCTTAGCACCGCTTCTGCCCGATTTGATGCCAGCGATCTACCCATTGTAGGCGGGCAGAACGCACAACGGCTATGGCTGATTTTCTTTCGCAAGCACCATACCAGGGGGAATTTGTATATGGACGTACGCGCCGCCGTTGCTGTTCAGGCTGGAAAGCCTCTCGAAATCATGACCGTGCAACTCGACGGTCCCCGCGATGGCGAGGTGCTGGTCGAGATCAAGGCGACCGGCATTTGCCACACCGACGAGTTCACCCTGTCCGGCGCTGATCCCGAGGGTCTGTTTCCGGCTATCCTCGGCCATGAAGGCGCCGGCGTCGTCGTCGATGTCGGCAAGGGCGTCACTTCGGTCAAGAAGGGCGACCATGTCATCCCGCTCTATACGCCGGAATGCCGCCAGTGCCCGTCCTGCCTGTCCAGAAAAACCAATCTGTGCACGGCGATCCGCGCCACGCAGGGCCAGGGTCTGATGCCGGACGGCTCGTCGCGCTTCTCGATCGGCAAGGACAAGATTTTTCACTATATGGGCTGCTCGACCTTCTCCAATTTCACCGTGCTGCCCGAGATCGCGGTCGCCAAGGTCAATCCCGACGCCCCCTTCGACAAGATCTGCTACATCGGCTGCGGCGTCACCACCGGCATCGGTGCGGTCATCAACACGGCCAAGGTCGAGCAAGGCGCTACCGCCGTCGTCTTCGGCCTCGGCGGCATCGGCCTCAACGTCATCCAGGGCCTGCGGCTTGCCGGCGCCGACATGATCATCGGCGTCGACCTGAACAACGACAAGAAAGCCTGGGGCGAGAAATTCGGCATGACGCATTTCGTCAATCCCAAGGAGATCGACGGCGATGTCGTGCCTCACCTCGTCAACATGACCAAGCGTGGCGCCGACCAGATCGGCGGTGCCGACTACACCTTCGACTGCACCGGCAGCACCAAGGTGATGCGGCAGGCGCTGGAAGCGTCGCATCGCGGCTGGGGCAAGTCGGTCGTCATCGGCGTCGCCGGCGCCGGCCAGGAGATCTCGACACGGCCGTTCCAGCTGGTCACCGGCCGCACCTGGATGGGCACCGCCTTTGGCGGCGCGCGCGGCCGCACCGACGTGCCGAAGATCGTCGACTGGTACATGGACGGCAAGATCCAGATCGACCCGATGATCACCCACAAGCTGAAGCTCGAGGACATCAACAAGGGCTTCGACCTCATGCATGAGGGCAAATCGATCCGCAGCGTCGTCGTTTACTGAGGAAAGTGCGATGCAGCAACTCAAGGTACTTCAATCCATCTGGGCAATGGAACGACGCGAACCCGATGGGTTCGAGCGAACTCTAGACGAAAACCTCCGTATGATTGCAGAAGCGTCCTTTGATGGCGTAAGCATTTTCGTCAGCAGTAGGGAGCAGACTCAGGCGATCAAACAGGCCCTCGGCGGAACCGACCTGCTCGTCGAAGCGTGCGGGCTCCCTGCGAGCGATGATGATTTGCGGCGGCAAATCGATTTTGCTGGGGAGCTTGGTGCTCTACATTTCAATGTTCAACCCGACGTAAGACTGCGTCGACTGACCGACGGGATTGAACTTATTGAGCGGTGGATGAAGATCGGCGACGGCGCTGGCCTCCCGGTTTATTTTGAGACGCACCGCAATCGGCTCACGACGGACCTCTTCTTCACACTCGATCTGCTGGAAGCCGTGCCAACCATGCCGCTGCTTGCGGACTTGTCGCATTTTCTTGTAGGTCGCGAGTTTGCTTGGCCAGTGAGCGACGAAAACCATCGGCTGATCGAAAGAATTTTAGATTCATCCTGGGCATTTCATGGTCGCGTTGCATCGCGCGAACAGGTCCAGATCGAGATCTCATTTCCCCATCATCAGATGTGGGTGAATTTATTCGCTGGCTGGTGGCGCTATGGGTTCGAAAGTTGGCGCCGCCGCGCGGGTTTTGAGGCCCAATTAAGCTTTACTTGTGAGCTTGGGCCGCGCCCTTACGCAATCACAACGAGTGCTGCCAATGACTCGACGGACCGTTGGGCTGAAGCACTGCTGATGCGGGAACTTGTAATGGGAATTTGGGCCGCGTCAGCACAGACGGGCACATAAGCCCGCATATCGAGATCATGCGGGGGATGAACATCTGCTCGAACTGAACATGGGAATTGCGCCTTGTTCGCCAGCCTCGACGTTCCACACTGCCCTTTTATGCGACTTTCGAGGCGCAAATCATGAACATGGGATGACGGATATTTGGTTCGAACTCGCGAGTCCGTTCGAGGGACCGGCCCAAAACGCTACCTAGACTACCCTGAACTCGCGGCAGCGTTTGCCGCTGACTGATCAAATGCCAGCCGCAATCGCTCCATTTCCGGCCGACTGTGCTCACGGGCGGCAAGGATCTGGGATCTTCTCTGCTTGAGCTGCTCGAGACCGAGCACCAAGGCGCCCTGCAGCCGCTTGCGATCGCCGAGAATGTCCTGGTCAATCTGCGCGATATCGCGTGGATCGATCGCTCGTGAGGGATCGAAGACAAAGCGGGCTTCGACGGACCTTCGCCAATTCAACAACTTCTGCGCGGTTTTGGGTCCGAATCCGGGCACGCTGTAAAGCTTGTTCCTCTCGACATCGAGGGCTGTTTCGACGCCGTACGACTCCAGGACCTGCTTCTTGCCCGGTCCGATGCCTTCGATCTTTGCCGATGAGATTTCAAAGTTGTCCAGGAACCGGTGCAGTTGCACCTGCCGGCGGTTGCGCTCGAGCTCCGAGATCCTGGCTACCCGTTTGGACGGCAAACTGTCCCATTCGCGCCTGAGCCCGGCGAGCACCGTCTTTTGCCGATCGAAAGCATCCGGCCCGGCCCTCTGCACCCACGCGGCTTGCGCGTTGTTCCATTGGGTGGCGGCCTCGGCCGCGACGCGCCGGTATTCCCCCTCCTCACTTTCCCTGTTCAGGAGACCTCTCAGCCCCAGAAAGACCCCCAAGGCGATGCCCAGCACCCAGATCTGCGCCATCATCAAGCCGGCGACGCCGATCACTGCGGCCGCCATGCCGGCCCGGAAGTTGGTGCGGCGCGCGTGCCCCTTGATCTTCAAGGCGTTGGGATCTGGTGTCACATTCTTCTCAGGTACGTTCGGAACCGGGCCGGGATGCGGGACGGCGTCAACCTGCCGCTGGAATCCGGCGATATCGAAAAGTGTCGCCCCGCCGGCAGGAACGACGGTTGAGAACAGCGGTACGCCCGTGGCGCCTTCCATTTTGCACCAAGGGCACGGCGATGTGCCAAGTGACCAGTGGCTGGAATTGGCGGAGCACTGCTTGAGGTTCGCCTCAAGTTCCGCCAAAGCCCCCACCCAGTCCCGGGCCACGGGCCTGCCAGCCGACGTTCCCCTTTGCGAGAAGGCATCCTCAAACATCTTTGCAAGTCGTGGGCCGGCGATGGCGAGTTCGGGGGAACTCGGAGGCCTCGCCATTCCGACCGCGGCGGCGTTCGCCCCGTAGGGAAAGCGGTATTCCTCGATCGCCTTCGAAATCGGCATGTCGCCGGTCCCCGCGTAACGGCCGGCAAAGGGGTGTTTTCCCATGAACAGCAACAGGAAGACCATCACGGCCAAACCGAAATTGTCGTGATTGGGCGTCCTCACGATGCCCGAAAACGACCTGCCCTGCAGCTCCGGCGGTGTGAAGGTCTCGATACCCACCTCGCAAAGATATTGCTGGCCCAGATAGGAGACCTGGAAGCTGTCACAGTCGATCAGGCGCACGGTAGCGTCCTGCGCCACGAGCACACCGCCGTGGTTCACATCGCCGATGACGCAGGCGTTGTCGTGAACGGCCGCAAATGCCCTCGCGGTGTTTGCCGCCACACGTGTCAGAAATCGCCAATCAACCCGCTGAAAGTCGGTTCTGCGGCTTTTGGGGCTGTAGAGCTGATGGATGCTCTTTCGCCCGCTGATCTTCGGCATGATCAGCCCGATGGGCCTGCTGTCCTTGGAGCAGACCAGCCCCGTCGGCCAGGCCGTCAGCTTTTCGAGTGAATCGGTCTTGATCTTGCCCATCGCACGGATCTTGTCGATCCTCTGCTGCTCGAGCGGCCGGTGGTAGATTTTGGCGACATGGTTCTTGTGGGCAGCCAGGTCATAGACGGCCCCCTCGCCGCCCTGGCCGACGATCTCGCCAAGTTTGAGGGCTTCCCCTCGCAGGGTGAACACCTCGCGAACCTTGGCATTCATTTTGCGGCCACCATCGGTTCAGCCGGCGATCTCGTGGCCAGGATTAGCGACTTGTCGTCATCGGTCCTCTCGCAGATCTGCGGCGAAAGCAGATAAGCCTTCAGCCCATCCGACAGCGTGGAGTCCTCGCCCGCAGCCGCCGATCGTCTGACAGCGGGAAACATCGAATCGAAGAAGGGCTGATGAACGCTGCGCGAAGCCTGGTGCAAGACAAGGTTCTCGATACCGTCCGAGAAGAGCGCGACCTCGTCAATGCGCCGCGGCGCGAACTCGAATTCGAGGGCATCCGCGAGATTTGACGACGTGACGAAGTTGGTCGTGTTTGCAAACTCGCCGTGCTGCGGCCAGAACACGTAGGACCATCCATCTTCACTGCCGTGCGAAACAACCATTGCGCCGTCGCCGACCTGGAAGAACACGGTGCTTGTGGGGCCGAGGATGGCAACAAGCAGCGTGCATGCGTAATCGCGTACCTCGTGCCCTAGTGCGCGCGCATGGGCGGCGATGCGCTCGGCAATTTCTGTCACCCAGACCAAAGCTTTTGGCCGGTCGATCTGATCGAGCGCACCGTTCTCGGCGAAGTGCACGAAAATGAGCTCCAGCAGGTTCTGCCCGGCCAGCCAAGACCCAACCTCCGAATGCGCCGCACTGCCAGCGCCGTCGCAGACAGCGGCCGCAAGGATTGGACCTTCCCTGCCCTCGATCAGGGCATGGACCGAATTATCCTGACAGGGCTTGCCGGCCGTGACATGCGAAGTGCCGATGGCGCTAGCCGACGCTATGCGCCAAGACATCACACCTCAGCCCAACCCGCGGGAGATTGGAGCGCCACGGTCTGTCCGACCTGCGACTGCGAGACGCCCGACAGCGATGCGGAGAGCCATGAGAACAGCTCGCGGAATTTGAGGCCGCTCAGTTTCAGGGGCTGGCGTGTGGAGAGCTTGGCGAGGATGTCCATGTTCGCACCTTCGACGCCAACGGCGAAGAACGAAAATGCCTTTGCCGCCTCGCCGGATTTGACCGCGTTTTCGGCAGCAACGATGCTGTCCGTAGGCGCGCCGTCCGTCATCAGAAAGACCCAGGGCCGGTAATAGGAGATGCCGTTTGCGCGGTATTCATCCTTGCGACGTCGCAACATCTCGAGGCCCTGCTCGATCGCCGCCCCCATTGGGGTGTCGCCGCTGGGCGCCAGCGTGCTAGGCGTAAACAGGTCAGCGGTCTGGAACGGCGCGACGATGTTGACCGGTCCGAAGGTGACGATGGCGACCTCGACGCGTTTCATCGCCAGGCTGTCGGCCGCGAGCTCGTCCTTGAAGGTGACAAGGCCCTGGTTCAGTGCATCGATCGGCGCTCCATTCATGGAATAGGACGTGTCAAGCAGAAGGAGGCACGGACAGCGAGGTTCGGGGTTATCCGCGAACTCTGCAGCTCCAAACGGTATCTGATCAAATTGGTTGGACATTTTACTCGCCTTTTCGCCGAAATATCGCTTCCCGCAAGCCCGGGTCTCCCGGCATTCGGCAGGCAGCGTCCAAAAATTATTGAAACCGGAATTGCAAAGCGCGTCGATGCACTTGCCCGCCCCAATTTTCAATCCCCTTCCCTATCTACAGATGCTCGGTTTCTGCTGTCAATTGACTTGAGATTTAGCCACCCAAAAGTCGATTCGACTTTCGTGGACTGCTCTGTTTTGTATTGTGCAGGAGGGTGAAATGGTCAGCCAACAACGGATCGGCTGGGGCATCGCGGTTTTCTGCGCTATCGGGTGGGCCATGTCGAGCATCGACGCCCGATCGCCACCCCCCGCCCCGCCTGCGGTCCCCGCAGTAGCCAACACCGCGGCGCCTCAGGCACAGCCGGGTAACAGTTCGATTGCCTATGCAAGGCCCGACGCCGTAGCTGCTCAGAAGCCCAACCCCATCACGGTGGTTCGCTGGCTGTACACCACCACAAAAGTTCGCGTCAGGGTCGCGCCGGACACCGGGGCGCGCATCATCACGACGCTTCCGCTAGGCGACCTGGTCCAGACCAATGGTCAACAAGGAGACTGGTACAACGTGACGGTCTCCGCACTGATCGGATGGATCCATGGCGACTACCTCAGCGAGGCAAAGCCGGTCGAGCTGACTTCGACCACACCGGTCGCGCCAGCCGCTGCACTAGATGACGGCTCGGTTTCGGAGCATGCCTCGGGCGATCCTGTCAGAGACGCCGTCGTCGGCAGATGCGACTGCCCATACGATCTGATGCGCAACGGGCGTTTATGCGGCGGTCGGAGCGCCTACAGCAAGCCTGGCGGCAGAAGCCCGGTGTGCTACTGGTAGGAATGCTGCGCCGCCAGGAGCGACCGATTGATCCACCCCAAAGTGACTTCGTCCTTGCTGACCCGTGCCCAGCGACCATTGATTTCGACCACTGTCAGAGCGGTGCCCGCCTGCACCTGACTCATCACGGCGCCGGCCATAGAAGGATCCGAACGGATATTCGCGGTCTTGGTCACGACTGCCGTGGGAATTGCTCGCCTAGCGGCGGCTCGACAGCTACCGAGGAGCCAAGATCGTTCCCCGATGACGCGGTTGGTGTTTTTTGATCATCAGCGGAGCTGGGCCAACTATCGGCAACCGGAGCGTTCTGCTGAACCGGCCCACTGGGTGCTTCCACATATGGCGGCGGATTCGAAGGCGGGACATCCCTGCTTGCCGGCTGCAGCGTTTGGGGCTGCGCTGGTTCCTGGCGATCGGTTCGGGGTGCCAATGTCGGGCTTGGCTCAGCGCCGAATTTTGTGTCGGAATTCTGGGCCACCAAGGCCGCCCCCACACCGACGACGCCGATAACGAGCAAGGAGACCTGGGCCGCACGGCTCCCCCTGGCAGCGTGGTAGATCAAGGCCACGAGGGCTGCGATCAATAGACCCAGAAAAAGAGCTGATTTGCCGCTGCGCTTGGAAGAATAGGACATGCCCGAACCGGGAAGACCAACCGTGCTCTGAATGCCGCCACGGCCCATGTTCAATGTGGGGCCGGGCTTGCCAAAGGAGGCACTGCTGAGCCCCTTCCCGGAGACGTTCAGGCGAACGCCGGGAATAAGTCTCAACGACTTTCTGTATCTAAACCTCACTGCGCCCCCGCGCGTACTTTAAAGCGAACATTAGCGTTGGGCACTTGCGAAGCAACTTCCGTTTCATAGAACTCGATGCCAAGTAGTCTATCGATTTGAAAGTCCGGTTCGCGATTGCCGGGCTTCGTCGCAACAGCGTCCACTTTTGGCCGGCCTTGATCATAAGGTGTCCCGACGTCGATCTGCAGCACCGGCAGTGGTATTTCCTGCTGCGCAAGATATGTTTTGAGGGTCTCCTGGAAGCGCTCTATGTCCGGCAACACCTTACGGCCAGCTCGGATGATTTCATCGCCCTTGGGCTCCTTAGCGAATACAACGTTGATCTGAAGGTCGGCCAGTGACGGGTTCAACACGAGGAACCGATAGAGGCAACCGAGACGGTCCTAAGCGGAGATCAGATGGCTCTGTCCGAAATTTGTATATATGTTTCGGACAGGACTGCTTGTTGATCGTCCGAAAAACCTCTACAATTTTCGGACATGAGCAGCGACTCGCCCGATCTGAAGACAGCCATGCTTGACCGCATCCGTGCCGACGCGCCGCGCAAGGTGTGGACGCCCAGTGATTTCGTGGATCTCGCCTCGCGGGACGCCGTCGATAAGGCGTTGCAGCGGTTGACGAAGGCGCAAACCCTCAGGCGAATCGATCGAGGACTCTACGATCAGCCTGGCTTCAACAAGCTCACCCAAAAAGCCAACCCGCCCGATCCGCGCTCGGTCATCGACGCCGTTGGTCGACGCGACCAAACCCGGATGCTCGTCGATGGCATGACCGCAGCAAACGATCTGGGTCTGACCGACGCGGTCCCGGCAAAAATCGTGGTGCACACAGACGCCCGCCGTCGCGCGATTAAGCTCGGTAACGTCACGATCACCTTCCGTCCGACCGCGGCCAGCAAGTTGTTCTGGGCCGGGCGACCGGCGATGCGCGTCGTCCAGGCGCTTCACTGGCTTCGCGATCTCCTAGTCCGTGAAGGAGAGAGTGATCACGTCAAGCGCAAGCTCGCCAAGCTCTTCGAAGATCCAGTTGCGGGCCCGCAGCTGAAAGGTGACATCGTTGCGGGTATGACGGCGCTGCCAACCTGGATGCGGGTGTTTCTCAAGCCGCTTGTCGAAAACGACGCTGGCGTTGGTCGTTGGCATGTCGGTGATGATGATCATGCTGGTGCCGATGTTGATCATGATCGTCAGCGACAACGAACGAAGGACGGCGACGATGATCCCGCAGCCATCGGCCGACGGAAGCCGAAACCGCACTCTGCCGACAAGACACGAACCGCCAAGCGCGACGCAACCCGGACTGCGAAGACATGAATGCGGCTTTCAACGAGGTCCTCGCGGCAGGGTCGGACACGATGTTAAGCGCCTTCGATACCACGGCGCTGCGCCTCGGCACGGCGTCCCAGAATATCGAAAAGGACTTCTGGGTCTGCTGGACGCTGGATGCCTTATTCAATGGACTGAAAGAGGGGGGACCCCGCCTTCTTTTCAAGGGCGGAACCTCCTTGTCCAAAGGCTTCGGCCTGATCAATCGCTTCTCCGAGGATATCGACGTCACGGTGTTTCGGGACGACATTGGCGAACCGGCGACTATCGAGGAGCTCGATGCGCTAAGCGGTAAGAAACGCAAGGCGCGCCTCGATGCGATCAAGGAAGCCTGCCAAGCCTACATCAACGGCCCGCTGCGCGTCGAGTTGACTCTGATCCTACAAGAAAGGCTCAAGGCCGCCGGCCTTGATACCGGGGCAGGACGAGTGGACGCGGACGATGCCGATCCCGATGGGCAGACGCTGCTGATCTGGTATCCGGCGGCAACGCCGCGATCGGATTATGTGCGAGCGGCGATCAAGATCGAGTCTGGCGCGAAATCCGCGCTCGACCCCAATAGCGAAGTGCCGATCAAACCCTATGTCGACGATGATCTGCCGGCGCTCGACCTGACCGTGCCGGCCGTGCGAACGGTCGATCCTGAACGCACCTTCTGGGATAAGATCGTCATCATCCATGGGCTGCGACGCTGGTTCGACAAGCGCGGAGAGCTGCGTGGGGGCGGCCAGCGCGTGTCTCGACACTACTATGATCTGCACCAACTCGGAGCGACGCCGGTGGGCGACGCCGCCATCGCTAACAGCGCGCTCGGCGCGGACTGCGTCGCGCACGCCCGGATGTTCTTCAATCGACCGGACTTCGATCTCGCGAGCGCCGTGCCTGGCTCGTTCGCGCTTGCACCGCATGACGCCATGATCGAACAGTTGCGCGTCGATTACAGAGCCATGAAGGGTATGATCTTCGGCGATCCTCCGGAATTTGAGGCGGTGCTCGACAGCATCCGCTCGCTCGAGACGCGTCTGAACAAGAGGCGCGATATGGAAAGCGAGGCGGCGCGATGAACCAGTTTGAGGGAGCTGCCGGTGCAGGGCAAGAGGCAGACGCGCAGCGCACGCGCCAAGCGGCAGTAACACCGCTGCGCAAGCGACGCCTCAGCGGCGAACTCTACAAGCGCGACCAGAGGGTAGAAGCGCTGATCGCCAAACTGGCGGCCCTGTCGCGTGAAGAGTTGATCGCCAGGGCTGCAATCAGGAAGCGCTCCGACCCAGCATACGTCCCCAGCGAATGTCTCGTCTATTTCATCCGCGCGAGCCGTAGCGATAATAACGAGATGTGGTTTGAGCGCCTCTATCGGATCCTGATTGAACGGGTAATGCGTAGTTTGTCCAGGGCGGAAAGCCCTGATGGCAAGACGGAATCGTTGACGCGCGGGGTCGTGCGCGACAAGGTGTTTGGCCGGTTCGTCGAGTTGCTGTCGGCGGATCGCGCCGCCTACGTCGACAAGGTCGACTACTTCGAGGTGCGTTTCGACGGCGCGCTGGCTAGCCTGCGGCGCGATGCTCAGGAGCAGGCCTGGCGCGACGAGAACCGTTCCCGACCCCTCGAATATGACGAGGAAAGCGGTGAGCTGTCACCGGAGGTCGAGGCGGCTGCCGGGGCTCACGACCCGTTCGCCTTGTCGGATTTAGACGATCCGGCTTACCGGTTGCGCCTAGATGCGGCGATTGCGGCTCTACCGATAGAACAAAGCAGGATCATTCACATGCTGAGACAGGGCTTCCCCATCGACTCAAAGGAGCCGGACGTCATGACCATCGCCCAGGCCCTGGGCCGCTCCGAAAAGACCGTCCGAACTTATCGCGACAAAGCCTTCGCCGTCCTGCGGGCCGCCATGGCCGATGGAGAAGAGCGGTGAGCCCCGCAGGAGAACGTCCAACCCGCGAGTCTGTGCTCGACGCGTTCGCGGTCGAGAGCGAGCCTGGCCGATCAACCTTGGAGCGCTATTTGCGGCTTTATCCGGAATATGCCCGAGAGCTCGTCGACCTGTCGCGCGAGCTTAGCCGCGAAGTCTACGACGATGACGCGCCGCTGGCCGCTGCCGATCAGGCCCTCCTCGACGCTGCCTGGTCGCAACACGCGGCGGCCATGCCGGCGCCGATGACCGACCCCTTCGCGGCGCTCACGGTCGCCGATTGGCGCGCCGTCGCCCAGCGTCTTGACGTGCCCCGGCAGGTCGTGACCGCGCTGCGCGAGCGACGGATCTCCCTCATCAGTATCCCGCGACGGTTTTTCGGGAGGTTGGCCGAGGCGGTGAGCACTTCGGTCACACAGTTGGAATTGTCCTGGGGCCCCGCGCAGCTGGCTGCCGGGCGCAGCTACAAGGCCGATGGCAAGCCGGCGATTGGCGGGCAGGTCACCTTCGAGCAGGTGCTGATCGACGCAGGCGTTCCGGCAGAGAAGCGCACCCGGTTGTTGGCAGAAGCGGATTAATATGGACAGCGTGGAGCTCGCCAGGCAGGTTGCCGCCGAGCTTCATGCTCGCCTCGTCGCCTTGGGCGCCGATCCCTGGTCGCCTTATGATTTGGCGGTCGCCGAGGCCAAGCGGCGCGGGATCGATGTCGAACCGACGGCCATCGGCGCGGCAGTCCTCAACGGCGGCCGCGCGACCTTCGTCGCCGCCGATGATTTGATCCTTCATGAGAGTGCGGGGTCTCGCTTCGAGCAGGCGTTCCTCGTGGCGCACGAGATTGGGCATGTCGAGCTCGGTGACGATCCCGACAGCGAGCCGGCGCCGACGATCGATCCGGCGCGCGCGGCCGAGCCATCGCCGGTCGGGATGGATCGGGTCGTCGATTATGGACGCCGGCAGCGCCGCGAAGTCCAGATGGACCTGTTCGCGCGCGAGTTCTTGCTTCCGCGCAACGTCGCGCGAGTGCTGCATGTCGATCAAGGGTTTTCTGCCTCGGCGATCGCCGCGAAGCTCGGCGCGCCATTCGAGGTCGTCGCGCAGCAGCTGTTCGACGCCCTGCTCCTCCCAATCGTGCCGCCCGCCGCGGCAGCGACGCATGTGGAGCGGCCGCTCAATCCCTTGCAGGCCGCGGCCGCGGCGCATCGCGGCGAAGCCTATCTGCTCGAGGCGGGCCCCGGCACCGGCAAGACGCAGACGCTGATCGCGCGCGTCGAAGGCCTTCTGGAGGAGGGTGTCGATCCGCGGCGCATCTTGCTGCTGACCTTCTCGAACAAGGCCGCGCGCGAGATGGCGGAGCGCATTGCGCGGAAGCGGCCCGAGGCTGCGGCCGCGATTTGGATCGGTACGTTCCACGCCTTCGGTCTCGACATCATCCGTCGTTTCCATGCCGAGCTCGGGCTGCCGAAAGACCCGCGGATGATGGATCGGACTGAGGCCGTCGAACTCCTCGAGGAGGAGTTCCCGCGGCTGAGGCTCGCGCATTACCGCAATCTCTATGATCCGACTCAGATCATCGCCGACATGCTGGCCGCCGTCTCGCGCGCGAAGGACGAGGTGGTCGACGCCGAAACCTACGCCACGCTCGCCGACGCAATGCTTGCGAAAGCCGGGGACTCAAATACGCGCGAGGCCGCCGAACGCGCCGGCGAGGTGGCCCGCGTCTACGCCGCCTACGAACAACTCAAGCGCAACGCGCATTGCGTCGACTTTGGCGATCTTGTCGCCCTGCCGGTCAAGCTGCTCGAGACCGAGGCGGCCATCCGTGCAACGCTGCAGGCGCAATATGACCACGTCCTGGTCGATGAGTATCAGGACGTGAACCGCAGTAGCGTGCGCTTGCTGAGCGCGCTGCGGCCAGACGGCCGCAATCTCTGGATGGTCGGCGACGCCAAGCAGTCCATCTATCGGTTTCGAGGCGCGTCATCCTTCAACATGACCCGGTTCGGGAAGGGGGACTTTCCCGGCGGCCAGCGCGGCCGCTTGAAGCGCAACTATCGCTCAGTGCCGGAGATCGTCGCCAGCTTTTCCGGCTTCGCGATCACGATGCGCGCGGGCGACGCGGACAGTGGTCTCGACGCGGAGCGCGACGGCAATGGCCAGAAGCCCGAGCTGCGCACGGTGCAGCGCGCCGAACAGCAGCAAGTGGCGCTGGCCGACGTGATCGAGGCGCTTCGCGGCGAGGGATATGCCTATCGTGACCAGGCGGTTCTGTGCACCGGCAATGAGAAGCTGTCGACGATCGGGCAGGACCTCGAGCGGCTCGGGGTGCCCGTCCTGTTTCTGGGAAGCCTGTTCGAGCGGGCCGAGGTCAAGGATCTCCTCGCCTTGCTCTCCATCCTTGTCGACCGTCGCGCCATGGGCCTGGTTCGCATCGCCTGCTGGCCCGACTTTGAGACTTCTTTCGCGGATGTGGCGGCGATCTTCGAGCATCTGCGGGCGGCCGACCACGCCCCGGGCAGTTGGCTTCAGCAGGTGGATGCGATCCCTGGCGTCAGCGAAGCCGGTCGCCAGGCGTTCGCCAAGCTCGCGGCCGCGCTCAGCGGCTTCGACCAAACGGCCTCGCCCTGGATCGTGCTCGCAACGCTGCTGCTCGATCGCACCCGCATCGCCGCGCGCCTTGGCGTGTCGGCGGACCTCGCCGATCGCACGCGCGGCATTGCGATCTGGCAGTTCCTCAACTTCCTGCGGGTCCAGCCGGCCGGCCGCGGCCTGCCGATCACGCGCGTGCTCGATCGGGTGCGCCGGCTGGTCCGCCTCGGTGACGATCGCGACTTGCGCCAGTTGCCGGCGGCCGCCCAGCATCTTGACGCCGTGCGGCTGATGACGATCCACGGCGCCAAGGGCCTGGAGTTCGGCGGCGTCCATATTCCGGGGCTCAACAGCGACACCATCCCGCGCACGCCGCCGGCGCCGCCCTGTCCGGCGCCCGACGGCATGATCGCGGACGCCGAAGGCAGTGCGCTGGAGGCGTTTCGCGCGGATCAGGCCGAGGAGCAGGAGTGCCTGTTCTACGTGGCGCAGTCTCGCGCCCGCGACCGCCTGATCCTTTATGCGCCGACCGAGAAGAGCAACGGCCACAATCGACCGCTATCGCCCTTCCTCGATCGTCTCGGGACCAACTTGACGCGCCGTTCGGTCGTGCCGGCGCGGCCGCTTCCCACGGCGGCGGAAGCCCAGGGCATCGAGTTGATCGTCGATGGACGGCTGCAGTTCGGGGCCGCGCAAATCGCCCTCTATGAGTCCTGCCCGCGCCGCTTCTTCTACACGCATGTCTTGCAGGTCGGTGGGCGGCGGACCGCGACCGCCTTCATGCACCTGCACGAGGCGGTGCGCGTGGTGGTCGAGGGGGTGATCACTTCGGATAGCCCTATGACCGAGCGCGACCTGGAGGACAGCACCGACGCGGCGCTTGCCGGCCTGGGGCTCGCCGATCATGGCTATCGCGCGGAATTCCGTGACCTTGCCCTGGCGATGCTGCGCTTCCTCCTAGCCAATCGCGCCGATGCGGTCGCCGAGGCGCCGGTTGCGCTCAGCCTCAATTTCGGCGGCGAAGAGATCATCGTTCGGCCGGACGAAGTGCTGGTGCGGCCCGACGGCGTTCGCGCCGTGCGCCGCATCCGCACGGGCCACAGGCGGTCGGCCGAGAGCAAGGATGTCGGCGCGGCGGCGCTGATGCTGGCGGTCCAGCAGGCCTTCCCTGGCGCCGTCGCCGAGCTTGTCCATCTCTCCGACGGCGAGACGCATGCGCTCGCCTTGTCGGATCGGGAGCTGAAGGGTCGCAAGGATAAGCTCGCCAAGTTTCTTGGCGACATCCGCGCTGGGCGGTTTCCGGCCGAGGTCTCCTCGCGCACCTGCCCGAATTGCCCGGCCTTCTTCATCTGCGGGCAGACCCCCGACGGCCCCCTGCAAAAAAAGTTCGCCTGACCTTACCGGTCGGCGGATCCCGCCCCGATTGGACCCTTAGAGCCGCGGCGTCGCCTCGGCAGAACCTAAGGACCCAATCTCATGAACACCGAAGAACTGCTTGATTACGACGACCTCGGCGACGCCCTGCGCGAAGGCCGGGCGCTGCGTCCGGCGCGGGGGTATCGCTTTCTCCTCGCGCAGGGCGATCTCAACTTCCAGTCCCGTCAGGTGAGCGATCCAGTGCCGCTCGGCCGTCAGTTGCTCGAGGCCGGCACCCTGGACCCGCGGGACGGCTACAGCCTATTCGCGATTCTGCCCTCCGGCGACTTCGAGGACGTGCGGCTGAACGAGCCCTTCGACCTGCGCGAGCACGGCGCCGAGCGGTTCGTTGCCTTCCTGACGGATCGCGACTTCAAGTTCACGCTGAAGGACGACGAGCTGCGCTGGGGTAAGCCGATCATCAGCGGCGCGGTGCTCTACGGTCTCGCCAAGCCCGGCGAGGGAGAGGCCGTTTTCCTCGAGGTCCCCGGCGGCGAAGATCGCCTGATCGAGCATGGCGAGCTGATCGATCTGGCCGAGCCCGGCATCGAGCGGTTCATCGCCGCGCGGGTGACGTTCGAGATCATCGTCAATTCGCGGCCGCGGAAGGTGAACGCCCGCACGGTCACGTTCGAGCAGATCGTCCAGCTCGCTTTCCCGGGCCAGCACGAGCCGAACGTCGTCTTCTCGATGACCTACCGGCACGCGGCGTCGACGCCGCACGCGGGTGAACTCGGGGCTGGCGGCTCGGTCGACGTCAAGAAGAAAGGCACGGTGTTCAATGTCACGCGAACTGTTCAGTCGTAATCCCGACCTCAAGCGGCTGCGGGACGAAGGCTACTTCGTCCTGCGGCAGGGCGGGCATCTCGTCATGCGGGAGGTGCCCTATGTCGATGCGCGTCGCGAGGTGCGCATCGGCACCCTCATCTCGAGCCTCACGCTAGCCGGCGATGCGACGCGCAGGCCCGACACGCATGTTGTCCATTGGGATGGCGACTTTCCGTGCCGCGCCGATGGGACGCCTATCCAGGGGATCTCGCATCAGGCCGGGGCCTTCGACCTCGGCCATGGTCTGAACGCCACGCACAGCTTCTCGAGCAAGCCGGATGGCGGCTATACGGACTACCACCACAAGATGACGAGCTACGCGAACATCATCGCGGGCCCGGCCGCGGTGCTGAAGCCCGGCATGACCCCCCGCACCTTCCGCGAGCCGGAAGAGGAGGAGGACAGCATCTTCAACTATGTCGAGACCGCCTCCGACCGTGTCGGTATCGGCATCCTGACCGAGCGGCTCGTCAACGAGCGGGTCGCCATCATCGGCGGCGGCGGCACCGGCGGTTACATCCTGGACTTCGTCGCCAAGACGCCGGTCCGCGAGATTCGACTCTTCGACAGCGACGAGTTCCTGACCCACAACGCCTTTCGGGCGCCGGGCGCGCCGACCCTGGAGGAGCTGCGCGAGGCGCCGAAGAAGGTCGACTATCTGAAGCGCATCTACAGCCGGATGCACCGCAACATCGTGGCGCACGATGTCGAGCTCGGGGCCGACAACCTGCACCTTCTTGGCGGCGTCACCTTCGCCTTCCTGTCGCTCGATGCCGGCGAAGCGAAGCGGTTGATCGTCGAGAAGCTCGAGGCGATCGGCGCTGCGTTCGTCGATGTCGGCATGGGCCTCGAACTCGACGAGGGGTCGCTCGGCGGTATCCTGCGAGTGACCGCTAGCACGCCGGAGAAGCGGGATCATGCGCGCCAGCGCATCTCCTTCGTCGGCGGTGGCGCCAAAGACATCTACGCCTCCAACATTCAGGTCGCGGACTTGAATGCCTTGAATGCGGTCCTCGCGGTGGTGAAGTGGAAAAAGATCCGCGGCTTCTACCGTGATCTCGAGGGCGAGCATCACTGCACCTACACCACCGACGGCAACATGTTGATCAACGGAGACCTCGGGTGATACGGCACAAGCGGCTAGAGCATCGTTTCGTAGAGCACATCCCGGAGCGCCTTGGGGCAGGCATTCTTTATGTCTCGATGGAATATGCGACATCGGCCCACAGCTGTTGCTGCGGTTGCGGCGAGGAGGTGGTGGCGCCCTTCACGCCGACGGACTGGAAGATGACGTTCGACGGTGAGACCATCTCACTTCATCCGTCGATCGGCAACTGGACGTTGAAGTGCCGGTCACATTATGTGATCGACCGCGGCAAGGTGGTCGAAGCCGGCCCGTGGAGCGACGAGCAGGTGGAGTCCGAGCGTCGCCGTGATCGCGCTGCCAAAGCTCGTTTCTACGGGCAGTCGCCCACGGTCGAACCTTCTGCTCGACCCGTTCCGCCCAAAGCGACACCAGGCTTCTGGCGGCGCCTTTGGCGTCGTATATCCAGTCGTTTCAAACGATAAACTTGTGGATTACATTCCATCAGAAGCATCTCTCCCGGTATTCTACTGTTTACCTGCTAGAGAGAGCCTCTGTGAACGGGTTTGACAGAATTCCTACAAAGTAGCCCGCCACAAAATACCGCGACGCAAAATTCACGCGCTCGCCAGCGCGGCAGCGCCGGCTCTGAGCCGGCGCCCGAATGAGAACTGACCTCGAAAGGAGGGAACCACCATGGCCATCTCGGGCCGATCCACCCTCGTCGTTCACGGCCGCCTCGCCATGCGGGAAGGCCGCCTGGCGGCGGCGCGCGACCGCCGTCATGGCCTGCAGGTCATGTCGTTCGAGCAGGCGGCGGTGCGGCTCGCTGGAGGTTTCATCCGCCCAATTGATGATGAAAGCCTTCGCGCGGCGATCCAGACGGTCCTGCCGGCAACGCCGATGGGCGAGCTGGAGAGCATCAAGTCGCTGCCCGGGATGATAGACGCAGCCGCGGACACCCTGCACAAGGCCTGGCGCGCTGGTATCGACCTTGCAGCGCGCGCGGTCGAGCATCCGCGACTCGACGCCATCGCTCGATTGGAGTCGGCGGTCCTGGCGCAGCTACCAGCCGCCATGATGCGGCCCATCGACATCGTCGCCGGCGCTACCAGCCGTATCACCCATGCGCCCGCCGTTCTCGGCCCGATGGAGATCGCTGGCCTCACCGAACTCTCGCCCTGCTGGCGGCCGCTCCTGAAAGCGCTCACCGCGCACATTCCCGTGCGATGGACGGCCGGGCCGAGGCCGGCGCCGGCCTGGTTGGAGGGCACGGGTGTCGCGGTGCTGCGCGCGCCGTCGCAGACTCCGGAAGTCAGCACCGTCAGCGCGGCTACGGCCTATCACGAAGCCATCGAGGCCATGCGCTGGGCGCGGTCGCTTCTCGCCTCCGGGCGCGCGGCGCCGTCCGATATCGCGATCGCCACGGCCTCGCCCGCCGACTACGACGATCACTTCCTCGGCCTGCGCGCGGACGCCAACATCGACCTGCACTTCGTCCAAGGCGTCAAGACCGTCACCACCCGCGATGGCCAGGTCGCCGCCGCGCTAGCCGACATCGTCGTTCGCGGCCTGTCGCAGTCCCGGATCCGTCGTCTCGCCGCCCTGTGTCGGGATTCCACGCCTTTTGCGTCACTTCCCGAAGGCTGGCTGCGGATCCTGCCGGCCGATGCACCGATGTCGACGCCCAACGCCTGGGACCGCCTGCTGGCGCGATTGAAGCCCGAGGACTGGCCGGACGACGCGGATCACGCCCCGGCCTTGCGCGCGGCCATCGACCTGCTCGCCAAGGGGTCCGACGCAGCACCGGAGATCGGTGAAGCCTTTCTTAAGGGCCGCGCGCTCGCCATCTGGCGCAAGGGCCTCCTCGCCGGGCCGGCGGCCTCGATCTACACCACCCTCGAAACCCTGAAGCAGGATGACGGGCTGGAGGCGTGCGTGTCCGTTGGCTGGATGCCTGCGAGCGCGCTAGCAGCCTCGCCGCGGCGCTTTGTGCGGCTGATCGGCCTCAACTCTTCGCACTGGCCGCGCGGAATTGCCGAGGACCGGCTGATCCCGGACCATATCATCCCCAGTACCGAGCTCGACCCGCTCCCGGTGAGCCTGGCCGATCGCCGAGACTTCGAGACGATCCTGGCAACGACGACCGGCGAAGTCGTCCTCTCGCGCGCCCGTCGCGACAGCGACGGACGGCTGCTGGGACGCAGCCCCCTCCTCTCTGCGCACGGTCCGGAAATCTATCTCCGTCGCAACGCCGTTCCGATCCATGCGTTTAGCGAAACCGACCGCCTCATGGCCAGGCCGCAGGAGTTTAGCGCCGACCGGCAGGCGCTCAGCGCGCAAGGCTGCTGGCGCGACTGGCGGCACACCGAGATCACGCCGCATGACGGCCTCATCCGGCCCGATCATCCGCTCATTCTCGCAATCTTGGCCCGCACCCAATCGGCTAGCTCACTCCGGCGTCTGCTGCGCAACCCACTGAGCTTTGCCTGGGTCTATGCCTTCGGCTGGCGCGTGCCAGAAAGCACCATCGAACCGCTCGTGCTTGACGCGCTCGGCGTCGGCGATCTGATTCACATGGTTCTCGATCGCGCCTTACTCGATCTGGAGAGCGCCGGTGGATTGGTGTCCGCCGACACCGCGGCGATCACGGCGACGGTTGACCGGGCCGCGGCGCTTGTCGCCGCCGATTGGGAAAGCGAACGTGCGGTCCCTCCGGCCGTCATCTGGGGGCGCACCCTGTGTGATGCCCGGCTGACGGCGGAGCGGGCTCTTGCCTATGCCGATGTGCTTCTTCCGGGTGCCCGCTCCTATAGCGAGGTGCCGTTCGGCGGGGCCGAGCCCAAGTCGGACGCGCAGACGCCGTGGGACCCCAATGTGCCGGTCACGATTCCCGACACGGGTTTCAATATCGCCGGCTATATTGACAGGCTGGACATCGCAGGCGACGGAAAGCGCGCGCTGGTCCGCGACTACAAGACCGGCCGTCCTCCGCGAGGCGACATCCGGCTGAACGGCGGCCGCGAGCTTCAGCGCTGCCTCTATGCCTTCGCGGTGAAGGCGCTGCGGGGCGATGATGTCACGATCAGCGCCTCGCTGCTCTACCCGCGTGAGCCAATCAACCTCCAGCTCGAAGATCCGGACGCGGTCCTCACTGAGATCACTGACTATCTGCGCGCGGCGAGGAGCAGCCTCGCCGGCGGTGCCGCGCTGCCAGGCCCCGACACCGGCGGCGACTACGACGATCTCGCCTTTGCCCTGCCGGCGAATGCCAGCGCCACCTATTGCAAACGCAAGATGCCGGCCGCGACCGAACGGCTCGGTCAGGTCACTCAAATCTGGGAGGCGGAATAATGAGCAGCGTGTCTAGGGCCCTTGAGGATGACGACGCGCGACGCGACGCGATCAGTCTCCATGATCGCTCGATCCTGGTCGAAGCTGGCGCAGGCTCGGGCAAAACTGCCGTCATGGCCGGACGCATCGCCATGATGCTCGCGGAGGGCATTCCCCCACACGCCATCGCCGCCGTCACCTTTACAGAGCTAGCAGCCAGTGAGCTGCTTTCGCGGGTGCGCGAAATTGTTGCCGATCTTGCGGTCGGCAACATCTCGACCGAGCTGCGCGTGGCGCTGCCCGGTGCCTTGTCGCAGGCGCAGCGCGACAATCTCGCCGCCGCGACCGCCGTGATCGACGAAATCACCTGCTCGACCATTCACGGCTTCTGCCAGCGTCTGATAAAGCCCTATCCGGCCGAAGCCGACATCGATCCTGGCGCCGGCGTCATGGACCGCAACCAGGCCGATCTCACCTTCCTTGAGATCGTCGATGGCTGGCTGCGCGAGCGTCTGTCCGGCGATCGGGACGGCATCCTAGCCGAAATGGTGCTGCACAGCCCCGGTGAAACCGTGGTGCTCGTCCACAAGATCGCTGAGAACCTGCGCCGCTGCCGCTCCCTCGCAGCGCCACCCGTCTTGCCGCTTTACGGTCATCTGGCAGCCTTTCGGCAGGCGACGGCGGATTTCGCGGCCTTCGTGCGCAGGGCAGCGGCGACCGAGCCGGAAACGCTCGCGATCGTCCAGCGGCTGGCCGAGATGGCGACCGCGTTGGCTGCCGGTCCCGATCCCTCGACGCCCTCCGGCCTGGTCCAGCTTCTGACCTTGCGTCCGCACCCGGATCTTTGCACCAAGGCAGGCGCTTTCGCCTCCTATCGCAAGAAGGGCAAATGGGCTGCCGCGGCGAAGCAGGCTGGCCTCTCCAAGGCCGATGGAGATCGGCTGAACGATGCAGCGGAGGTCTGCTACAACGCTTGCTGCGAGGCTTGGGGTTTGCTTCTTCAAGCCGCCGCCGGCCAGGTTCTGGAGGCACTGATCGACGACGCGCGTCCGATCCTGCAGCGCTACCGCGACTACAAAAGGGCGAGCGCCCAGCTCGACTTTGATGACCTGATCTTCGCGGCGCGCGACCTGCTGCGCGACCATAACGATGTCCGGTGCGCGCTGGGACAGCGCTTCGCGCGTGTCCTCGTCGATGAGTTCCAGGACACCGATCCCCTGCAGACCGAGATCTTCTGGCGGCTGTGCGGCGATCCGGTCGACGACGTTGACGACTGGACACGGTTCCGGATCCGGCCGGGTGCGCTGTTTTTGGTCGGCGACCCCAAGCAAGCAATCTATCGCTTCCGCGGCGCCGACGTCGGCGCCTATGTGCAGGCTCGGGATGCCTTTCGCTCCCAGGACTCCGACAGCCTTCTGTCGATCTCCACCAATTTCCGCTCCTGCGCTTCGATCCTCACCTTCGTCAACGAACGCTTCGAGGCGGTGCTCTCGGCCGATGGCCAGCCCGGTTTTACCGCTCTCGACCCTTTTCACGACGATCGCGGCGACCTGTGCGTGGCGGCCCTCGACGTGGCCGTGGCGGACGAAAACGGCAAGGCCAGCGCCGAGCGGCAGCGCGATGCCGAGGCCGATGCCATCGCCGATCTGTGCGCGCGCCTGATTGATACCCATCCCATTGTCGACAGGCGCAGCGGGACGGAACGTCCTTGCCAGCCCGGCGATATCGCTTTGCTGGCCCCGACCGGCGCAGAGCTGTGGCGCTATGAAGAGGCGCTCGAACGTCGCGGCATTCCGGTGGCGACACAAGCCGGCAAGGGTCTCTTCCGCCGCCAGGAAATCCAGGACCTGATCGCGCTGACCCGCCTTCTCGCCGACCGGCGCGACACGCTGGCGCTTGGCGCGCTGCTGCGCGGCCCGCTAGTCGGCCTCACCGAAGAGGAACTCCTGGACATTGTCTGGGCGCTGCCGCGTTCCGAAGAACAGCCCGACCGAATTCCCCGTCTCGACCTCGGCGTCGATCCAGCCGCCATCGTTCACCCGCTGGCACGAGAGACCATCGAAAAGCTGCAGACGCTCTACCGCCGCAGCAACAGCACGACGCCGCACGAGTTGCTCTCGCAGGCCGTGGACATGATGCGAGTTCGGCCGCTCCTTCTCGCGCGTCATCGCGGCCAGGCCGAACGCGCGCTCGCCAATGTTGATCTCTATTTGAGCCTGTCGACGAGCTACTCCGTTCGCGGCCTTCGCTCTTTCGCTGAGGCGATGACCGCAGCCTGGACCGACGAGGCGCGCGCAGTGGAGGGTCGGCCAGATGCGCAGGAAGAAGCCGTCGCGCTCTTCACCATGCACGCGGCCAAAGGCCTCGAGTGGCCAATCGTCATCCCGGTCAACACGATGACGGGCGTCATGGCGCCCGACAGTGCGGTCATCAACCGTCAGACGGACACCTTCTATTGCCCGGTCCTGGGCGTCGCGCCGGACGGCTACGAAGCCGCGCGCCAGGCTGAGAAAGACGAGCTGGATCGGGAGCGCGTCCGCCTCTGGTACGTGGCCGCCACGCGCGCCCGCGAACTTCTCGTCCTGCCCCGGCTCGACACAACGCCGTCGAAGTCCGCCTGGATCGGTCTCGTCGATCTTTCGCTGGCCGAACTCCCCGGCCTGGACCTCTCGCATCTACCCGCAGACGTCGCGACGGCAGCCAACGGAGCGGCCAATACCCAAACTCGCGCAATCTTCGCCACGGAAGCCGAAGCCATTACCGAGCGGCAGGCGCGGCTGATCTGGCTTGCGCCCAGCCGGGATGAGAACACCGCCGGAGCGGTACTGCAGGAAGAAGAGGCCAGTATCTGGATCGGATCGGCTGATGACCAGCCTGCCGAACTGCAAGCCGCTGTTCTGGTTCAAGGAAGCCGCGAACGCGGACTGATCCTGCACAAGCTCATGGAAGAGGTGCTGACCAGGGAAACCAATGAGGCAAAGGCAGCCCTTGCAGACCGAGCCACCATACTCATCCGTGCCCTCGGCCGGTTTCCGGTCACCGACCCGGCGACGGGACTGTCTGCCGAGGAACTGGCGGGCTGTGTCGTCCAGACCCTTGCTCTGCCCCAAATCGCGGCCTTGCGGCCGGCTCTCCTGGCCGAGTTTCCCGTCTACGCCGCGCATGCGGACGATAGGATGGAAACGGCAACGACCGGAATCGCGGATGCCCTAACTCTGACATCTGAAGGCCGTCCAGCCGTCGTCGTCGATTGGAAGAGCGATGTGGCGCCCGATCCCCAGACACTCGACCACTACCGCGCGCAGGTTCGGGCCTATCTCGACATGACCGGAGCCGAGCGCGGTCTGATCGTGCTAATGACCACAGGTGCGGTGATCGGTGTCGGGCCGACAGCCCAGCCACTGGCGGCCTGATTGGAGCGACTGTGCATGCCGTCAACGCTTAGCGACGGTCGACGCATTGAGGGCTTGCCGCCGTTATCGACGATCTGCCGCCTCCTCTCGGTTTTTTTCTGGCGAATGCTAAGGCTCAATACCAGCTGCCGTGATCTCACTGATTGGCCGAGTTCTGCCCCAGACCCCCACGAGGGCGGACTTGAAGAGCAACAGATACATTTGCATGAGATGTCTGCATTGATTGGTCGGCCGAGCCTCAGCACGCCGTCGGTAAAAGGCATGAAGACTGGTACATTTGGGGGAGCGATTTGGCAGGCAAAATCTATGTCATCATGACGGGGAACGAAAACAGCCTTTGGTCTCGGTGCCTCAGCGAGAACCTTGTAGCCCTCGAATTTGGTAAGACCTATTTCGACCCGTGGCGCGCAGGGGACTACGACCGTTATCTAGAAGTTACGAAAGCTGACGCCGCCAAAGACGACTCAGAGGCCGACGTCAAAGGTCGGGCGACGCTCTGGTTCAATCGAGGTAACGACCTGACGCGCAGCGAAGGCGATCTCTGGCTCCACAGAGACCGGAACAGCGATAGTCTCTATTGGGCTCAAACGACGAGTGCCAATCCGGTCTTTGATCACTCCGATCCCGACAGTGTCATGCTCGCGAAGCCTGTCACCAAGTGGTCCCGCCATGACAAGAAAATGAAGCCGTTGTCATGGAAGACGATCCATCCCGTGGCGAAGGACTATATCTCCTCAATGGCAGCGATGTTCAGCGTCGCCAATGCGGATATGAAGGCCTATGTACAGGCCCTCATCGACGGAGGTGACCTCACTCCGTGGCATTCGCGCCCAAAGTGGGAAGAACGCCTCGGCGCAGGGAAGACCCTCGGATCGAGCGTGTCGCTGCATGAGCTAACTCTCGCAAACCTCATGCTCTCGATTACGGGCGCGGTTGCGAATTCGAACGGCCAGAGGGTCTTCAAAACCTTGAAGAACAAGGAACTCCATTGTTCCGAGGCCGAGATGAAGGCTCATCTTGCCAAACTCTACGAGGAGCAGAAGGGGAAATGCGCCATCACCGGCCTTGAGATGCATCTGCATGGACAGGACGATTACGATAGCGATATGCTCGTTTCTCCGGACCGGATTGACAGCTACGGCCACTATTCGATCGGCAATGTTCAGCTCGTCTGCCGTTTCGTGAATTTCTGGAAGATGGCCCAGGATAATAACCGCTTCGCTGAACTCTTGGACCGCGTGGTGGCCCACCGGCTCGCACATACGTTGTAGCCAGACCACAGAACGTGCATTTCCGTTGCTGCGTCGTCCCGGCGGGGCATCAATATCTTTCCTGCCAATCTTGTTGAAGGCGACAGCATCGCCGTTCATGACCCCGATCATCGGCTGCCAAACGATCAGTCGTCCTGATCGCGATACCACCTGTCGGTAAAGGCGCAACCCAGCAGCGGCCCGCTCAAGACATTTGGTCCTCACCAACGCCAGCCACTGGTTCGTCCCCTCCGTCGTCGTCCTCCCCGCTCGTCAATCCGACCAGAATATCCCCAGCCAGCAACTTCTCCTTCGACAGCAGCCCGGCATCCTCAAGCGCCTCGAAGTCCGGAAGGTCACGCAGCGTGTCGAGCCCGAACTCCAGCAGGAATTCTTTTGTGGTGACATACGTGTAGGGCGCGCCCGGCGTCGGGCTACGCGGACCGGAAGCGATCAGGCCGGCCCCGCGCAGATGGCCGATGAGGTCGCGCGAAACTTCTTTCCCAAAGAACGAAGACAGTTCTCCGCGCGTGATTGGCTGGAAATAAGCGATGCACATCAACACCAGCACTTCGGGCTGCGTCAGGTCGACCGCCTTCTCACTGCCACCAACCGCCGCACGGATGGCGTCGGCATAGGCCGGCCGAGTCAGGTGTTTCCAGCCCCCGGCGACCGCGACCAGGTCATAGGGCCGGCCGCGCAGGTCCTCGCGAATGTCGTCGATGAGGAGGTCGATGCTGCAGCTCTTGCCGACGACACGCGCCAAGGTCTCGCGTGCCACCGGTTCGCTGGCGGCGAAGATGGTTGCTTCGACCCGATGCATCCATTCGCGCCAGCGCACCTCCGGCGGCAGATGATCCAGCTCACGATCAAACAGGCGTTCGCCTGATCGACCGTCTGGCTGCCCCTTTCCTCGCCTGCCCATCGCTTCCGCCATCGTCCTCACAGCCCGTATATGCGGAAGGTGGGACGGCCGGATAGCTCACGCGCGGCACCGAGTTCGACCAAACGGTCGAAAAGGCGGCGCAGCCCACGGTCGCTCATGCCGGCGATCTTTTCCGAGGCAACGATCGCATCGTCGGACAGGAGCTTGTCGACAACAGCGTCCGCCGCCTTGGCTCTGAGTTTCGGCGCGACAGCAAGCAGCCGCTCCGCGCGGCGCTCGAGTTCAGCGGAAAGATCAATAGCGCGCAGCGCAGCGCGCGCCTGAGCGGCGAGCAGGCTTTTCGTCCGATCGGAGCCCCCCTCGATACTTGTTGCCGAAACAACGGTACTCGCGCGGCGCGGCGGGCGCGGATTGATGCCCAAAGCCGCCTCGGTGCCCAAGAGCGGCACTGCATGTGTCCACCCTAGCTGTTGAGCCAGCAGGGCGTCGGCAAGCCAGGCCCCAAGGGCGCGCCCGAAGCCGTGGTGTTCGGCGAGCACGATGGCGCCAGTCGTCATTCCCACCGTCCCCTCACCGGCGACGATCTGCCGAAGTTCGTCAGTCAGGTCGCTGACGCCCTTGTCATTATGCGCCAGACCAAGGTCATCCAGCACTGCGCCGATGCTCGCCTCGGTCAGCAGTCTCTCCACGGGCATTGCGGCCAGCCGACGCCAGGCCAATAGCATCCTGCCAGCTGGCCCGACATTGTCGCCCGGTCGCGTGAGCAGCACCGCGTCGCGCAGGGCGCTTTCATCCTCGACGCGGCCTGCCTGCCTCGACGTTGCCGCGGCCGCCGAAAGCGCCAAGCGTTGCCGCCAGGTGCCGGCCGACCGCTCCTGCCGGCGGATCATCGCATCGAGCGCGCCGATGGCGGCACCCGCGGCGAGTGCGACGTCTTCAACATCTTTCCCTGCAAGGCTTTGCGATTCCGGAATTGCTCGGCGAAGCCAGATCGGCACCGCGCCGACGGACACCGCTGAGCAGGCCCCGGAGAGTGTAGCGTGGTGAGATATGGAGGGCTTTGGTCGCAGAATCATCGCCCGCAGGATCAGCCATGCCGGCGCTTTTGGCAACGGAAATAGGCAAAAAGCGCTGCGCCTGTCGCATGAACAAAATGAACGATAATCCTTTCGAAATCTTGGAAGGTAATCCGCAGATCAAAGGATCGCTGATTCCTGCAGCCCGAAAACCTACGCGGGTAAGGAGTCGACCGAAGACGAAGGCCCGGCCCCTCCCCTCTCCGGGGAGGAAAACCGTCGGCCGCTGTGATGGACGCTCTGTGCGTATCCATCATCGTCGGCGCGTCTAAACTACCGCCCAACATGGTCGTCAAGCACACGGCGCCCACATTTCTCATCCGGCCATTCTCGCCGTCAAGCCATTCGCCTTTAGTGCCGCCATCAGCATCGGTCCGACGGAAAACTGCCCTGCCCTCGCCTTTTCGGTCAAAACCCGCAGATAACCGCCAGCCGAGTTGATATGCTGGGCCCGTTGCAAGATGCAGGCAATCACAATGGCGGCGACCTCCTGGCCCATTTCATGGCAAGCCTCCTCGTATGCCGAGGGCGAAATACCAAGGTAGCCTCTCACCTGGGCCGCGGTAATCATCAAATCGCGCCAGTTCCCGATCCCGTGCACCGCATAGTCTGAAATTTCGGGGCACGCTTTTAGCACCAGCCCTATCGGATAGCTTTTCAGCTTCTCATCGGTTCCCTGCCTTGGCTCGGCCTCGGCCCTGCTTTTCTCGAAAGCCGGTTCAAATACAAAAGTGGAGTCTGTGTTTGAATCAGATTGCTGCCGCTCGTTTTGGGACTCATTGCCGCTAGAATTCTTGGTATTCGTGAAGCTTTCCAGCAGCTTGTCCACCACATTGTGCACATCGACCAGTTCGCTTACGATTCTCTCCAGCTCCGCCAGCCCTGCCCGTCGCGGAATTGCGTCCACAATCGCCCGGAAGCGCCTCCAGATGGTTCCCCAATCCCCGGGCACATCCTCCTCGACGGCGGCCTCGACCAGCTTGTGGATGTCGCGGCGGTGCAGCGTGATGCGTTCCCGCATCAGTTTTAGCGCCCGATTGTCCGCCCGAACCTGGTCGGCTGCCTGCTGAAACTCCGCGGCCCTGGTCAGCAGCGGAGCCAGAGAGAACCCGAAGGCCTCCACGACCGCCCCGCCCTGCCCTTTGCGGGCAAATCGTTTGCCGTTGGCGCTGTCTCGGCGGATGATGAGACCGCAGCTCACCAGCTCCGCCAGGTTCCGGCGCAGCGTGGAATCGGCCATGCCATGCGCCCGCAGCGACAGCTGCGCGTTCGACGGGAAGACCATCAAGCCGTTTTCCTCGCTGATCTGATCGTCCGGATAGAACGTCAACAGCCCGCTCAGCACGGCTAGGGCGCGATCGCCGACGCCCACGATCGACTTGCCCTCGCAGAGCCACCGGTAGACCTGCCATTTTTCAACGACTTCCCCTTCCGGTATTTGCCGTGACGCCGCGTTGGCTTTCACCAAGGCAAGCGTCATCGGCCGCCGCCCAAAGGGCGTCGTCGCAAACCCACTCTCCATTTCCCTCACCTTTCAAGAAGGCAAAAGAAACCTGCTCGCCGAAACGGCGCCACGACTCTTGACAGTGATTCGGGGAAGTGCGATTCTCAGCTTGCTACAGACCGAGAAGGGCTTCCGCGACGGCGACGTTCGGGGGCCTTTTTCTTTTGCGGTTTCAGTCTCCCGTTTTCTTCGACATTTCCGATTGCCGGAATGCTACGAAAAGCTCGTCCAGCCTCTCGGCTATGAACGCACCGAATGGCGAGGCTTCCCTGGCCTTCAAGGCAAGCGTGAACACTTTTCCAGTGTCGGTGATCTTGGCTCGCACGGACCTGTCCTGCGGAGACCAGGCCTTTTCCTTTGTCGTGGCCGCCGCCGGCGGGCGCCCTTCCGAAGCACTCAGAAAGGCGAAGAGACCCGCAAATCGTGCATCGCTGTCTGGCTGAGAGAACTCCGCGCTTTTTACATAGTCGGCCGCCCTACCCGCGTTGCCCGGATGCTCCATGAGCTTGGCCAGCTGCCACCATCTGTCCCGGCCGACGGCCTTGGCGGCGCCAACCGCCACGATGACCTGTTCGGGAACATTGCTGGTCACCGAGCGCATCTTCGAGAAGGTCGTGTCATCGAGCGCCAAGGCCGACTTCACCGTGTCGGCCGTGTGACCGCGTTTGAGAATGCGGTCGGCAAACAGCGTCTTTTCAATGAAGGACAGATTGGCCCTGGCGGCATTCTCCTGGCCTTGCGCGATGACATGGTCCTCATCGCCCATCTTCTTGACGACAGCGCGCACTGGCCTGCCCAGCTGACGCGCAACCTTGACGCGGCGATGACCAAAGACAGTCTGGAAGCGCCCTGAGTCCTCCGGATGCGGCCTGACCAGGATCGGAGAATCCTGGCCCCTCTCCCGAATTGCCTGGAACAACTCCTGATACGCCTCATCGTCCTCGTCTAGCCGGTCGGCGACGAACGAGGCGTCCACCATCGCCGGATCGAGATCGACGACCGAACTCTTGGAGAGCTCCTCGAACGACTGCATGATCGAGCGCGACGCACCCCGAACGGCATAGCCCGACACATCTTGGGCATCAGCCACTGACGGGGCCGGGCCTAAAACACTGCCGAAGATGTCCCTGCGCGCCATTATTCGTCTCCGATCGCGGTCAGCGATCTGCTTTTACAGACATAATTGCCGGTTTTTACTGCCGTAAAGTCAGCCGTCATGACCGTCCCCAAGCACGATGGATGAGGGTGACGATTTCGGCGTTCACCGCGTCGAGCGACTCCAGCGCGCGATCGTATGTCGAACGTGTAAAAGCCGACTTCTCCACCTCGTAGAGTGTCTGCTTGGTCAGACCCGCATCGGAAATCGCCGTCGACTTCAACATCGGGTTTTCGAGAATCTGGCCGGCAAGCATGGACTGCATGAACCCGACCATCTGCGCCTGCGGGATGTCGGTCGGTTCGTAGCGCGTGATCAGGTAGCGAAACCAATCAAGCTCGATCGCGGCGCCGGCGGCCTTGATGGTCTTCAATATTCCGCCGAGCATGAGAAGAAACTGGCTCATCGACATCAGGTCGAGCATCTGCGGATGGACGGTGATCAGAACCGACGTTGCCGCCGACATCGCCGTTAACGTCAGGTAGCCAAGCTGGGGCGGGCAATCGACCACGACAACATCATAACGGTCGTCGACCTCCGACAGCGCCTTGGCCATGCGCGTGAAGAACTGGCGGCCGGCATTCGACGTCTTGTCCTGCATGGCCAGCGGCGTGTCGTACTCGTATTCCTGCAGCTCGAGATTGGCGGGGATGATATCGAGGCCGGGGAAATTCGTCGGTATGATCACGTCCGCAATCGATCTGCGCTCCTCGTCATACCGGATCGCTTCATAGAGCGACAGATTGCGATCGAGCTCGGGCTGGAAGCCGTGCAGTGCCGACAGCGACGCCTGCGGATCCAGATCGATAGCGAGGACGCGGTGGCCGGTCAGCGCCAGATGCTGGGCGAGGTGGGCTGCGGTGGTCGTCTTGCCGCTGCCACCCTTGAAGTTGACGACCGCAACCACCTGGAGCTTGTCGCCAGGTTTGCGGTGAGGGACATACTTCTTGACCTCCGTCCTGCCATGCTGATCCAGGAAATGGCGAAGCTCCAACATCTGTGTGGCCGTATAGGAGCGCCGGCCGGACGGACTTTGGTCGGGCAAGGGTCCCTTGCCTTCAAGGTGAAGGCGCTTCAGATTGTTTTGCGAGACACCGAGGTAGTGAGCGACTTCCGCCATAGAGAACGTGCGCAGGGTCTTAGTCGCATTCGGCGGGAACTTCTCCATCCGAAGCTGGTTCAACCGCCGGGAAATCTCGGCGCCCTGTTCGAGGATTTTGTCATCGAACTCGAAACGTGGCAGCCGCATGGATATATTCAT